>NZ_JBIAZS010000010.1:0-116075 GCF_042899335.1 Streptosporangium sp. NPDC000095
GTCGAGCGTGACGTTGATCGAGTATCGAAGTAGTCTCATCTCGTTGCTCTCCCTTGATGCGCGCAGCGCGTTTTCACCGGACGTCTACTTAGACGGCTGTCGGCGCCATTTCTCATCGGCGCCCGATCCCACCTGCTCAACACCGTCGTGATGCGAACCAGACCGCAGACCGAGCGCGCGACCGATCCGGGCGCTCGGGGCGTTCAGGTTCGCAACGGGTCTCGAAGCGCCCTGCGAGACCTCCTGCCCCTACACGACATCCTCGCCAATGATCCGGTCCCCAACCCGATCGCGCTGAGTACGCTCGACCCGAGCTCCTTCGACCGGAACCACCTCCCCGGCGATTTCTGGTGTCGAGGGGCGGCGCACGGCCTGGCTTCCGGGTTGATCAGGTTGCCGGGATGCAGGAACGGGTTCGGTGCTGTGATCACCGAGCTCCCGCCCCCTTACCACCGCTGCCCTGAGCGCAGTTGAGATCCTCTGCTGAGGATCCTGAACTGGTGGTTGCCGAGCTTCCCCGGCATAGTCGTGTGCCGCGAAATCAGACCTGACCTCGTTGAGGTGGGTGTGGGCACCGCCCCCTCTCCGCACGCCTATTCCGGACATGAGAGATCCAGCCACGGAGCGTCGGTGCTGCTCAGGAGATGGGCGAACGGTTCAAGTCTCCCCCTCGGACACCAGGGAAACCCTGAGTCTCGGCAAGTCGGAGATTCGGGGCTTTTTCGTTTTCGCCCCCGAAACGGGTTCCTGGTCCTGCTCCGAATACCTCCGGTCCGCGGATCATGGTTTTCAGGCTTCGGCGACGAGCGACGCGAACCGATCGGACGCCGGGTTCGACGTCGCCCGCATCGCGATCCGCAAGGTGACCGCGCAGCCGGTCATCATGACGCCCGGCACGGGCTCGTTCGCCGCACCTCGCGGGAGGCCGGTCGCCGAGTGCACCTGTCCTCATCCGGCCCATGCCTGACACGTCTGTAACGCCCTCCCCACCCGTCTCAGGCGCGTCTCCTGATGTCACCGATACATCACACGGTCGAGACGGAGAGTCACATGGCCTACCCACCTGCGTCCGGGCCGCACCACCAGGCCCACCCCTCCCCCGGGTACCCGCCGTACCACCACCCCGGCCCGCCGCCGAAGAAGAAGGGCGGCGCCCTGAAGTGGCTGCTCATCATCGGCGCCCTCCTGCTCCTGCCGGTCGGCTGTGCCGCTCTCCTGGCCGGCGCCGACGGCGACCAGGCAGGCACGACGAGCGCAACCTCGGAGAAGGTCGGTGCCGCGGGCGGGGCGCGGCAGGACACGCCCCCGGGGATCGGCGACCTCGTGAAGGACGGGAAGTTCGCCTTCAAGATCACAAAAACCGAGAAGAGGACCACGATCGGCGGTGAGTTCCTCAACAAGAAGGCCCAGGGCGAGTTCCTGCTGGTCCACGTGACGGTGAAGAACATCGGCGACGAGGCGCAGGCGTTCGCGGGGAGCGCGCAGAAGCTGTACGACGACCGTGGCCGGGAGTTCGAGGCCGACGACGGCGCCGCGATCTACCTTGAGGACTCCAAGTCCCTGTACGAGGACATCAACCCGGGCAACAGCGTGAAAGGCATCGTGCTGTTCGATCTGGCGAAGTCCGTGAAACCGGCGTACGTGGAGCTGCACGACTCGGTGTTCTCCGAGGGGGTGAAGGTCGACCTGAAGTAGCCGGTGTCCCGGCCGTGGCACCCTCGCGCCAGGGTGTCATGGGTGGGTTCCGCCGAGTGAAAACCCCGCCGCTTTCCACAGAGTGAGAACGGGGACCCCGGGATCTCGGGTGCGGGCTCGCAGACTGGTGCCCGTGTCCCGATTGACCTCTGTACTCGCGTGCTGCGCCGTACTGCTCACCGCCTGCGCGACCGCGGACGCCGAAAGGCCCGCCAACGACTCCCTCACCGTGGGGCTCGCCGCGCCGGTGAGCTGTCTCGACCCGCACCAGACCCCTCAGACCTCCAACCTCCAGGTGTCGCGCCAGCTCGTGGACTCGCTCACCGACCAGGACCCGCGCACCGGAGAGATCGTGCCGTGGCTCGCGACGTCGTGGAAGGTCGACAAGCAGGCCAAGCGGTTCACCTTCACCCTGCGTGACGGTGTGACGTTCAGCGACGGCGCGCCGCTGGACGCCGCCGCGGTCGTCGCCAACCTCGACGACATCTCCGAGCTCGGCGCGCGTTCCCCGCTCGGCTCGGGCTACCTTGCCTCCTACGAGGGAGCCTCCGCGCCCGACGCGAGGACCGTCGAGGTGCGGTTCGGCACCTCGAACGCGCAGTTCCTCCAGGCCACCTCGATGGCGACGCTCGGCATGCTCTCCCCGGGCACGCTCGGGAAGACCCCGCAGCAGCGCTGCGCGGGCGCGCTCGTCGGCTCCGGGCCGTTCGTGCTCGGCCAGGTCGCGCTCAACGAGGAGGTACGGCTCTCGGCGCGCACCGGATACGCCTGGGCGAGCACGCTCGCCGCCCACCAGGGCGTCCCGCGGGTACGCGCGCTGACCTTCGCCATCGTCACCGACCCGAGCGCCAGGCACGGCAGCCTGTTCTCCGGGCAGCTCGACGCCGACCTGCAGGTGCTCCAGCAGGACCAGCGGTCCTTCGGCGACCGCGGCCCCCGGCTGCTGTCCGCCACCCGGCCCGGCATCGTGTTCACGCTGCTGCCCAACGAGTCACGGCCCGCGCTGAGCGATCCCGCCGTGCGGCGGGCGATCAGTGCCGCCCTCGACCGGTCGCGGTTCGCGCCGCTGCTCGCGGCGGGCGAACGCCCGGCGACCGACGTGCTCGCCGGCACGACGCCCGGCCACGCCGACCGCTCCGCCGACCTGGCGTTCGCGCCCGACGAGGCGGCCAGGCTGGCCGACGCGGCCGGCTGGCGGCTCGGCCCGGACGGTGTGCGTGCCAAGGGGTCGCAAAGGCTGTCGTTCGACCTGGTCTACTCGGCCAACGAACCCTACGGCTCGGTGTACCAGCTCATGGCCCAGCAGCTCGCCGAGGCCGGGATCGAGCTGCGACCGACGCCGCTCGACGACGCCACCAACAGCGCGCGGCAGGGCTCAGGTGACTACGACTTCGTCTCCTGGGCGGTGACCAGGGGAGATCCCTCGGTCCTCGCCAGCGTGTACCCGGTGAAGAGCGCGAACCCGCTGCGGCGCACTCGGCCGGACAAGGTGGACAGCACGATCGCCAGGATCGCCACGGTGCTCGATCCCGCCGAGCGCGCCGACGCCGTAGACGCCGCGGCGAAGGCGATCCTTTCCGAAGGCCATGGCATCCCGCTCTTCGAGCAGGCGTCGTCGGTGGGGCTCGCGGAGCGGGTGACAGGGGTCCGCCTCGACGCGTCGGGGCGGCCGATCTTCCAGGACGTGGAGGTAGGCGCATGACATGGAACGACTTCGCCGGAGGCCGTGCGGTGGATCCCGCGGCCTTCGTCGCCGCCGCGAGCACGCTGCTGGAGTCGGCGGTCACCGCCGCGGGCGGCGGCGAGGCCACCAGGGCCGACTTCGTCGCCGGGCTCCAGGCCACCCTGAGCACGTCGGGCCCCTATGGGACGCTGCGGCTGGACATCGGGCTCGCCGACCAGGACGTGCGGGGCGAACTGCGGGAGAACGCCGTCGCGGTGTCCGAGGTGGTCCTGGACCTGGTGAGAACCGTGCCCGCCACGGGAGCGCCCGGCCCGTCGGACATCCACAGCAGTTGCGTGGGGTACGCCTGGATTCCGCCGGTGGTCGAACGGCTCATCGACGGGCCCGGCCTGCACGCCGCGCGCAACCTCTACAACGAGTGGCTGTGGCAGCTCGTGCTGCTGCGGGACGCCCTCATCCCGTTCACCGACCCGTCGCGGGTGCGGGTGCTCGCCGACGCCGACGGTCTGACCAGGCTCCAGGACGCCCGCGACCGGTTCGTCGTCCAGGTGATGACCCGGCGGATCGCCCATGCGGCAATCGTGCGATTCGCCGCCGAGGCCCTGACGGGTGGGCACGCCGAGGGGGCCTACGGGTTCCAGCACGGGGGCGCGACGGTCCTGCCGCCGGTGGCCCTCGACGGCGAACTTCTCGGCCCGGCGTACCTGCTCGGCGTGCGCGAGGGGACGCTGGCCGAGGAGGACACCGCGTACTTCGTCGAGGAACGGGAGGACGGTGAGTCCGCGGGCACGCTGTCCGTCCCGGCGCGCGTGATCGGCGATGTCGAGGTGGTCGGCCTGGCCGACCGGCTGGTGCCCGGCCCGCCGGGGCCGGATGCGACCCGCACGCTCAGCCTGGTGGTGGGGTTCGACGGCCACGAGTGGACGGCCGACCTCGGGCGCGCGCTGCGCGGCCATCGCTACGCCGCCCGCCCGGCCGCCTCGGAGGACTCACCGGCCGCGGCCCCGTCGATCGACGCCTGGTCGGGGTGCGCGGTGCTGCGGCAGGACGGGGAGGTGGCGGTGCCAGAGGGTGGCGTCATCCCGACCGGGGGTCAGCGCGCGCTGACCCTCGCGCTGCTCGGCAGGCTCCGGCCGGGCAACGTGGTGCTCTACAGCGGCCAGGAGGTCGGCGGGCAGCGGATCCTCCTGGACATTCGGAGCTGAGATGACCCGGTTCGTGGCGCGGCGCCTCACGCAGGCGGCGGCCGTGGTGCTGGCGGCGTACACGCTCACCTTCGCGGCCTTCAACGTCCTCCCCGCCGATCCCGTGCGGATCATGATGGGGCCGGAGAACGGGGTGGACGAGGCTCGGGTGGCCGCGCTGCGGGCCGAGTACGGTCTGGACCGCCCGGCGGTCGAGCGTTATCTCGACGGGTTGCTCGGCGCCCTGCGCGGCGATCTCGGCACGTCGTTCCAGACCGGGCGGGATGTCGGCGCGACGATCGCCGAGGCGGCGCCGCGCACCCTCGCGCTGGCGGGCGGCGCGCTGCTGGTGGCGCTTCCGCTCGGTTTCCTGATCGCCTGGTCGGCCGCGTACACCCGGCAGCTGTGGCTGCGTCGCCTGCTCGGCGCGCTGCCCGGCCTGTCGCTGTCCGTCCCGACCTTCTGGCTCGGCCTGGTGCTGTTGCAGGCGTTCTCGTTCGGCCTGCCGCTGTTTCCCGCCCGGGGCGAGGACGGGCTCGCCGGTCTGGTGCTGCCCGCCGTGACGCTGGCGGTGCCGTCGTCGGCTTTCGTGGCGCAGGTGCTCCTCGAACGGCTGACCGCCGAGATGCGGCAGCCGTACGTCGACACCGCGCGGGCCAAGGGCGCGTCGCGGGCGCGGGCGGTGACGGCGCACGCGCTGCGCAACGCCGCCATGCCCGCGCTGACGATGATCGCGCTGCTGGTCGGCTGGCTGGTCTCCGGGTCGGTCGTGGTGGAGACGGTCTTCGCACGCAACGGGCTCGGCCGGTTGATCGAGTCCGCGGTCACGACGAGGGATCTGCCCATGCTGCAGGGCCTGGTCGTGGTGGCCACGGCGGTCGTCACGCTGCTGACGCTCGTGGTGGACGTGGCGCATCCGCTGGTGGACCCCCGGCTGCGGGAGCGTGCCGCGTGAGGTTCGCGCGACGGCTCGGTGTCGTACCGTCGGCGCTCGTGCTGCTGGCGGCCGTGGCCGCCGCGTTCGCGCCCGCCCTGTTCTCCTCCGCCGACCCGCTGCGCGGCGATCTCACGCAGCGACTGCTCCCGCCGGGGGACGGCCATCTGCTCGGCACGGACGAGCTGGGCAGGGACGTGTTGTCCAGGGTCGTGCATGGATCGGCTCCCTCACTGCAGGCCGCCGTCATCGCGGTGGGCATCGCCGTCGTCGCCGGATCGGCGATCGGGTTGGTGGCGGGAACCGCGCGTGGGCGGCTGGACGACCTGGTCATGCGCGCGGTGGAGGTGCTGCTCGCCGTGCCGTCGTTCCTGCTGGTCCTCGTGGTCGTGGCGGTGCTCGGGCCGGGCACGCGCGAGGTGGCCGTCGCGGTCGGCGTGTCGGCCGCGGCGGTGTTCTCCCGGATCATGCGCGCCGAGGTCATCAGGGTGCGCGGGTCCGGGTACGTCGAGGCCGCCGCGGTGTGCGGGACCGGGCGTCCCACCGTGCTGCTGACCCACCTCCTGCCCAATGCCGCGGGGCCGCTCGCCGCGCTGGCGACGCTCGAACTGGGCAACGCCGTCCTCACCGTCGCCGCCGTGAGCTTCCTCGGCTTCGGGGCTCCGCCGCCGACGCCCGAGTGGGGCTCGCTCATCGCCGCGGGGCGCCCGTTCCTCGCCTCCGCGTGGTGGCTGACGACCGTTCCCGGTCTCGTCATCGTCACCGTGGTGCTCGCGGTCAACCACCTTGGACACGTGCTGCGCACGCGATCGGAGAGACGATGACACCCCTGCTGGCCGTACGCGGCCTGACCGTCCGCTACGGGCCGTCCGGGCGCGGCCTGACGGCCGTGAACGGCGCCGACCTGACGGTGGAGGCCGGGCAGGTCGTGGCGGTGGTCGGCGAGTCGGGGTCGGGCAAGTCCACGCTCGCGCACGCGCTGGCCGGTCTGCTGCCGGACACGGCCAGGGTGACCGGCGGCGAGATCGCCTTCGACGGCGAGCGGGTGGACGGCCTGCGGGAGCGGGCGTGGCGGCGGCTGCGCGGACGGCGGATCGCGTTCGTACCCCAGGATCCGGGGACCGCGCTCAATCCGCTGATGACCGTACGCGCCCAGCTCGCCGAGGCCCTGCGGCTGACCGGGACCCCTCGGCCCGGCGAGGCCGTCCTTCAGGACGCGCTCGGCCGGGTGGGCGTCCCCGACCCGGCGGCGGTGCTCGACCGCCACCCGCACCAGCTCTCCGGAGGCTTCCGGCAGCGGGTGCTGCTGGGCATGGCGCTCGTCGGACGGCCCGCGCTGCTGATCGCCGACGAGCCGACCTCCGCGCTCGACACCACCGTGCAGAAGACCGTGCTCGATCTCATTCGGGAGATCGCAGCCAGGGACGGCACCAGCGTTCTCCTGATCACCCACGACCTCGGGGTCGCCGCGGACCGCGCGGACCGCGTGGCCGTCATGACCGAGGGCCGCGTCGTGGAGGAAGGCCCGGTGGGGCGGGTGCTCGGCGCTCCGGAGGCCGCCTACACGCGGCTGCTGCTCGACTCGGTCCCGAGGCCGTCGGCCGGGCCCGCGCCGATCACGGGAGAGCCGCTGCTCACGGTCCGCGATCTGCGCAAGGTGTACCCGGGCGGCACGGTCGCGGTCGAGGGCGCTTCGTTCACACTGGCCAGGGCCGACACGCTCGGGCTGGTCGGCGCGTCGGGGTCGGGCAAGTCCACTGTCGCCCGTATGATCACCGGGCTCGTCGAGCCGACGAGCGGAGGCGTGCTGCTGGACGACGCGCCCGTGCGGGCCGGCCGCGTGCAGTTCGTCGCGCAGAACCCGTACGCGTCGCTCGACCCGCTGATGACCGTGGGCCGGATCATCGCCGAACCACTGCGGGCGCTGCGCGCCGGCACCCGGGCGGAGCGCGGGGAACGGGTGCGACGGCTGCTCGAGGACGTCGCCCTGCCCCCGGAGGTGGCCCGGCGACGGCCTTCGGCGCTCTCGGGTGGGCAGCGCCAGCGCGTCGCCATCGCCCGCGCGCTCGCGCCGTCGCCCGACCTGATCGTGCTCGACGAGCCGGTGTCCGCCCTGGACGCGGTGACCCAGGCCCAGATCCTCGCGCTGCTGCGCCGGCTCCAGGACAGGCACGGGATGGCCTATCTGCTCATCTCGCACGACCTCGCCGTGGTGGCCGCCGCGGCGGGACGGCTCGCGGTGATGCGGGACGGCAGGATCATCGAGTCCGGCCCGACGGCCGAGGTGCTCGCCGCCCCCGAGGCGTCGTTCACCCGCGAACTGCTGGCCGCCATCCCTGGTGGGCCGTCGGTGGGCCGCCCTTCGACGTGACGGGCGTGGTCGTCACCGTCGTACCGGGGCACGGTGGATGATGTCCGCCACCTCGGCCGGGGCGCCGGCGAAGACCGCGTGCCCCGCGTCGAGGGTCGCCTGGACGAACGCGGTCGCGGGGGCCAGCTCGTCGGCGTGCCGGATCATCACGTCCTGGAGCGCGACGGGCAGCGCGTGGTCGCGGGTGGTACGTACGTAGGTCCGGGGCACGGTCCCCCAGCGCTCGGCCGTGGCCCCGGTCGGAGTGGTGAGGAACGCCATCGGCTGGTCGGGGGTGAGGAGGGCGGCCATGGCCTGGAAGCCGGGGCGGTCGAGGTCGCTGAAGTAGGCGGCGTGCAGTTCGTCCTGATAGGCAGGGTCGGTGCTGCGCGGGTTGATCCGCACCGCGCCGAGGACCGCGGGATCGCCCAGGTAGAGTCCGCCGCCGAGCGCGCTCCGCGCCTCCGGCAGGGCCAGGTACGCGCCCGCGGGACCCAGCGAGGTGGGGACGAACGCGGTGACGTACACCAGCCCGGCCACCAGTTCGGGGGCGAGTTCGGCGACCCGGGTGGCGACCGTCCCGCCCATGCTGTGCGCGGCGACGATCGGCGGGGCGGCGAACCCGCGCAACCTGTCCACCACGTCCGCCGCCACGTCGTCGAGGCTCAGGCCCGCGAGCGGGGACACCTCCGTAGGCAGCGCGGCGACGTCTCCGCCGAGGTAACTCGCCGGGAAGCGGGCCCGGGTGCCGTGCCCCACCAGGTCGAGCGTCAGGACGCGCCGACCCGTGGCGGTCAGCGCCCCGGCGAGGGCCACGAGGTGCCCGGCCCCGTGCCAGGCCCCGTGGATCAGCACCACGTCACTCGTTTTCTTCACGCGACTCGACCTCCCGCCACATCTCCGTCAGCAGCCGCGTCAGCTCGGCGGGGCGCTCCTCCGGCACATAGTGGCCGCATTCTTCCACCCAGTGCGCCGACACATCCGCGACGGCCTCCTGGACGGTGTCCAGCCAGCCGAGTCCGACGCCCTGCCGCGCGCCCACCACCAGCGTGGGCACCCGCAGCGGCCCGGCGGCGCACAGCTCCCGGTTGTCGGCGATGTCGGTCGGCAGCGCCCGGTAGTAACCCATGGTGGCGCGCACCGCTCCGGGGGCGGCCAGGGCACGCGCGTAGACGTCCATGGCCGCGTCGTCGATCGCCCCGGTCACGTACAGGCCCACCGTGTCACGGCGGAACATGAACTCCAGGTAGCCGCGCTCGCGACCGGCGAGCAGGAACTCCGGCAGGTCGGGCACCATGTTGAAGCCGAAGTGCCAGGACCCGCCGGTCAACGGGTTCGCCGCGGCGAGGCTCCCGCCGAGCCCGGGGATGCCCGCCTCGACGAACGTCAGGCTGCGCACCGACTCCGGGTGCAGCGCGGCGAGCGGGTAGGCGACCTGGCCGCCGACGTCGTGGCCGACGAGGTGGTAGCGGGTCAGCCCGAGGGCGGCCATGAGCCGGGCCAGGGTGCTCGCCACCGTGCGCTTGTCGTACCCGCCGTCCGGTCGCGAACCGGCCCCGAAACCGGGCAGGTCGGGGGCGACGACGGTGTACCGGTCGGCGAGCAGTGGCACCACCTCGCGCCACGCGTGGGCGGTCTGCGGCCACCCGTGAAGGAGGAGCACCGCGGGCCCCTGCCCCGCGACCACACAGTTGATCACATGGCCCGGCAGCCGGACGCGTATCGGAGAGAACCCTCTTGCCATGGCGACCATGGTGCCGGACCGGAGCCCGCCCGATATGGGGGCGTTCCCACCCAGCGGGAACGCGACATTGGGGCTGGAGCCGCGCGTTCCTACGGTCGCACTGCCGGGTAACCGCTGCTGGGAGGGTACATGATCGACTCGATGAGGGTGCTGAGCTTCTCGCACTTCGTGCAGGGGCCCGCGGCCTCGCAGTATCTGGCCGACCTCGGCGCCGACGTCGTCAAGGTCGAGCCGCCCGGCGGGTCGTGGGAGCGCAGGATCGGCAGCGCGGGGATCCGGGTCGCCGGGCGCAGCGTGACGTTCCTGTCGGTCAACCGGAACAAACGCTCGATCGCCGTCGACCTCAAGCACCCGGATGCCCTCACCGTGCTCCGGCCGCTCATCGAGCGGGCCGACGTGCTGCTGGAGAACTATCGGGGCGGCGCCCTGGAACGGCTCGGCCTCGGGTACGAGGCGGTGCGCGCGATCAAGCCGGACATCGTCTACGCCTCGGCCAGCGGCTGGGGATCTCGCGGCCCGATGGCCGGGCGGCCGGGGGTGGATCTGCTCGTGCAGGCACGTACCGGACTGGTGAACGTCACCGGCGACCGCCCCACCGCGGCCGGCACGCCCGTCGTGGACCAGCACGGCGCGGCACTGCTCGCGATGGGCGTGCTGGCCGCCTACGCGCGCAGGCTGACCACCGGCGAGGGCACCCGGGTCGAGTCGAGCCTGCTCGGCGCGGGGCTCGACCTGCAGGCGGAGTCGCTCGCGCTGTACTACTCCGGCCGCAGGACCGAGGCGGACGTCCGCCGCCCCGCCGAGTCGGCGTGCTGGTCGATCGACGCCCCCTACGGCGTGTACCGGCTGCTGGACGCGTCGATGGTGATCGCGCTGAACGGGTCGGAGGACGACCTCGGCGACACGCTCGGCTCCCCCGCGCTGGCCGGCTACGACCAGGGGGCCAGGCGGGCCAAGCGGGAGGAGTACACCGCGGCGGTGGCCGGGGTGCTCGCCGGGATGACCTACGCGGAGGTGGCCTCCCGGCTGGAGCCGCGCGGATTCTGGTTCGAGCGGGTGGCCACCTACGACGACGTGCGCGACGACCCTCAGGTGGCCGCGGAGGGACTGCTCGCCGAGTTCCCGGTGGGCGAGGAGCGGGCGACCGTGCTGCGGCACCCGGTCCGCTACGACGGTGAGTTGCCCGGCCTGCGCACGACACCCCCGGAACTCGGCGCGGACACCGTGGAGGTGCTGCGCGCGGCGGGATTCTCCGCGGCCGAGGTGGACGGCTTCCTGGCCGCGGGCGTCGTGTCCGCCCTCGGGGGCGGCGAGTGAACGGGCGCGCGCTGGTCTGCGCCCGGCTCGGTGCGCCCGAGGATCTTGAGCTGGCCGACGTGGCGACGCCGAACCCGGGGCCGGGCGAGGTGGTGGTCGCGGTCAGCCACGTCGGGCTGAACTTCCACGACACGCTGATCATCGCGGGCACGCACGTGGTGAGGCCGGAGCCGCCGTTCTCTCCCGGCAGCGAGTACGCGGGGACGGTCGTGGCCGTCGGCGAGGGGGTCACGTCCGTGCGGCCCGGCGACCGCGTGACGGGCAACGAGGAGTACGGGTGCGCCCGCGACGCCGTACTGGTCCGGGCGGACCGGGTCACCACAGTGCCCGGCGGTGTCACCGACCGGCAGGCCGCGGCGATTCTGGTGGCCTACTCGACCGCCTACCACGCGCTCGTCCAGCGGGCCGGGCTGCGCGCGGGCGAGACGCTCGCCGTGCTCGGCGCCGCGGGCGGGGTCGGCTCCGCCGCCGTGGACGTGGGAAACCTGCTCGGCGCCCGGGTGATCGCGGGCGCCTCCGCGCCGGAGCGGGCGGAGTCGGCCCGCCGGCACGGCGCGCACGAGACCTTCTCCTACGGCGGCGACGGCGACGCCAAGGCAGCGATCAAGGAGTTGACCGACGGAGCGGGCGCGGACGTGGTGTTCGACCCGGTGGGCGGTGCGGTGGCGGAGGCGGCGGTCCGCGCCGTCGCGTGGGGCGGCCGGTACCTCGTGGTCGGGTTCGCCTCAGGCGGCATCCCGCGCGTCGGGCTGAACATCCCGCTGGTCAAGGGCTCCGCGGTGGTCGGGGTGTTCTGGGGCGAGTTCGTCCGGCGGGACCGGGCAGCCCAGGAGCGGAACCTGCGCCAGATCTTCGACTGGGCCGCGGCCGGCCGGTTGCGCCACCACGTGCACGACGTGCTCCCGCTCGAGGAGGGGCCGCGTGCCCTGCGCGAGCTGGCCGACGGCCGGGTCCGGGGCAAGCTTCTGCTGCGGGCGGGTGGCCCCGCGGGATGACGAACACCGTCCGGCCGGACCGCAGGGCGAGGACGGCGCTGGCGGCGCTGCTCGCGGGCACCCTGCTCGCCCCGCTCAACTCCTCGATGATCGCGGTGGCGCTCGCGCCCATCCAGCGCGATCTCGCCCAGCCGCTGGCCACGACGACGTGGGTCGTCACCGTCTTCTATCTGACCGCCTGCGTCTGCCAGCCGGTGCTCGGCCGGGTGGCGGACCGCGTCGGCCCGCGCAGGCTGTTCGTGGCCGGGATGGCGGTGGCGGCCGTCGCCTCCGCGGTGGCGGCCACGGCCACGTCGCTGCCACTGCTCGTGCTGTGCCGGTGCGTACAGGCCGCCGGCGTGTCGACTGCGTTCCCATGCGCGATGGTCGTCATCCGGCGGAACGGCGACGCGACGCGGCTGTCCACCGTCGCGACGGTCAACACCACCGCGGGGGCGGTCGGCCCGGTGCTCGGCGGACTGCTGACGTCCTGGGCCGGGTGGCAGGCCGTCTTCTGGGTCAACCTGCCGGTCATGCTGGGAGCGCTGGTGCTCGCCTGGCGCGCGATCGGCCCCGAGGAGCGGCGGCCCGCACGCGGGAGCCTGGTCCGCGCGCTTGGCCCCGAGGAGCCTCCGTCCGCACGCGGGGGCCTGGTCCGCGCGATCGATCCGGTGGGGGTCGTCCTGTTCGCGGGGACGGTGATCGGCCTGCTGGATCTGATGCTCGCCCTCCCGAAGGTCTCGGTTCCCGGCCTGGCAGGCGTGATCGTCGCCGGAACCGGGTTCCTGTGCTGGGAACGGCGTGCCGCCGAGCCGTTCGTGGACGTCCGCGCGCTCGCCGCGGCACCCGGGCTGGTGCCGGTACTCGGCACGTTCACGCTGTTCAACCTGGCCTATTACGGCGCGTTCTACGGGCTGCCGCCGTGGTTGCAGACCGCGCTCGGGTTCGACGCGGCGCACACCGGACTGTTGATCATGCCGATCGCGGCCACCAGCGTCGTGGCGACCGTGCTCGGCGGTCCCGTCATGCGCCGGCTCGGCGTAGGGCGCACCCTGCTGGCCGGCGGCGGGCTGCTGCTGGCCAGCGTCGCCGCGATCACCACCTTTGACACGGCGACGCCCGCGTGGGTCGTCGTGGTCGACGGCGTGGTGCTCGGTGTGCCGTACGGGTTGTGCAACCTCGGGTTGCAGCGGCTGATGTACGAGCGCGCCCCCGCCGGGATGTCCGGTGTGGTCGGCGGTCTGTTCCAGTCGGCCCGCTACGTCGGCGCGATCCTCGCGGTCGGGCTGGTCGGCGCGTCCGCCCCCGGCGACCCCGCCATGCCCGTCGACCTGCGTGCGCTCGCGGTGGCGATGACCGCCGTCGCGACGGCCGTGATCGTCATACTCGCCCTTGACCTGCGGCGATCTCGAAACGATGAGGTACCATCCATGCACCGGACGGCTGATCCGCGATGACTCGACCCACGATTGTCCCCATGAGCGCACCCCGAGACGCCCACAAGCCCGGCCGGACCGTGTCCAGCCGGGTCTTCGCCCTGCTCAACGCCTTCTCACCGGAGCGGCCCGCGCTCCGCCTCGTCGAACTGACCGCCCTCACCGGGCTGCCGGTCTCGACGGTGCACCGTATCGCGGCCGAACTCGTCGAGCTGGGGGCGTTGAAGAAGGAGCGCGACGGGGTCTACCGGATCGGGCTGCGCATGTGGGAGCTGGGCTCGCTGTGCCCGCAACCGCGCACGCTGCGGGACGTGTCGCTACCGTTCATCCATGATCTCTACGAGACCACCGGGGAGAACGTCCACCTCGCGGTGCTCGACGGCGACGAGGTCCTCTACGTCGAACGCGTGTGGGGGCACCGCTCGGTCGACGTGGTCAGCCGCGTCGGCGGGCGATCTCCGCTGCACGCCACAGGGGTCGGCAAGATACTTCTGGCCCACGCGTCGCGCGAGCTGCAGCAGGCCGTGCTGACAGCCGGGCTGAAGCGCTACACCCCGCACACCATCGTCATGCCCGGCCTGCTGATGCGGTCGCTGCAGGAGATCCGCGCGACCGGCATCGCCCGCTGCGCCGAGGAGCTGTCGCTGGGCACCGTGTCCGTGGCGGCCCCCATCCACGGGCCCGACGGCAAGGTCGTGGCGGCGCTCTCCGTCGTCTCGCACACCGTCACCCGCACGCGGTCACTGGCGGCGGTGGAGCCCGCGCTACGGCTGGCAGCGAAGTCGATCTCCCGTGAGCTGGCCAAGGGCTACACGAGCGGGCAGGCCGGCACCGTCACTCCGATCCGGTCAGCAGCGCGGTAGCCGTCCCCGCCAGGACGGCGGCGGCGTTCCCCGGCGCGAGCCCGAGCGCCGCGACCGTACCGAGCGGGTCGGTGTCGGCGAGTTCGAACGGATAGTCCGTGCCGACGAGCACGTGGTCCACACCGAAGTCCTCGACGAGCCGTCGCAGCAGCGGGGTCGAGAAGGTGGCGGTGTCGTAGTAGAGGCGGCGCAGATAGTCGCTCGGTGGACGCGGCGTGGTCCTGGCGACCGGTTTGCGCGACCAGCCGAGGTCCAGCCTGCCGAGCAGGGACGGCAGACACCCGCCACCGTGTGCCAGGCACAGCGACAGGTCGTGCCTTTCCAGGACGCCGCCGAGCACGAGCCGTGAGACGGCGAGCGCGGTCTCCATCGGGAAGCCCGCGAGCTGAGGTAGCCAGTAGTCGGCGAGCCGCGGGCCGCCGGGGGCGCTGTTGGGGTGCAGGAAGACGAACGCCCGGCGCTCCGCGAGAAACTCCCACAGCGGCTCGTGCACGGGATCGTCCAGTTCCGCGCCGAGGCCGCGGGTGCCGATGGCGATGCCCGCGCACCCCAGCTCGTCCAGGCAGCGGCGGGCCTCGTCCGGTGCGGCCGGCGTGCCGAGCGGCACGTACCCGAGCGGGTCGAGCACCCCGCGGTGCCCGGCGAGGAGATCGGCGAGCGCGTCGTTGCCTCGGCGGACCACGGTGAGGACGTCCCGCTCGTCGGCGACGTCGGCGCACGTCACGAACGGCGGCACCGACACGAGCTGGCGAGTGACGCCCATCCGGCGCATGTCCGCCAGCCGCTCGGTGACGTCGTACTGGGCGGGCGACAGCGGGATCGGCGCGCCCTTCGGTATCCCGGACACCAGCGGGTCGATCCTGACCACGCCCGCGGCGAGGTCGGACAGGTCGGCGAGGCCGCGGCCGGACAGCCAGGTCAGCAAGGACATCGGCAACGCGTGGGTGTGCACGTCGATCACCGGAGCGGGCACCGGCGTGGTGTCGCTCATCCGGCCACCTCGGCGAGCCGGGCGCGGTCGAGCCGTCCCATGACGTCGCGGGGCAGCCGCTCGGCCGGGAGGACCGCGTCGATCACGACGGGGGCGTCGCGCAGCGCGTCGCGCACGGTCTTCTCCACCTTGTCCCACGACGCCGTACCCGGCGACGTCGTGTCCCGCGACACTGTCCCCAACGACGCCGTCTCCCGCGACGCCGCCCCCCGCGGCCCCGTGTCCGGCGGCGCGACGCCCTCGACCAGAACGGCGACGCCTCCAGGACCTGTCGGGACGACCGCCGCCGGATGCCCGATGTGTCGCGACACGACGGCCTCCAGATCGCTCGGGCACACGTAGGCGTCTCCGGTCCGCAGCACATCCTGGACGCGATTGACGTGGTGAAGGCGACCGTGGGCGTCCCGTCGGCAGACGTCGCCGGTGCGCAGCCACCCGCTCTCGAACGGTGTGCCCGGAGGGAAGGCGTAGCCGCGCGCGGTGGTCGGGCCCCGTACCCACAGCTCCCCCGGCTGCCCCGCCGGGAGGTCACGGCCATCGGGACCGCACACCCGGACCTCGGTGCCGGGGAACGGCACGCCGAGCGAGGAGCGAAAGCGCGGGTCCAGGTGGTCGGCCGGGCGGGTCCATGCGATCGTCTTGGGCACCTCGACCTGGCCGAACACCCCGCACAGCACCTCGCCGAACAGCGCGTGCGCACGGTCGATCTCCTCGTCGGTGAACGAGGCCCCGCTGTAGACCACCAACGCCAGGGACGACCAGTCGTGCCCGGCGGCACCGGGGTGGACCAGCAGCGCGCGCAGCGCGGGCGGCATCGCCATCAGCACGGTCGGACGGTGCCGGACGGCGGCCTCCAGCAGCGCCTCAGGGCCGGGACGTTCCGGGACGACGAACGTCCCGCCCAGCATCAGCGTCGGCAGCACCATGTTGCCGAAGCCGCCGGACACCGACTCCGGGCAGAGCACGCGCGGCCGTTCCGGCCACGGAAGGGTGTCGCGCAGCACGGTCGCCACCGTGCCCAGCGCACCGCCGGACAGCTCGACGCCCTTGACCGGACCGGTGGTGCCGGAGGTGAACGCCAGCCGTACCACCGCGCTCGCGGGCGCGGGCGCGGGTACGGCGACGCCGGGCTCCCCGGCGGCTGTCACCGTGGCCGTCAGGTCGCGATCGGTAAGCACGCGCAGGTCGCGATCGGTCAGCACGCGAACCTCCGGACGTGCCCGCAACCACGCGTCCAGATCCGGGTCGCCCGGCTCGGTGAGCACGGCGTCCGGCGCGACGAGGTCCAGCCGCTCGGCGAGTGCCGCACCGCGCAGCGCCCCCGGCGACAGCGCGGCCGAACGGTGACCCGCCACGTAGCAGGCGGCGTTCACCAGCCACTGCAGCGGGTCGTTGGGCCGGATCTGCAGCACCGTGTCACCCGGCTGCAGGCCCGCCCCGGCCAGCGTGTCCGCCACGCCCAGCACCAGCCGCTCCGCCTCACGGTAGGTCAGCCCGGCCCCTCCGTGCAGAAACGCGACGTGGTCGGGACGCGCGCGCAGCGCGTCGAGCACCAGGTCGCCGATCGCCGTCACAGCCGTTCGTCCGGCATGACCGTGCCGCAGGACTTGCAGGTCCTCGCCACGACGTCGCCGTAGAACCGCTGGTAGGCGCCTGCCACCGGGTCGGTGCGGTAGTCGCTCACGTGGACGGCCTCCTCGTGGAGGAACTCATCGCAGGCGGGACAGAACCAGCGGAAGCGGTCCAGCTCGCCCGGCCGCCGCAGCCGTTCGATGACCAGTACGAACGCGTCCGGCGCGAACCGGGGCGAGTGGGCGATCCCGGTCGGGGTGAAGATGGTCCCGCCCTCGGGGATCACCGCGATGTCCGAACCGCCCTCCGGCTTGCGGTAGTGCAGGTCCATGGAGCCCTCCACCATGAACATCACCTCGTCGCTCGGGTTGAGGTGGAACTCGCTGCGGTATTCGCGGCCACGGGCGAGGAAGGCGAGCGACTCGCTCTCCTGCCACAGCACCTTGACCCGTTTGCCGCTCTCCCGCAGCTCGTCGGCCGCCTTGCGCAACTCGACGATGGGCATCTGGCTGGGGTGCATGGTTACCTCCTGAGGTTCTGCTCAGCCGAGCAGGCCGGTGTCGTACACGATCTGGCCGCCGACGACGGTCATCAGGACCTCGGTCGCGCGGAGTCGGTCGTCGGGCGCGGTGAGCGGGTCGGCGCCGAGCACGGCCAGGTCGGCGAGCGCGCCCGCGGTGAGCCGGCCCTTCACCTCCTGCTCCCCGGTGTGCGCGGCGCCGGACGTGGTGTAGAGGCGCAGGGCCTCCGCCCGGGTGACCGCCTGCGCGCCCCCCACGACGTCGCCGGCCGCGTCGCGCCTGGTCGTCATCGCGTAGATGTTCTGGAACGGGTCGAGGGCGTTGATCGGATAGTCGGTGCCGGCCGCGACACCGTCGAGCCCGAGGCCGTCCACGAGGTCGCGCAGCGGCACGGCGGCCTCGGTGCGGGCGTCTCCGAGGTGACCGGCGATGGCCGCCCGGTTGCGCCACAGGAACGGGATCTGCGCGGCCACCTGGACGCCCAGCGCGCGGGCGCGGGCGATCTGGTCGGGCTGGATCAGGCTGGCGTGGATGAGCACGTCCGGCAGGAGGCCCCGATGCCGGGTGGCCGCGTAGACGTCGAGCGCGACGTCGATCGCGGCGTCGCCCACCACGTGCGTGCCGACCGGCCAGCCCGCGCGGTGCGCCGCGCCGACCAGCTCGGCGAGCCGGTCCCGGTCGGCGATCAGCTCGCCGTGATAGCCGGGACGGGTGCGGTACGGCTCGCGTGTGGCCGCCGTACCGAGCGTCATACCACCGTCCACCTGCAGCTTTATACCCCGGGTGAGGTAGTGCCTGCCAATGGGCGCGGGCGGGCCAAGGGCCAGCGCCGCCTCCCAGTCCGCGATCTCGACCGACGGGTTGAGCTCGCCGGTCGGCGTGACCATCGCGGCCACGCGGAGCGTTGAGCGTCCGTCCACGGCCAGCCCGCGCACCGCCTCGACGTCTTCCGGCGGTAGCGCGCCCGCCACGACCGAGGTGACGCCGCACCGGTTGAGCGCTCGCATCGCGGCGGTGAGCTGGGCGGCCCGCTCCTCGCGGGACCAGGCCGGCACCACCCGGGCGACGGCGTGCATGGCACCCTCGACCAACCGGCCGTCGTGCCCCTCCGGGTCGATGCCGGCCCGTTCCAGCGCGGCGGTGCCGGCCATCGCGGCGTGGCCCTCCGGCAGATAGACCGGGCGTCCGCCCGCCGCGCGATCCAGCTCGCGCCGGTCGGGCCCCCGGCCCTCGGCGAGCTGGAGCGCCGGGTTCCACGGCTGTCCCAGCACCCATGCGCCGGGCTCGCGGGTGGCGGCGAGGGTGGCGATCCGGTCCAGCGCGGCGTCCAGCGTGCGGACGCCCGCGAACGACACGGTGTACCCGTCCATGCCCGCGTTCTCGAAGTGGCAGTGCGAGTCGATCAGCCCGGGGATCACGGCCCGGCCCGCGAGCCGTACCACCCTGGTGGACGGGCCGGCCAGGTGTTCGACGTCGGCGTCCGAGCCGACCGCGGACACCCGGCCACCGGTCACCGCGACCGCCTCGGCGACCGTGCCGCGCGCGTCCAGCGTGTGCACCCGGCCGCCGAGCAGGACCAGGTCGGTCATCGCCGGATCACGGCGGCGACGCACTCGACCTCGACCTGCACGCCGGTGCGGTGCGGGGTCGCGATGACCGTGGTCCGCGCGGGGAAGTGCGGGGCGCCCTCGAAGAACTCGCGGTAGACGGCGTTGAACACCGGGAAGTTCGCCACGTCCCGCACGAAGCAGGTGCATTTGAGGATGGACTCCCGGCCACCGCCCGCCGCCTCGACGACCGCGACCAGGTTGGTGAGCGTCTGCCTGACCTGCTCGGCGAAGTCGTCGGAGACGATGGTGCGGGTCTCCGGGTCAAGCGGCCCGGTGCCCGAACAGTAGATGGTGTCACCGTGCACGATCGCCTGGGAGAGCGGTGCGGCCGTACCCGTGGAGAAGCCCACGGTGGGTGCGTTGCGGGTGCTGACGGCTCGGATGTCGGTCATTGTCTGCTCCTTGCGAGTCGGACGCGCGGGTCGCGGTGAGGCGGCCCTCGTCACGAGATCTCCATGATGACGGCCTTGGGTTCGGTGAAGAACTCCCGGCTGTACGTGCCGCCCTCGCGTCCGACGCCGGAGTTCTTCGCGCCGCCGAAGGGCGCGCGGAGGTCCCTGACGAAGAAGCAGTTCGCCCAGACGGTGCCGACCCGCAGCGCGCGTGCGACGCGGTGGGCGCGGGAGAGGTCCTGGGTGAACAGCATGGCGTTCAGGCCGTACGGCGTGTCGTTGGCCGCCGTCACCGCCTCCGCCTCGTCGTCGAACGGGAGCACGACCACGACGGGCCCGAAGATCTCCTCCTGGGTGACCCGGTCGCGCTGCCCCGCGCCGACCACCACGGTCGGCCGCACGGCCCACCCCTCGCCCAGACCGCCCGTGTGCAGCCGCGCACCGGCCTCCGTCGCGATGTCGAGGTAGCCGGCCACCTTCGTGAAGTGCTCCTGGGAGGACAGCGGGCCGATCTGCGTCGCCTCGTCCTTCGGGTCGCCGAGCACGAGCGCGTCGGCGGCGGCGGTGAACCTGGCCAGGAACTCGTCGTACACCTCGCGCTGCACGTACAGCCGGCTGCCGGCCAGGCAGACCTGCCCGCTGTTACTGAAGATCGCCCGGATGGACCAGTCGACCGCCTGGTCGAGGTCCGCGTCGGCGAAGACGATGTTGGCGCCCTTGCCGCCCAACTCCAGGCTCACCGGGGTCAGGTTGGCCGCCGCTGCCCTGGAGATCAGCCGGCCGGTGGCGGACTCGCCGGTGAAGGTGATCCGGTCGACCAGCGGCGACTCGGTCAGCGCCTGGCCCACCGAATTCGGCCCGAACCCGTGGACGACGTTGAGCACCCCGGGCGGCAGACCGGCCTCGATCGCCAGCCGGGCCAGGATGGTGGCCGAGGCGGGCGACTGCTCGGCGGGCTTGAGCACGACCGTGTTCCCCCACGCCAGCGCGGGCGCGACCTTCCAGCTCGCCATCATGAGCGGGAAGTTCCACGGCGCGATGGCGGCCACCACGCCCGCGGGATCGTACTGGGTGTAGGCGTGGTGCCCGGTCGGCATCGGGAACGTCTCGGCGGGGGTGATCTGGGCGTGGTCGGCGAAGAACCGGAAGTTCCGCGCCGCGCGAGGGACGTCGTGGCCCGCGGTCTGGGTGATCGGCTTGCCCATGTCCGCGGTGTCGGCCGCCGCCAGCTCGTCGACGTGCTTCTCCACCAGGTCGGCGAGGCGGTGCATGATCGCGCCGCGCTCGGCGAAGCTCATCCGCGGCCACGGGCCCTCGTCGAAGGCCGAGCGCGCGGCGCGTACGGCGCGCTCGGCGTCGCCAGCCGAGCCGAGAGCCACCGTGGCCCACGACTCCCGAGTCCACGGGTCCACGGACTCGAACGTCGTCCCGTCGGCCGAGGCGACCTCCTCACCCGCGATGACGTGCCCGAACGATTCCACTGCCGGTCCTCCTCTTCGTCGCTGTGTCGTAAACTCTCGGCGTGCGACCGGCGCACGCTCAACGGGCGCTTTCCACTCGGTGGGAAGCTTCCGTGGGAAACACGGTCAGCGGCCACGCACCGCGCGCGACCACTCCGCCCACCGCCGCCCGAACTCGGGCGAGCGCACCGCCCGGATCTGCTCGGCGATCTCCCGGTCGACCGCCTCCGCGAACCCACTGTCGACCGCCGCGGCGATCAGGCGCTTGGTCGCCCTCGCCGCCTCGGGAGGCGCCGCCGCGAGCTGCCCGGCGCGATCGAGCGCCTGCGCGAGCGGGTCGGCCACGACGACGTCGAGCAGGCCGATCCGCACGGCCTCCTCCGCCGCGACCTTGCGCCCGGACAGTGCCAGCTCCGTCGCCCGCGCCGCGCCGACCGCCCGCGCCAGCAGCCACGACACGCCGAAGTCGGGGACCAGCGCCATCTTGATGAACGGGCTGGCGAACACCGCGCCCGGCGAGCCGATCCGCAGGTCACACGCGAGGGCGAGCGCCACCCCCGCACCGACGGCCGCGCCGTCCACGGCGGCGACGGTCGGCGCGTGGAACTCCAGCAGCAGTTCGGCTATCCGGAACTCGCGGGTCATGCGCTCCCGCGCGTCCTGCGGCGACTCGTTCCCCAGGTCGCCGATCACGTCCAGGTCGCCGCCCGCGCAGAACGCGCCGCCACGCCCGGTCACCACCAGGACCCGGACATCGGCGTCGCCGTCCAGCTCGCGCAGCACCTCGGGCAGCCCGTCGAGCAGCGTACGGTCCAGCGCGTTCCGGCGATGCGGCCGGTCCAACTCCAGCAGCGCGACTCCCTCGGCGGGGAAGGTCACCCGCAGTCCACGTACGTCCATGGCTCAGAGCTGACCGGACGAGAGGCCCGGTGACCAGGACCGGTTCTCATTGAGCGGAACTCCGCAGGTGGCCGGGCACCGTGCCACCACGCATGATCGGAGCGCATGACGCTCCGTGCACACCGGGTGCACACCGAGGTTCTGGAGGAAATTCGTGAACGAGCAGTTGCGCGGCAAGACGGCGATCGTCACCGGAGCGGCGTCGGGCATCGGACGCGCGACCGCCGCGCTGTTCGCCGCCCGCGGCGCGGCGGTGCTCGCCGTGGACCGCGAGGAGAAGGGCCTGCTGGACCTGCGGGACGAGGTGGCGGCGGCGGGCGACGAGGTGGCCGTACTGGCCGTCGACCTCGCCGCGGCGGGCGCGGCGGAGCGGGTCTTCGATCACTGCGCCGAGGCCGTCGGCGCGCCGAACGTGCTCGCCAACATCGCGGGCAAGGCCGGGGACCGCTCGGCGGCCGACACCACGGACGAGGACTTCGAGTTCTTCCTGCGGGCCAACCTCGGCACGACATTCGCGCTCAGCCGCCGCGCGGTGATCGCGTTCGGCGACGCGGGCGGGGCGATCGTCAACACGTCCTCGGCGTTCGCGCTGATCGGGGTCGCCGGGTCCGCGCCGTACTCGGCGGCCAAGGGCGCGGTCTCCAGCCTCACCCGCCAGATGGCCGCCGAGTACGGCCGGCGCGACATCCGGGTCAACGCGGTGGCGCCGGGTCTGATCGAGACCCCGGCCACCCGCGCGAAGATCGCCGCGGGCGTCTTCGACGACCTGGTGACCCGGTCGCGCCCGCTGCCCAGGGTCGGGCAGCCGATCGACGTCGCACGGGTCGTCGCGTTCCTCGCGTCCGACGAGGCGGCGTTCGTCACCGGCCTCACCGTCCCGGTGGACGGCGGCTGGACCAGCACGCACTTCCGCGACTGACGGCGACAGCGACGACGCGGAACGGGCCGGGGCCGACATCGGCCCCGGCCCGTTCCGGTTCTCTACGAGCGCGCCCTGCGCTCCGCGATCGTCTCGCCGCCCACGGCCCAGTGGGTCGGCGGCAACTCGCGCACCAGGACCCGCACCGACTCGGACGGGACCCCGAGACTGCGCACGACCGCGTCGTGGACGGCCGAGATCATCTCGCGCAGTTCGGGCTCGGTACGGCCGGTCAGCAGTGAGATGTCGACGATCGGCATGATGTCTTCCTTTCTGGTCGGGGCGGGACGGTCAGTTCTTCTCGCGTGCGGCTTTGGTCGGGACGGAACGGTCAGCCGCCCTTACGTGCGACTCCGGTCGGGATGAGATGGTCAGCCACCGCTTACGTGCGACTCCGGTCGGGGCGGGACGGTCAGCCCTCCTTACGCGCGACGGGTTCCTCGGCCGTGTCGCCGTCCAGTCGCACGTCGGCGAGGTCCACGCCCTTGGTCTCCGGCAGGGTGAACAGCAGGATCAGCAGGCCCAGCGCCATCGCGCCGACCGGATACCACAGGGCGGTGGTGATGCTGCCCACCTCGGCCCCGATCGCGACCATCGTCGCCGGCAGCAGCCCGCCGAACACCCCGACGCCGAGCTGGTAGGGGATCGAGAGGGCGGTGGCGCGCACCCTGGTCGGGAACACCTCCGCCATCGCCGTCGCGGCCGGCCCCTGGGCCATCTGCGCGAACGCGACCAGTGCGAGGAGCAGCAGCGCGACGGTGAGGATGGGTCCGCTGAAGAAGTCCCCGATACCGGTGATCTTGAGCGTGCCGCCCGACCCGTCGACCGGATACCCGGCCGCCTTGAGCGCCGCCGACAGGTCGTCCTT
The DNA here is from genome assembly GCF_042899335.1 of Streptosporangium sp. NPDC000095. NCBI lineage: Bacteria > Bacillati > Actinomycetota > Actinomycetes > Streptosporangiales > Streptosporangiaceae > Streptosporangium > Streptosporangium sp. NPDC000095. Next base: position 23,415 of record NZ_JBIAZS010000010.1, read on the forward strand.
CAGCTGTGGCCCGCCGGGGACCTCGGTGTCGTTCACGAGGACCTTGGTGGGGCCGGTGGTGTCCTGCCGCTCGAAGATGACCGAGTTGCTCTGGAGCACGTTCCGCGCCCGGTCGCAGTCGGAGGTGAAGGTGGCGGTGCCCGCGGGGTTGAACTGGAAGGAACACTCGGCCGGGTCGGCCTGGATGGTGACCGACACGTTCTCCTGCGCCCGGGCGAGATCCGGGTTCGTGGTCGAGACGATGGCACCGGTGATCGGGAACGTGAGCAGCGCGGCCAGCCCGAGCCCGGCGAACAGCACGGGTCGCCGCCCGACCTTGTCGGACACCCAGCAGGCGAGGACGCACAGGAAGAACCCGATCAGCATGACCACCATGAAGATCGCGTTGATCGTGAACGAGTCGGCCTTGAGGTAGGTCTTCATCGTGGTCACCATGTACACGGTGGACAGGTAGCCGATGAACGACTGCGTCGCGGCCATCACGAACACGATCGCCACCATGCGCACCCGCGCCCGCGAGCCGAACGCCTCGCGCAGCGGCGCCTTGGTCTGGGTGCCCTCCTCCTTCATCTTCAGGAACAGCGGGCTCTCGTGCAGCTTGGTACGGATCCACACGGAGAGCGCGAGCGGCACGACGGAGATGAGGAACGGCACCCGCCAGCCCCACGCCTCGAAGGCCTCCACGCCCACGATGGCCTGCACCAGCAGTTGCACACCCAGAGACATGCTGAAGGCGAGCGCCGTGGTACCGGTGAGCCAGCCGACGAAGAAGCCGCGCTGTCGCGCGGGGGCGTACTCGGAGACGTAGGTGACCGCGGCGCCGAACTCGCCGCTGACCGCGAGTCCCTGCAGGATGCGACAGGTCACCAGCAGGATCGGGGCCAGGATGCCGATCTCGTCCGCGGTGGGCAGCAGCCCGACGGCGACCGTCGAGACGCCCATCAGCACCAGCGTCATCAAGAACACGATCTTGCGGCCGACCAGGTCGGTGATCCGTGCGAACACCAGCGCGCCGATCGGGCGGACGACGAACCCTGCGGCGAAGGTCAGCAGCGCGAACACGGTCTGCGCCGACGAGCCGTAGTCGCTGAAGAACTTGCTGCCGATCACGGGGATGAGTGCGCCGTATAGGAAGAAGTCGTACCACTCGAACGCCGTGCCGACGGCCGACGCGCCGACGACCTTGAATTCCTGTTTGTTCATCGACGGTTTCCTCCAGCTGGGATGTTTCCCTCCGCCTCGGGGGCATGACGGCGGGTTGGAGTGACCGTAGGACCAGCGACGACGGAATCGACCACCAGATTTCCGGTGTGTGGGAATACCAGCTGAAAGTCGTACCCGCCAAGATCCGCTACCGCTGCCTCCGCGGCCCCGACGAGGACGTCATCGAGCCGATCGAGGCGGCCCGATCGCGGTCAGAACGCCCGCGCCGACCGCCATTCGTGGTCTACGCGCGCCGGCAGCCCCGCGTCGGCGAGGATACGCGCCGACGCCGTCGACTGCCGAGGGCGCGCGCCGATCAGATCCAGCAGCACCGAGATGCGCAACATCATGCGTCACGTTGCGACCCCTCGCAGGGGGATGAGGACTTGTAGTCATTACTCGGCGGTTGTTCCTGCACCTGCGGTTTTCTGTATTCGCGCGGGTGGAGTTTCCATTGATGGCACTGAACTTCCGTCGAAAAACAACAAAAGTTCTACGAGTTCGGCCGTAACATCTGGACAGTCGGTACGTAACATTTTAAGCTCACACCAGAATGAGCCGTGCAGTTGGCGAAAGTTCGGGAGGTGCGGCCATTGAGAACGCAGCACCTCGCTCTTCGTCCCCCGCATGGCGAGGGGCGGCGCCGCCCGAGGTCGAGGCCGGGGAGCGGGTCGAACCATCGCGCGGGCGCGCGGTGGTCGGGCCGTAGCCGGAGTGACCGGGAGCCGGCCCCCTCGCCCACTCACCCCCCTCAAACGGCCTGGAGGTCGTCATGCGACTGCTGATCTCTCCCACCATGACCCGCTGACGGCCGACGCGGCACCCGAGGGTGCCGTGCCGCCGTCACAGGGGGGATAGCCGGGTCGGCGGGGGCGGACGCCGACCGCTCCTGCCGACCCGGTCCCACCTCCCCGTTTCCCCTCCTGTCGTCCCGCCCCCCTCGTTTCCTCCCCCTGCCGACCCGGTTCCGCCTCCCCGTTTCCTCACGCCGTGGTCACCCGCGACGGCCATCTTCGTGATGCGCTGCGACGCGCTCGCCCATGCTCACCGAACGGTGCACCCCGATCACGCAGTGCTCGAAAGTGACCTGCCTCACATTTCCTGACAACAGCTTATTGACTGTTTTACCAATAACAGTCACAGTTTGTCCGAGCGACGTCGCCGAGGGATTCCCCACCTCTCCGCGTCGCCGGCGTGATCGGCGCACGCCCGCATGGACTCGTACCACAGGAAGCGAGCACCGCCGATCATGCTAAGAAAACTCGTCTCTTGCGTCGCCGTACTGGCGACGGCCCTCAGCCTGGCTCCCCCACCGGCGCAGGCCGCACCGAACACCACCTCGAACACCACCTCGAACGCGGTGGCGCTCGCGGCGCCCGGCTACACCCAGGTGACGCTCGCCAAGGGCGCGGCGGAGACCGGGGAGCCGATGGGGCTCACCGTCCTGCCCAACCGGGGTGTGCTGCACACCTCGCGCGACGGCACGATCCGCTACACCGACGTGCTGGGCAACACCAAGGTGGCGCTCACCATCCCGGTGTACACGCACGACGAGGAGGGCCTGCAGAGCATCAAGGCCGACCCGAACTTCGCGTCGAACCGGTGGGTGTACGTCTACTACGCGCCGCCGCTGTCCACCCCGGCCGGTGACGCGCCGGCCTCGGGGACGGCGGCGCAGTTCGCCCCGTTCAACGGGGTGAACCGGCTCGCCAGGTACACGGTGAACGCCGACCACACCCTCAACGCGGCCTCCGCGGTCACCGTCCTCGACGTCCCCACCAGCAGGGGCATGTGCTGCCACGTCGGCGGCGACATCGACTTCGACGCGGCCGGAAACCTCTACCTGTCCACCGGTGACGACACGAACCCGTTCGACTCCGGCGGTTACACGCCGATCGACGAGCGGACCGACCGTAACCCCGCCTACGACGCGCAGCGCACCTCCGCCAACAGCAACGACCTGCGGGGCAAGGTGCTGCGGATCAAGCCGAGCGCGGCCGGCGGCTACACGATCCCCTCGGGCAACATGTTCGCGCCCGGCACCGCGAACACCCGGCCGGAGATCTACGCGATGGGATTCCGCAATCCGTTCCGGATGAACGTGGACAAGGCCACCGGCATCGTCTACCTGGGCGACTACGGGCCGGACGCGGGCACCGCGAGTGCCACCCGTGGCCCGGCGGCGTCGGTCTCGTTCGAGCGCATCACCCAGCCCGGCTTCTACGGCTGGCCGTACTGCTCGCAGTTCAACGTGCCGTACATCGACTTCACGTTCCCGTCGGGTCCTTCGGGCTCCGCGTTCAACTGCGCCGGCGGGCCGGTGAACACCTCGCGCAACAACACCGGCATCACCCAGCTCCCGGCCTCGCGCGCGGCCTGGCTGCCGTACGGGGTCGGCCAGGACCGGTCGGAGCTGTGCTGCGGAAGCTGGTCGCCGATGAACGCCCCGGTCTACAACTACGACGCCGCGCTCGCCTCCGACGTGAAGTTCCCGGCGTCGATGAACGGCAAGGTGTTCATCGGCGAGTTCGGGCGGCGGTGGATCAAGACGGTCACCCTCGCCTCGGGCGGCGGGGTGGGCGCGATCGAGCCCTTCCCCGCCTGGACCGGCACGCAGGTGATGGACATGGAGTTCGGGCCGGACGGCGCGCTGTACGTGCTCGACTACGGCACCGGCTGGTTCGGCGGCGACGCGAACTCGGCCGTGTACAGGATCGAGTACAACTCGGGCACCGGACAGGCGCCGATCCCGGTGATCAACGCCACCCCGAAGGCCGGTAACGCGCCGCTCACCGTGCAGTTCAGCTCGGCCGGGACGACGGATCCGGACGGCGACCCGATCACCTACGCGTGGGACTTCACGACGAACGGCAGCACCGACTCGACCGCGGCCAACCCGTCGTTCACCTACGCGGCCAACGGCACGTACACCGCGACGTTGACGGCGAGCGACAACACCGGCCGCAGCGCCACGGCGAGCACCGTCATCAGCGTCGGGCAGCCGACGGTCACCCTCAACCTGCCGCTCAACGGGCGGGTGTTCAACTTCGGCGACGCGATCCCGTTCCAGATCAGCGTCACCGATCCGAACTCCCCGACCGTCGACTGCTCCCGAGTGAAGATCAACTACATTCTCGGCCACGACAGTCACGGCCACCAGATGACCAGCGCGACCGGTTGCTCGGGCACCATCCAGACTCCCGTGGACGGTGAGCACGACGCCAACGCGAACATCTTCGGCGTCTTCGACGCGGAGTACACCCCGGCCGGCTCGACCACGGCCGTCCACGCGCCGCAGGCCGTCCTGCAACCGCGGACCCGCCAGGCCGAGCACTACAGTGCCCAGCAGGGTGTGCAGATCGTGGCCAAGCCGTCGGCGAACGGCGGCAACGCGGTCGGGCACGTCGAGAGCGGGGACTGGATCTCGTTCACGCCGTACAACCTGACCGGGGTCACGTCGTTCACCGCCCGGGTCGCGTCGGCGGGTGCCGGTGGCACGCTCACCCTGCGGGCCGGTTCCGCGACCGGGACGGTGATCGGCACGGCCACGGTCGCGCCGACCGGCGGCTGGGAGAACTGGGTCAACGTCACCGGCACGGTGACGCCGCCCTCGGGGACGACGAACCTGTTCCTGGTCTTCACCGGGGGGACGGGGTCGCTGTTCGACGTCGACTCCTTCACCTTCAACGGCGGCACGACGTCGACGAACCTCGCGCTGAACAAGCCGGCGACGGCCTCCAGTGAGGAGTCGGCCACCTACCCCGCCTCCGCCGCGGTGGACGCGTCGGCGACGACCCGGTGGTCCAGCGCGTTCTCCGACCCGCAGTGGATCCAGGTCGACCTGGGCGCCACGTACACGATCAACAGGGTGCGTCTGGTGTGGGAGGCGGCCTACGGCTCCGCGTACCAGATCCAGACCTCGACGAACGGAACGACCTGGGCCAATGCCCGGTCGGTGACCGGCGGCAACGGCGGTGAGGACGACCACACCGGCCTGAGCGCCTCCGCCAGGTACGTGCGGATCCACGGCACCACCCGGGCCACGGTGTACGGGTACTCCCTGTTCACCTTCGAGGTCTACGGAAGCTGATCAACGGGGCGGGGCCGGTCACCCGGCTCCGCCCCGCCGGAGACGAGGGTCCGGACATGGCGGTGGCCCCGCCTCACCCCCCCAGGGGAAACGGGGCCACCGTTTTCCGACCGGACCCGCCTGAGCCGGGTGAGCGCACATCCGGTCGGAAAATCAGGTACGGCGCTACGCGGCCGTCGTCACGAGGTCAGCCCGCGCTGCAGGAGACCGTCGGCCAGGTCGAGTTACCGTTGCGCTGGATCGTCACACCCCAGTTGTTGCCGTTGCCGTTGGGCCTCGCGGTCAGCACCTGGGCGCTGGGGTAGTTGGCGCTGATGTTCCAGGTGGAGAGGATCTTCGCGGGGGACGGGACGTTCATCGTCACGGTCCAGTTGCTCGAACCGCTGACCGAGACGTTGAGGTTGTAGCGGTCACTCCACTGCTCGCCCGCGGAGAGCGACGCGGTGCAGCCACCGTTGCCGCCGCCGTTGTTGCCGCCGCCGTTGTCGCCGCCGGAGGAGCCGCCGATCGTGATGTTGGAGTTTCCGCTGCTCTGGTATCCCTCGGTGGCGAGGATCATGTAGTCGTGGCTGCCCAGGTTCATGCCGTTACGGGCCCACGCGTCGAAGTGGTTGCCGGAGGTTATGGTCCCGCCGGTCTTCTTCGACTGCCGGACGCTCCAGTACTGGTTGAACGTCTTGTTGCCCTCGATGGAGGGGGCGTTGTACCGCGTCGTCTGGTAGATGTCGTACGTGCCGCCGTCGCTGGTGACCGTGCCCTTGTACGTGCCGGTGGGCCGGTAGTTACCCCAGTTGTCGACGATGTAGTACTCCACGAGCGGGTTTCTCGTCCATCCGTAGAGGGTGAGGTAGGCGTTGCCCGACGGGTTGAAGCTGCCCGAGTAGTTCACGGCCCTGCGCCCGCCGGTGCGCCAGCCCTTGCCGGCGACGAAGTTCCCGGTGTTCCTCCACGAGGTGCTGTAGTTTCCGCCGGACCCCAGCTCCATGGAGACCGTGCCCTGGCTGTCGGTCCAGAACGAGTAGAAGTAGCCGCCGTTGTCGCCGGTCTGGTTGGTGGTGACGGCCGCGTGGGCCGGGCCGGGCAGTACCGCCACGGCGATGGCCAGGGCCACGGCGCAGGCACGGCCGACGAGCAGCCTGACGCGACCGCGTCCGCGCCTCTTGCGGGGGGCATCGTTCATGTGCGTGCTTCCTCCTCGTGAGGGCTGGGGCAGGCAGCGTGATACGACCCGGCGGGGCTCGCGGTGGCCGAGGGGACGTCCACCACGCGTTGGGGTCGTACAACGCGGCAGGGCTGGCCGGCCGTCGTACGGTCGACGGCCGGAGGACCAGGCCGCGCGGCGAGTGACCCGGATCGGCAGCGTTTCGGGCTGTCGATGGTGAGAGTGTGGGTTCGCCTCCGCCGAACTGTCAATAAGTTTCAGAAACATATCGGAAATCTGATCTTGCTAGAGCTTTGCCGATAGAACGTTTTGCCTGGTAGCAGAGATTGCGTCATCAGGCGAGGCCAGATTTCTCCATGAAAGCTTCTCCCTGATGATCAAATACAAGGCAGCGATTCCGAAACGTTTCGATGCTTCCTTGACAGGTTTCGTAACAATCCACAGAATGACTCACCAAACAGGCCCTGCTCGCCTCACCCGGGGCGAGTGACGACGGAACCGCGGTTCCGTGCGTTCCGTACGTGTTACGCCGCAGCCGTACGGTGTCCGTTCTCACCGATCGATGTTCCAGTGGAGGAACAGAATGATCGAAAACGCGACCATCGGCAGTGGAGGCCGGAGACGCCGCTCGCGCGTCCGGAATTCACTCGTCATGAGTCTCCTCGTGGTTCTCGGAACGGTGTTCGCCGTGACCTCATCACCCGCGGCGCAGGCCGCCGACTGCAGTGCCGGATATGTCGGACTCACCTACGACGACGGTCCCAACCCCGGCAACACCGCCAACCTGCTGAACGCCCTGAAGCAGAACGGCCTGCGGGCCACCATGTTCAACACCGGGCAGAACGCCCAGAACAACCAGGCCCTGGTCCGCGCCCAGCAGGACGCCGGCATGTGGATCGGCAACCACAGCTACACCCACCCCCACCTCGTCAACATGAGCAGCTCCCAGATCCAGTCGGAGCTCCAGCGGACCCAGCAGGCGATCCAGCAGGCCACGGGGACCGCCCCCAAACTCTTCCGGCCTCCGTACGGGGAGACCAACGCCACCCTGCGGTCGGTCGCGCAGCAACTCGGCCTCACCGAGATCATCTGGGATGTCGACTCCCAGGACTGGAACGGCGCCAGTACGGCCCAGATCGTGCAGGCCGCCGGGCGGCTGCAGAACGGTCAGATCATCCTGATGCACGACCAGTACGCGACGACGCTCAACGCGATCCCGCAGATCGCCGCGAACCTCAGAAGCCGCAACCTGTGCGCCGGCATGATCTCCCCCTCCACCGGCAGGGCCGTGGCACCTGACGGCGGCAGCACCCCGACCAATCCGCCGACCGGCAGCTGCACGGCCGGCATCACCGCCGGCCAGCAGTGGAGCGACCGGTTCAACCTGTCGGTCAACGTCTCGGGAAGCAACAACTGGATCGTCACCGTGACCCTGCGGAACGCCCAGCGGATCAGCTCCACCTGGAACGGCAGCCCGACCTGGGACGGCAGCGGCAAGGTCATGACGATGCGTCCCAACGGCAGCGGCAACACCTTCGGCTTCACCGTGATGCACGGCGGCGACTGGACCTGGCCGACGGTCTCCTGCCGGGTGGGCTGACCTTCCCCACGACCTCGGCCTCGCCGGTGACCCCGGACGAGGCCGACGGACGACGGGTGCCGGTGAGCTCACGGAGCCGTCATCCGGCCGTGTCGGTCCCCGCACCGCGGATCCGCGGTGCGGGGACCGACGTCATCACTTTTCTTTGTCGTGTCGAAAATTTTTCGGGGGCCGATTCCGAGGGAGTTCGATGAAGCGTTTACTGATCGTCGGTACCACCACGCTCATGCTGGCCGGTGCGCTGAACACCGTCCCCGTGCAGGCGAAGGAGCGGCCCCCCAAGGTCGCCGAGCAGAGCCTGCGCGCACTCGCCGCCCGCCACAACCTCGCCATCGGCACCGCCGTCGACATGGACGTGCTGCGCGACGCGAGCGATCCGCAGTACCGTGCGCTCACCGCCTCGCAGTTCTCCACCGTCACCGCCGAGAACGCGATGAAGTGGGAGTCGCTGGAGCCGACCCGGGGCGTGTACAACTGGGGGCCAGCCGACGAGCTGATCGAATTCGCCCGCAAGAACAAGCAGCAGGTCCGCGGGCACGTGCTGGTCTGGCAGAACCAGCTGCCGGCCTGGCTCACCAAGGGCGTCGAGGACGGGACGATCAGCAAGACCCAGCTCCGCGACATCCTGCGCGACCACATCACCACCGTCGTCAAGCGCTACAAGGGCAAGATCTGGCAGTGGGACGTCGTCAACGAGGCGGCCAGCGACCCGTGGGACAGCCCGTCGTCGATCCACCTGAAGGGCTTCTGGGCGCAGCACCTCGGCCCCGGCTACATCGCCGACGCCTTCCGCTGGGCCCGCGCGGCCGACCCGGGCGCGCTGCTGTTCTACAACGACTACAACATCGAGGCGTTCGGCGATCGCGGCGCCTCGGACAAGACCTGGTACGTCTACAACATGGTCAGGCAACTGCGCGCGAGCGGCGTCCCCATCGACGGCGTGGGCAGCCAGGGGCATCTCGGCACCCAGTACGGCAACTTCAACGCCTTCCAGGCGCTGGAGGTGCTCGACGCCTTCTCCGACCTCGGGCTCGCCACGGCGTTCACCGAGGTGGACGTGCGCAGCCAGATGACCGACGGCGTGCGGGCGGGCGACTCCAACGAGGTCAACCCCCGCCTCCAGGCGTCGGCGGCCAACTTCAGCGTGCTGCTGCAGGCATGCCTCGCCAACCGGCACTGTCTGGCCTACACCGTCTGGGGATTCACCGATAGGCACTCCTGGGTGCCCGGCTGGTTCTCCGACCCCCCGGAGGGCCTGGCCACCCTGTACGACGAGTCCTACCGGCCCAAGCTCGCCTACAACGTCGTCAAGGCCGACCTGGCGTTCACCGGACCGCCCAACGTCCTGCCGAGGATCCCGCAGAAGCCCCGGCGATGAGCGAAGGCGGGGTGTCCGTGCTCGGACACCCCGCCGTTTCTCGGCCGAGCCTCCCGTGGAGGACTCGGTGACGAGACGAACGGGCCGGGCCGCGAACAGCGCGGCCCGGCCCGAACCGGGATCGGATCAGGGGCTGGTGCAGGTGGCCGTGGGGGTGGCCGCGGTGCCGTTGCCGGTGAAGCCGAAGGTGGTCGACTGACCCGCCGCGATGGAACCGTTGTAGGGGGCGTTGCGGACGGTCACGTTGGAACCGGACACGGTGTGCTGGCCGTTCCACAGGCTGCTGATGCTCTGCCCGCCAGGCCAGGCCCACTGCACGGTCCATCCGTTGACCGGCGAGCTACCCGCGCGAACGGTCACCGTCGTCTGGAACCCTCCCGGCCAGCTGTTGGTCGTCTCGACCGTCGCCGTACACGCCCCCGTACCCGGGGTGGGAGTCGGCGTCGGCGTCGGGGTCGGGGTGGGCGTCGGGGTCGGGGTCACGGTGGGAGTGGGCGACGGGGTGGGGTTCGGGGTCGCGGCGTTGAGCGCGTCCAGGACGGCGTTGTAGGCCGGCTTCTTGTTGCCGCCGCTGAACAGCAGCGGGGTGTCGCCCGAGCGCCAGGAGTCCTGGTCGCGGACGCCCCACACGGTGATGCCGTTGCAGCGGGGCACGGCCAGGCAGTCGTTGACCACCGCGGCGTAGGTCTGCGGGGAGGCGCCCTGGATGTCCAGCTCGGTGATCTGCACGTCCACGCCGAGGGCGGCGAAGCTCTGGATGGTGGTGCGGTAGTTGCTGTTGTACGGGCTGCCGCTGTTGAAGTGCGACTGCAGGCCGACGCAGTCGATCGGCACGCCGCGCTGCTTGAAGTCGCGGACCATGTTGTAGACGCCCTGGGTCTTGGCCCAGGTCCAGTTGTCGATGTTGTAGTCGTTGTAGCAGAGCTTGGCGGCCGGGTCGGCGGCGCGCGCGGTGCGGAAGGCGACCTCGATCCAGTCGTTGCCGGTGCGCTGCAGGTTGGAGTCGCGTCGTCCGCCGCCGCTGTCGGAGAAGGCCTCGTTCACCACGTCCCAGGCGTAGATCTTGCCCTTGTAGTAGTTCATCACACCGTTGATGTGGTTGATCATCGCCTGGCGCAGCGCGCTGCCGGACATGTTCTCCATCCAGCGCGGCTGCTGGGCGTGCCAGGCCAGCGTGTGCCCGCGCACCCGCTTGCCGTTCTGCACCGCCCAGTTGTAGATGCGGTCGGCGTTGCCGAAGCTGAACTGGTTCTGGTTCGGCTCCGTGGCGTCGATCTTCATCTCGTTCTCGGCCGTGATCATGTCGAACTCACGGTTCGCGATCGTGGTGTACTGCGAGTCACCGAGCCTGCCGGCGCTGATCGCGGTGCCGAAGTATCGCCCGCTCTGCTGGGCCGCCGCGCCGAGCGTGGTCGCCGCGGCGCTCGCGGAACCGGCGGAAGTGGCACCGGCCGAACCCGGAACCGTCACCGCCGCGAACGTGCCGAGCACGAGGGTGCCGAGGGCACCGGCGACCAGGGTCCGGCGGAGACCACCGAGGGGGCGCCGGGTTCCGGGTGGGGGGATGGCATTTGTGCCCATGCCTGAGCCTCCATAAATGCATCACGGGAAACACGGGGGACATCCCCGTGAGTTCGACGTCACGCCCGTTGCCGGAAAGGCCGGAAAGGCACACCACAGGGCGTCGCAGGCGACGGCCCTGCTGCGCGCGCCACCGACCTGGCCGTAGGAGGACGCCTTGGGGACTCAGTGTGGAAACCTCACCGAAATACGTCAAGGCTGCACAGAAAGTTTCGGATCCTCGCTCGGCGTATACGCCCTGGCCATGCTCACAACCTCTGTCCCTGCCTCCTGAAACCTTGCGGTCCCATCGCAGCGAGGCGAGACACGGTGAATGTAAGTTTCAGTGCGACGCCCTCGCGCTCGAAGATCGCGAGGGCGGGAGATCCTCGTTCCCGCCCCCGCGAATCAGGAAGGGCGGCCGGCGGCGAGCAGCCGTTCGCACGCGTCGAGCAGACGTCGCCGCAGCGGCCTCGCCCGCTCGGCGAATCCCCGCTGCTCGGCGGCGTACTCGGCCCGTCCCTCGGACGTCTCGATCCGGATCGCCCGATGGCCGAGCGCGGTGAGGTCGTACGGGGAGGCGCGCATGTCCAGGGTCCTGATCTCTCTGGCCAGCTCGAAGCAGTCGGCCACGAGTTCCGAGGGGACCAGGGGCGAGAGCTTGTAGGAATGCTTGTAAAGGTCCATGTTGGCGTGCAGACAGCCCGGCTGTTCCAGCTCCGGCTGCCGCTCCCTCGTCGGCCACAGCGCGTTGAGCGGACGCGCCTCGGGGGTGAAGAAGCGGAACGCGTCGAAGTGGCCGCACCGCACGCCCCGCTCCTCCACGACCTGTGCGATCTCCTCCCCGCTGAGCCGCAGCGGCCAGGAGTCGTGCCGCACCTCCGTGGCCTTGTAGACCATCGCCCACTCGTGCAGGCCGAAGCAGCCGAAGTATCCCGGCCGTGACGCGGTGGCGGCCAGCAGCCGCATGATCCACTCGACGGAGGGGCCGCGCCTGCTCATCAGCGTCGCGGTGTCGAGCGTCGCTCCCTCGGGGGTGTCGAGGTAGCCGCGGCCCACATCGCGCGCGCCCTTCAGCAGCACCCCGGCGCCCGGATGCCACCTGCGCAACCGCGCCGGCCGGTGCCCGTAGTAGGTGAACAGGAAGTCCTCGATGGGATGGGCCTCGCCCCGCGCCCGGCGCGCCAGGTGCGGCTCCGCCCACACCTCGATCCGCCGGCGGTGGGCCTCCGCCCGAGCCCGCCACTCCTCCGGTTCCAGAACCTCCACCGCTGAATGGTACGCGCGGGCGGATGGTGCCCGTCCGTCCCCCCTTCCGGGTGCGGGCGACGGTGAGCGCCCGCCGAACGGCGCATCGGTGAACGGAAGATGAATTGTCAATACAAATGCGGGCACCACGCTTCGCACTGTCGTCATTAATCACATAATTCGATTACAGCCGCTATTAATGGCGATACGGGGCAAGCCTTCGAGGAATCACATGAAGCGTTGGATCGGTGTCGGGCTGGCGCTGCTCCTCGGTGCCGCCGTGGTGGCGGCGATCGTGGCGGGCAACCGTGGCGGCGGCGCGGAGACGCGGGAGCTCACCCTGGTCAGAGGGGTGATCGGGTCGGAGAAGAAGCCGTTCTTCGACGATCCGCAGGTGCGGGCGGTCTTCGCCGGGCACGGCCTCCGGGTGGAGGTCGACACCGCCGGGTCGCGCCAGATCGCGACCTCGGTGGACCTGGGGAAATACGGCTTCGCGTTCCCGTCCAGCGCTCCGGCGGCCGAGAAGATCAGGCGTGACCGGGGGGTCGCGCGCACGTTCGCGCCGTTCTCCTCCCCCATGGCGGTCGCCACCTTCACCCCGATCGTGGAGGTCCTGAGCAAGGCGGGGGTCGTACGGGACTCGGGACAGGGTTACCAGGTGCTCGATATCCGGAAATATCTGGATATGGTGGCTAAAGGCACTCGGTGGGACAAACTACCGGGCAATACTGCTTACCCGGCGCGCAAACGCGTACTGCTCACCACCACCGACATCCGCACCTCCAACTCCGCGGCGATGTATCTCTCGATCGCCGGTTACGTGGCCAACGGCGACGACGTGGTCACCTCCGAGGAGCAGGGTGCCAGGGTCGCCGGGACCGTCGCCCCCCTCTTCCTCGACCAGGGATACTCCGAGACCTCCACCGAGGCGCCGTTCGAGGACTACCTGTCCCTGGGGATGGGGAAGACGCCCATGGTCGTGATCTACGAGGCGCAGTACGCCTCGCGGCTGTTCGCCGGGGACGGCTCGATCCGTCCTGACATGCGGCTGCTCTACCCCTCGCCCACGGTCCTGAGCAAGCACACCCTCGTGCCGTTGAGCGCGCAGGGCACCGAGGTCGGCAGGCTCCTGCAGGAGGACCCCGAACTCGGACGCCTCGCGGCCCGGTACGGCTTCCGCACCGCCGCCGCCAAGGCGTTCGACGACCTCGTGGCGAAGGTGAACGCGCCGCTGCCTCCCAGCCTGGTCGACGTGGTGGAACCCCCCGACCACGAGCGGCTGGAGGGCATGATCTCCGCGATCGAGACGCGCTACCGGTCCGGAGCGGTCCCCTCGTCCACCCCCTGACCTCACCTTCCCAGCGCTTCGAGGAGAGACCACCGTGAGCGATCTCGTGCTCAGCCCGCCAGAACCCGTGGCCAAGGTGCCCACGGAGAAGGCCGCCACCATGCTGCCGGTCCCGGAGGGGCGGGAGGCGGAACTCGCGGAGAAGGCCCGCGGTTTCGCCGAGGAGCTGAGCGGCCTGGACCCCAGGTCACCGGAGTTCACCCGGAAGGTGCACGACATCACCTCGATGGGCGACTCGGAGATCCGGGCCTCCTCCCAGGTGGCGAACCGCATGCTGAAACGGCCGGTGGCCGCGCTGGCCTCCGTCAAGGGCGAGGGCCGGGACGCGCAGGCGGCGGTGGCGGGACAGCTGGTCGCGCTGCGCCGGACGATCGTCGACCTCGACCCCAAGCAGGCGTCCGCCCCCGCCAGGAAGCTGCTGGGACTGATCCCGTTCGGCGACAAACTGCGCGACTACTTCGCGAAGTACCGGTCGGCGCAGAAACACCTCGACGACATCATCCGCGCCCTCACGTCCGGACAGGACGAGCTGCGCAAGGACAACGCGGCCATCGAGGGCGAGAAGACCAACCTGTGGGAGTCGATGAAGCGCCTGCAGGAGTACGCCCTGCTCGCCGCCGCCCTCGACGCCGCGGTGGAAGAGAAGATCATGTATGTCGAGGCGGCCGAGCCGGAGAAGGCCACCGCCCTGCGCTCGGACGCGTTGTTCGGCATCCGGCAGAAGCACCAGGACCTGCTGACGCAGCTCGCGGTGTCCGCCCAGGGGTATCTCGCCCTCGACCTGATCCGCAGGAACAACCTCGAACTGATCAAAGGCGTGGACCGGGCGACCACGACGACGGTCGCGGCGCTGCGCACGGCGGTGACCGTGGCCCAGGCCCTCGCCAACCAGAAACTCGTGCTCGACCAGATCACCGCGCTGAACGCCACCACCTCCGACCTGATCGTGGCGACGAGCGAGATGCTGCGCACCCAGGCGGCCGACATCCAGACCCAGGCGGCGTCGACCACGGTCGACATGGACGCGCTGCGCAGGGCGTTCGACAACGTCTACGCCACCATGGACACGATCGACACGTTCAAGGCCAAGGCCGTGGAGAACATGGCGATCACCGTGGACAGCCTGACCGTCGAACTCGACCACGCGCGCACGTACCTGGAGCGCTCCCGGCGCGGCGACGAGCAGGAGCTTCCGCGATGAAGGGCTCGGCGCCCGGCCCCCGCCCGGCGGGACACGCACCCGGCACCCCACGTACCCCCCACCTGGACGGACCCGCACCCGGCACCCCGCGCGACTCCCGCCGTGTCATGCGGGCACCCGGCGCGCGGGCGGGTGCCCGCCGGCTCGGGTGGGCGCTCGCCGTGCTCGCCCTGCTGACGGTGTCGGTCGCGTGCGGCGGGACCGGCACCACGGAAACCCCCGGCACCGCCACCCGCCACCCGGACGGCCCGGACGTGCTGCGCGTCCTCGCGGGAAGCGAGGTCGGCGACCTGGAACCGCTGCTCAAGCGGGCCGGGGAGGCCGTCGGCGTGCGGGTCGCCCTGTCGTACGCCGGAACGCTCGACGGGGCCGACCAGGTGGCGGGCGGCGGCGCGGACGGGCGGTACGACGCGACCTGGTTCTCCTCCAACCGCTACCTGTCGCTGATCGAAGGGGCGTCCGCGCGGCTCTCGACCCAGACCAAGATCATGGTCTCGCCCGTGCTGCTCGGGCTGAAGGCGTCCAAGGCCCGCGAACTCGGCTGGGACGGCAAGACCGTGACCTGGAACGACATCGCCTCGGCCGCACGCGCG
This sequence comes from Streptosporangium sp. NPDC000095, assembly GCF_042899335.1. NCBI lineage: Bacteria > Bacillati > Actinomycetota > Actinomycetes > Streptosporangiales > Streptosporangiaceae > Streptosporangium > Streptosporangium sp. NPDC000095. Next base: position 38,798 of record NZ_JBIAZS010000010.1, read on the forward strand.
GGGAGGTTCACCTTCGGCATGACCAGCCCCGCGGCGTCCAACTCCGGATTCTCGGCGCTGGTCGGCGTGACGGCGGCGCTCTCCGACGCGGGCGAGGCCCTGGAGGAGGCCCAGATCGACGCGGTGACCCCCAGGCTGAAGGAGTTCTTCTCGGCGCAGACGCTCACCTCCGGCTCCTCCGGCTGGCTCGCGGACGCGTACGCCAGGGAGGGCGGGGTGGACGGGCTGGTGAACTACGAGTCCGTGCTGCTCGGCCTCAACGCCTCGGGAAAACTCGCCGAGCCGCTCACGCTGGTCTACCCGGGCGACGGAGTGGTGACGGCCGACTACCCGCTCACGCTCCTGAGCTCCGCACCCCCGGAGAAGAAGGAGCTGTACGGGAAGCTCGCCGCCTGGCTGCGCACGCCGGAGATCCAGCGGGAGATCATGACCACCACCCACCGCAGGCCCATCGTCCCCGAGGTGAGGCCGGAGGCGCGCTTCGGGACCGCGTCGCCGGTGGAGCTGCCCTTCCCCAACCGGCGCGACGCCGCCGACAGGCTGATCGGCGCCTACCTCAACCAGGTGCGCAGGCCCTCGCGGACCCTGTTCGTGCTGGACACCTCCGGCTCGATGGCAGGAGGGCGGATCGACGCGCTCAAGCAGGCGCTGACCGCGCTGTCGGGCGCCGACACCTCCGCCAGCGGATCGTTCTCGCGCTTCCGCGACCGCGAGACGGTGACGATGATCCCGTTCAACACGGCCCCCGGCAGCCCGCGGACCTTCACGCTGCCCGACCGCGACCCAGAACCGGTGCTCCGGCAGATCCGCTCGTACGGCGAGGGGCTGCGGGCCGAGGGCGGGACCGCGATCTTCGACAGCCTGCGGGCCGCCTACGAGCAGATCCGGTCGTCGCCGTCGGAGGACTTCACCTCGATCGTGCTGATGACGGACGGCGAGAACACCGACGGCGCCTCCTACGACGACTTCGCCGACTACTACGCCGCACTGCCCGTGAAGTTCCGGACGTTCGTCGTGCTCTTCGGCGACAGCGACGTCGACGAGATGAAACGGATCGCCGAACTCACCGGCGGAGCGACCTTCGACGCCCGGCAGGGGTCGCTGGCCGCGGCCTTCAAGGAGATCCGTGGCTACCAGTAGCCCGCTGAGGCGGATCCTCGCCTACGCCGGGTCGACCAGGAACATCACCGGATGCGTCCTCGCCCTGGTCGGAGTGGTCCTGGTCTTCCTCGGCGTCGCCGGGACGTTCTGGCCCGTCGTGGTCGCCGGGCTGTACGGCGTCGGAGCGCTGCTGGCCCCGGCCGACCGGGTGAGGCTCACCATCTCGCACGCGGAGGTGGAGTCCCGGCAGTTGGAAACCGACCTCGCCGCCCTGTCGGCCAAGGTCGACGGGAACCGGTTCCCCGACGACGTGGTGAGGCGGGTCGGCGCGCTCGCCGAGGTGCTGCGCGACATCCTCCGGCGGGCGGACACGCTCACCTCCTCGCCCGACCACCTGCACATCGTGTCGCAGACGATCAGGGACTACCTGCCGTCCAGCCTGGAGACGTACGCGAACCTGCCCCGCTCCTACGCGCTCACCCGGCGCGGCGAGCGGGAGCGCAGCGCGCACGAGGAACTGCTCGCCCAGCTCGACCTGCTGGACACCCGGCTGCGCGAGGTGGCCGAGTCGGTCTACCGGGGTGACGAGCAGGCGCTGCGCGACCAGGGCAGGTTCCTGCGGGACCGGTTCGGCGGCTCCGGCCTGGACCTCTGACCCGGCCCGCCTGCACCTCCGGCCCGAATCTCCGACCCGGCCACCCGGCACCTCCGGCCTGGACCTCTGACCCGGCCCGCCTGCACCTCCCGCCTGGATCTCCGAACCGGCCACCCGGCACCTCCGGCGGAGGGAGGGGGTTCGTCGGATTCGGCCCCCGTCAACCGAGACGTACGACGACCGTGTTCGAGCCGCCGCCCCGGCCCGCCAGGCGCCCGAAGGTGAGCGTGAGCCGCGCGCCGGTCGTCGCGCCCGCCAGCAGGGGATGTCCGCGCGACACCCCGGTCACCGGCCGGTTCCAGGTCACGGTGAGCTCGTCCAGGTCGCGCCGGGGGTCCGACACGGTCAGCGTGGCCGTACCGTCGCCGGTCTCCCTGACCAGCACCGCGCACGGGGCGGAGACGGCGAGGTCCCCTGCGGCCCCGTCGTTCCAGAAGTTGACGGCGGTGATCCCGAGCGACGGGACCCGGACACCCTGGCAGCGGGCGCTGTTGGCGAGCACCCGCGCCCAGCCGGGGTCGGCGGCGCGGGAGCGGGTCTCCGCCAGGCTCGCGCCCGGCAGGAGGAGGTAGACGTAACCCGCCGAGACGGGATCGACACCGTGGTCGAGCCAGAGCGTCACGTAACTCCGGGTCGCCCGCTCCCGTCCGCCGGTGCGCTCCTCTCGCAGCGTGCGCAGGCGGGTGCCGCAGGGCAGCACGTAACCGCCGTGCCCCTCCAGGTGCGCCCACCCCTTCCCGTCGTCCACGACGAGAGGCGCGCCGGTCCTGCGGTTGTCCACGACGGTCTCGACCGGCACGCCGTCGGTGGCGGTGATCGCGGCGCCGAGGCAGACCACCGCGTCGTCGAGGAAGAACCACGACTTGAAGGCCTCCAGGGTGCTCTCGAAGCCGTTCAGGTGCTGGCCGACCGTCGCGTACGCACCGTCGGTGGCGCCGCCCACCCAGCGGCCCGGCGGGCAGGTGTCGCCCCACGCCTCGCCTGCGCCGTCGGCCAGCCGCCGGGTGGAGACGGTCGTGCCCGGCAGGCGGTAGGGGTCGACGGTGGTCCAGAAGGAGTCGGAGTACTGGTCGCCGTGGCCGTCGGCCCACCAGTAGAGCATCCCCGAGCCGGTGTGCCAGCCGCGGAGGTTCTCGCCGTTGCCGTGCTCGTAGTGGCCGATGCGGTGGGAGGCCATGCTGAGGCCCGCGCACCAGCCGGGCCCGCGGTGGACGGCGCGGGCGCTCATCGCGAGCAGCCGGTGCCCGGCGGGTTCCTCGGCCGCGGGAACGGCGTCGTCGTCCAGGATCGCGGCGAGGCGGGCGTGGAAGCCCAGGTCGTCCTCCTCGGCCGCGTCGAGCATGGGCCGGTGGGTGTTCCGCAGCGCCCACCCCTTCACCATGCCCTGCCAGCGGGACCGTTCGGCGGCGGAGGCCGTCTCTCCCAGCAGCAGGATCGCGGCGGCGATCGCCCGCCCCCTGTCGTGGTCGCCGTACGGCCGCCTGCCGACCGCCCGGCCGCTGACCAGGTCCATGCAGGAGCCGTCGTGGACGACCGGCGCGAACGTCCTCTCGACGCTGTCGAAGACGACCTGCCTTTCCCGGTCGACGACCTCCCACGGCGAGCCGCGCAACACCGCGAACAGCGTCGCGAGGCCGGACAGCAACGACGCTCCGTACGTGCCCTGGTAGGGGACGGTCGTGTGCTGGACGAAGGAGCCGTCCCGGTAGAACCCGTCGCCCTCGGAGACGTAGGGGAAGACCGGGGAGAGCGCGGAGACGGCGAGCGCGACCTTCGCCGGGTCGGAGCCGAGGACGGCCCGCAGCAGCGTCACCACGCACAGGTCCACCCGGTTGGCCCCGGTGCTGGTCCCCTCGTAGTCGTCCAGGCGGCACTCGGGGACGAAGTGGTCCACCGCCTCCCGCAGCGCCGCGGCCCGCGGGCCGGTCAGGTGCGGGCCGATCAGCAGGGCCGCGTCGAGGAGGTTCCTGGGGGCGCCGATCTGCCAGTGCCACCAGTTGCCGACCTGGTCGGCGCCCGCCGCGTACACCCGCCGCCGGTAGTGGTCGACGCCGGTCGCGACGGCCGCGGCCAGGTTCGCGTCGCCGGTCAGCCCGGTCCCCGGAAGGGCGTACGCGCGGGCCATGGCCCGCAGCCGGGCGGTGGTGGCGCCGAGCGAGGGGAACGGCAGGCCGGGCCAGAGCGACGCGTCGGCCGGCGCCATGGCGTCCCGGTATCCGGCCGCCCTCGTCCCCAGCCTCGCCAGCCGGGTCCGGTACGGCTCGGCCGTCGCGTCGAACCCCGACCCCGCCGTCACGTCCCGCCAGCGGTGACGCAGCGCGGTGAGGGGATCGGCCGGCGGGTGCGACGCGCTCTTCGGGGACGCGGTCTCCTCGTGCCGCCCGATACCGGTGTGCGCGGCGTACGCCGGAATCATCGCCCCGGTCGCGACGACCCCGCCGAGCCGAAGGAAAGATCTCCGGGAATGTCGGTCCACGCCTAGATTGTCGGCCGGAAATCATCCTCGCCGTGGACACCGCGCCACATTGCCGTCGTTTGCCGTGATGTGGGCGACTCGCCGCAGGCGGGCAGGGATGAGAGAACCACGTCGCAGGCGGGCGAGGGTCAGAGTGATCCCCGAGCGGTATCCGACTCGGGTGGGGCCACGTCGCGGGCGGGCGGGGGTCAGAGATCCACGTCGCGGGAGGCGACCACGCGGACCCCCTCGGGTTCGTGGCCCACCGGGGTGACCACGACCCGCCTTCCTCCCTCCTCGTATCCGTGCTCGGTCAGCCACATGAGGGTGTACACGTCGAGTTGACTGAAGTGGATCGGGGAGGCGGGCGAGAAGATGTCGTCGCCGGTGTCGCCTTCGACGATCGACAGGGTGTAGGTGGTCATGGCAGCCTCCGGGCCGTGGTCGTCCTCGGGAGGTCCATACCCCGGGGTTGTCCTTGGGAGGTCCATCTCCCGGTCGAGAAGGCCCCGCGCACAACCTCGGACAGCGGCGAACCCTCGCTCGCCCCGGCGCCCCCGGCCGTGCGTACGGCCGTCGCGCGCGCCTCGCCCAGCGGGCGTCCGAAGGGTGGGGCACCGCCCTCCGAGCGGTCTCGGAAAAGCAGGGTTCCAATTACCCGAACGCCGGCCAGGAACCGAACAGCTAAACAGAGGAAACGTATTCATATCAAGTTGCTATGACGGCTTGCACCAATCCGGAGTGGGAAACGCTTGCGCGATCGCCCGTACGCGACGAGGGCCCCGCCTCCCCGCCGGAAAGCCCACCGGGAGGTGAACGACCGGCCTTCCCCAGGGAAATGGCAGTTCACCAAGAAACGTGAAGGATCATCCGAAACCTCCGGATGTCCCCACATCTCTAGAGAACCAGTGGCACGATCCAACCACAGGAGGGCTGCAGGCGGGGGCACTCGCCGTTTCGGACCGTCCGTATATCGAGTTAGGTGTTATTTATAACCCAATAACCATAAGTGTCAATTACTGAGCCCTTTACCTTCCAAATAGATCACGGTCAGTCTAATATTTGGACCTATGTCATGGCGTGCATCAGATTTCCCAGATGGACAGGCTGGGCCCTCTCGCCGTGGCGGTGCTTCCTCTCGGCACGATTCCGAACACGCATCCGACTGGCATCCCGAACGCCTCCTGTCATTCGATTGGCGGAAGGTTATTCTGTTCACGGCGGTTTTGGCGATCATCGCCTTCGCCGTGATCTGGCTCGTGACCAGATCGACCTCCGGTTCGTCCCTCGCGGCGAACCCCACGCCCGACCCTTCCGACACCGGCTGGGAGAAGGCCGACTCCTCGCCTTCACCGACGCCGGAGTCCTCCGGCTCCACCCCCGAACCGACACCGAAGCCCACGCCCACCAAAAGCGGCAAGGAGAAGTCCCCTCGCCCCGAGGCCACTCCCACCCGGAAGCCACGGACCGAGACCAGGACCACCCCGCCACCCGCCGACCCGCCCGCCGGGTCCAGCTCACCCGAGCTCACCGCCAAGGAGGCGTACGGCATCCACGGCCGTTACCAGCGGGGGTTGTCGGCGGCCCAGGCCAGGAAGGACCAGGCGGCCATGGCGAAGCTGGAGCACGGGCTCGCGCTGGAGATGACACGGGCGAGTTTCAAGACCGCCGAGATGCAGGGGACCTCACTCGCGACGGGGATATGGCCCAACCCCCAGGTGTGGATCCCGCGCCATGTGGAGGGCACCGCCGACTGGTTCGTGGCGGTCTCGCACGAACCGGGTGTCGCGAGGATCGTCGACGTGATGAGCTCGGCCCCCGGAGGCTGGCGGCTCGTCGCCTCGGCGGCCGACACGCGCGACACCCCGGCGCGGTTCCCCAAGATAGCCACCGACGGCGAGGGGTACGCGACGAGCCTGCCGGAGAACGCCACCGGCCTGAGCGCGACCCCTCGGCAGATCGCCCGCGCGCACCTCGCGAGTCTGGAGAACGCGGAAATCGACTCGCGGTTCGAGGAAGGCCCGTGGACCAGTGAGGCCTCGCTGTTCTGGCATCAGGAGCGGGTCCGGCTGGAGCAGGCCGACTGGAAGCTCACGCTGTCGTACCGGCTTGAGGGACCGGTACGCGCACTCAGGACCAGTGACGGGGGCGCCCTGGTCTGGTATGGAGCCCGATCCACCGAGCTCCGCGAGGCGGTGCGGGAAGGGGCGAAGGTCAAGCTGAAGGGCTCGGCCGCCGTCCGCACCCGCGGCAAGTCCTTCGCACGCTCGGTGAGCGCCACATACGGACGCATGTATGTGACCCATGTCCCCCCCGTCGGCTCGAACGAACCCGCTCGCGTGCTGGGCGAGTGGAGCGATGTCCTGGAGAGCCACGGCGACTGACGTTTTTACCGGAAGAAAAGGAACATTCTAATGACACCCTCACGTAAGCCATCGCGCGCGACGGTGATCACTGCGAGTGTCGCGATCGGTGTCTTCGGCGCCGGCGCCGGGCTGGGAACCGTCATCGCCATCCGCCCCGACCCCGGCGAGGGGCAGGTGATGCGACTCGCCGCGGGAACGTACCTCCTCGACGACCAGGCGGGAGCCTGGTCGGCGGGCGCGGCACCCGGCGGTGACCAACCGCTCCCGCTCTCCGGCGCCGACGCGGGCAGCACGATCGCGAAGGGCACCAAACGGGCCTCCGCCGCCGGGGATCAGCGGGTCTGCCTGACCACCACCACCGACGGGCGCGCGGTCGGCGGCACCGCGGAAGGCTGTGTCGCCCTTCCCGTCCTGGGCGTGGCCGCCGCCGCGGCCGCCCCCCTCCAGCGGCCGGGAAACCCCAAGAGCACTCCGGCCCCGCCGGCCGCCCCCAAGGCGACCACGTCGACGAAACCCACGACGCCCAAGAAGGCCGATCCGCCCGCCAAGCCCGACCCGGCGCCGGTCCAGCCCGCACCCAACCCCGGGCCGGCGCAACCCCCCGCCCAGCCTCCTCCCGCCCAGGTGAACAACCAGCCCGTCAACCCTCCCGCCCCACCGGCTCCGACCCCGACGAAGAAGATCAGCGGCAACATCTCGGAGAGCCAGAACGAGAGCGGCAGCGTCATCGAGCCGCGGCCCGTGGAGCAGGTCGAGGTCGTCTCGCCGCCCAAGCCGGCTCCCGAGTCCGGCGCGACGAGGTCATCGGCGCCCACCCTGTCGGCACAGCCCCGGCCCAGCGGAGGGAACGGACAGCAGCCCCCCGCCGACAACGGAAACAGGCAGCCGCAACCCCAGCCCACCGGCGGAAACGGACAGCAGCCCCCCGCCGACAACGGAAACAGGCAGCCACAGCCCCAGCCCACCGGCAGGAACGGACAGCAGCCCCCCGACGGGAAGTGGCAGCAGTCCCCGGACAGGAACGGGCAGCGTCCCGGCGAGGGGAACCGGCAGCAGCAGCCCCAGCCGACCGGTGGCCTCAAGCCCCCGCAGGCCCAGCCCACCGGAGGAAACGGGCAGCAGCAACCTCGGCCCATCGGCGACGCCAGGAATCCGCAGCCCGGGGACAACGCGAGGAACCCCCGGCCGACGGGCACCCTGAGGCCGGCGATCCGGTCGGGCACCGGCCGGCCGATCGTGCCCTCGGGTGAAGGTCCCGTGTCCACGGCGTCTCCCGAGACCAGGCCGACCGGTGACGCCGGCACGCCCTCGGTGGCACCGCGCGACGGCGACCGCACTCGCTCCCAGGCGCCCGACCCGTCGCGGAAGCTCCCCTCGGCCGGGCCGTCCCAGCCGCAGCCCTCCCTCGGTCCCGCCGAGAACGCGTCGCAGGGTCCCGACGGGACCGTGCTCATGCCGGCCACTCCGCAGCTTCCCGGCGGTGGCCCGGACGGCGGTGTCTCACTGCCGATCTTCGAGAACCCCGAGCTCATGCGGCGCGCCCACGAGGCCCTCGGGCTGGACAGGGGGATGCGCTACACGGACGAGAACGGCGTGTGGGACCTCAACATCGCCCCGCCGGGCACCCCGCCGTGCCGTGACTACACCGCCGAGGAACTCCGGGCGCTCAGCGCGACCCAGGGGCCGGACCAGGCCCAGGGCGGCCAGGCCACGATCCCCCGCGACTCGTGCCTGTGGCCCGCCTTCATCCGCTGGCTCTACGCGGAGCCCGCACCCGGCCAGATCAGCAACTGGACCAAGTTCACCGGACTGCCCCAGCGCAATCTGGAGCTCGTGGTGACCGATCCTCCTCCCGTCCCGCTTCCCAGCCCGATCCCCAGCGAGAGCACCCTCCCGCAGCCTGACCAGGGACAGACCGACCGGCGACAGGGCGAGCAGCGGCAAGGTGAGCAGCGGCAGGGCGACCGGCGACAGGGCGTCCCCGGCCAGGAGGAGCCCTGGCAGCCTGACACGGGCGGGCTGAACCCCGCCCAGCCGGGTCCCGATGACGCGGTGGCCCCCAGAGACCCCGGAGGCGACGTCTCCGAACAGTGGCCGGGCGAGAACACCGCTCCCTCCCAGTCCGACCGGGGCCGGCCCCCCCGAGACCAGACCGAGCAGAACCCGTTCGAGTACGAGGGCCGATGAGCACACCTACCGGAACCGGGCGTCCCACGCCCGGCCCCGGCCAGGGGGCGGCCTGGGTGCGTGAGCACGGCGCGCACCTGATGGACTACGCCGCCTCCCATCTCGAACCCGGCCGGGCGCACGCGGCGGTCGTCTCCGCGCTGGCGGCCGGCCGGGCCGAGGCCGCTCCCGAGGGCGTCACGGCCCGGGGGCGGCTGCTGGCCGTACTGCGACGTGACTGCCGCACCTCTGCCGCCTACCGGGAGCGGTACGTGCCGGGTTCGGGGCCCGGCATGCCCGACGCCTCGCTGATCGAGCGGGTGTGGACGATCGTCGACCCCCTGGGCACCGAGGCGCTCAGGTTGACGTACCGTCACGCGCTCAGCATGGAGGACCTCTCCCACGTGCTGGCGATGCCCGTCAACGAGGTCAGCAGGCTCACCACCCGTACCCAGGATCTGATCGAGACCCTGGTGAGCGGGCTGGACGCGCTCACCCACGGGCGGCGTACCTGCCCCGAGCTCGCCCCGCTGGTGGAGAACGTCTTTCCCGACGTCTTTCCCGACGGCCCGCCCGGCGGACGGACGGCGCACTCCGCCGCGGACCCGGTGGAGGCCCAGGCGAGCCTGCTCTCCCACATGATCAGGTGTTCCGTGTGCACGCGGCCGATCAACATCCGCTACACGGCGCCGCAGATGATCGCCTATCCCCCGGTCGCGCCGCTCTCCGCCGAGGAGCGGCAGCGGCTCGTGGACTCACTGCCTCCCGAGGCCACCCGCGAGGCGGCCTCGGAGGCGGCCTCGCCCACACGACCGGCCCGTGGCGGGTCTCCCGTCCTGTCCGCCCCTCCTGCGGGTGGACACTCCCCGGTCCTTCCCGCGCCCCCGCCCGGGGGCCGGACTCCCGCCACGCCCGGCAGCCGGCACTCCGCCCCACCCGGACGACGGTCCTCCGCATCGCCCGCCTCCCCACCCGGACGACGGTCCTCCACGCCGCCCGCCTCCCCGGCCACGGGCGGCACCACCCCGGCACCACCCTCGCCCAGGGTCGGCACGCCCCCCTACCCACCGGTGGCGTCGAAACCTCCCACGAAGCCGAAGCCACCCGCCGCGACACCACCTGCCACGACGCCGCCGAGTACGACGTCGGGCGCGGTGTCGCCGGTCACGGCATCGGGAGAGGGGCCCGCGGCGGGTTCCCGCGCTCCCGCCGCCTCCTCGGGCCTGCCCCCGCTGCCCGCCCTGCCGCCCCGCAGGACCCGGCCGGCCCGCCCGCCGTCCGCGCCTCCCGTACCCGGACACGACACCCCCCTCTACGACGCCCTGCTCACCCAGGCGTGGGCTCGTGAGGTCCTCGCCCAGAGCGAGGAGCTCACCGGCACCATCCCCCGGCAGGAGCCGCCGGCTCCCCAACCGGTCGCCAAGGCCGAACCCGTCGTCATCGCCGGGCAGGCGTCCGTCGAGATGCGCGATACCGGGACACGCGAAACCCGAGCGCGCGACAACAAAACCCGCGAGAACAAAACCCGCGAGGCCAAAACCCGCGAGACCGGGACACTCGACGACACCCAGGTTCCCGCGCTGCGCTTCCACACCGAACCCGACGACCGCCCCGACGAGGAGCGGATCGAGATGGGGATCCGCGTACTGGAGGCGCTCAGCTGGGCGGGTGCCCGGATCAGGAACACGACGATCAAGATCGTCATCATCGTCGTGGCGGGCGCGGCGGGCACCCTGACCGGAATGAACTTCCTCGGCCCCGCGATCGGGCCCGAGGAGCCCGCGAGGTCGCTGCAGGCGTCCACCAGCCAGGCCACCCGATCTCCGCCTCCCGCCGCCGACGCGCCGGCGCGGCAGGACGGGCTCGCCTCCCGCCTGCGGGTCCCGCCCGTGGTGACGCTGGACGAGTTCGGCCTGGGAAGCATGGTCATCACCTCCTCCGGAGAGCCGTTGAAATGGCGGATCTCGGCTCCCGGCCTGGCCGTGAGCCCTTCCGGCGGCACGCTGCGGGAGGGGGTCACCCAGGTGATCAACCTGCGTGCCCACCGGGTCCGCAACTGGTGTGGCGCCCCCGCGTCGGCCACCGCTCCGGTGACCGTGCACGCCCTCGACGACTCGATCAGTACGACGGTGCGCTGGCGGACCTGCTGACCGATCCCATCCCCCCACGATCACTTTTCAAGAAAGGACCAGGGAAATGACGGATACCTCTCCACATATCCATGCATCACCCCCCAATCCGCCGCTCCCGCCCGACCAGTTCCACGAAACGGTCCCGCTCACCGCGGAGCACCTGCTCACCAACCGCCGCCCGGAACCCGCCGGGGGGTGGCGCCGCCTCGTCTGGCAGCTCTCCGGCAAGCGCATCATCCCCGCGGAGTCGGCGGCGGAGGTGGAACGGCGCACGCTGATCGCGCATGCCCAGACCCCCGTCGCGAGCGGGCACCACCGGATCGCGGTCATGAGCCTCAAGGGCGGGGTCGGCAAGACCACGACGACCGTCGCCCTCGGCAACACGCTGGCCTCGCTGCGCGGTGACCGGGTGATCGCGATCGACGCCAACCCCGACCGCGGGACCCTCGGTCTCAAGGTCAAGTCCGAGACGGCCGCGACCATCCGCACGATGCTGGCCGAGGCCCCGCACATCCTGCGCTACGCCGACGCGCGCGCCTTCACCTCCCAGTCACCCGCCCGGCTCGAGGTCCTCGCCTCCGACACCGACCCGGCGGTGAGCGAGGCGTTCAACGCCGAGGACTACCGCACGGTCGCCGGGCTCATCGAGCGCTACTACTCCATCTGCATCACCGACTGCGGGACCGGCCTGCTGCACGGGGCGATGGGCGCGACGCTGGAACTGGCCGACCAGATCGTGCTGGTCAGCCTGGTCGCGGTGGACGGGGCGAGTTCGGCCGCCGCGACGCTGGACTGGCTGACCGCCCACGGCCACGCCGACCTCGTCAGGAACGCCATCGTCGTGCTGAACGCCGTGGAGCCCAAGTCCGACGTGGACCTGGACCTGCTGGAGCGTCACTTCTCCTCGCGCTGCCGCTCGGTGATCCGCATCCCCTACGACCCGCACCTCAAGGAGGGCGCGGAGGTCGACCTGGTCCGCCTCCGACCCACGACCCGGGGCGCGTACCTCCGCCTGGCCGCCGCGGCCGGGCAGAGCTTCGGGCAGCGCCCCGACCGGAGTCACTAGTGCGACCGGTCGCCGACGATCCCACGCTGGACTGGGATCTGGGCCCGCCGCCAAGCGCCCGGCGGCGGATGCTCATCGTGGTCGTCTCGATCGTGGGGACGATCCTGCTGGCGGCCGGCGCATGGCAGCTCCTCCGACCCGACTCCGCCACCCCCGTGAACGCCTCCGCGCCGAAGGCCCTCGGGGATACCGTTCTCCTCGCCCCACCCTCCGCCTACGAGGGTGCGGCCGGTTACCCCGTCGGGTTCCCCCGCACCGAGCTGGGCGCGGCCTCCGCCGCCGCCGCGGCGTTGGAGGCGGCGTGGACCCTGGACGTCGAACAGGCCGAGCAGGCCGCGGTGCTCTACGCGCGGCCCGAGGAGCACGACGCGGCGCGGGCCGGTGCCCGCGAGGCCGTCGCGGGCTGGAGGGAGATCCTCGGCCTGCCCAAGGACGGGGCACTCCCCGAGGGCGCCGCCATGAGGACACGGACGATCGGCGTCCAGTGGAAACCCCGCGCCCAGGATCAGGTGCAGGTCTCGGTCCTGGTCCAGGTGACCGCGACCAAGGGCGTCGGCGACACCGATCCGACCTATTCGAGCCCATACGCCATGAGCCTGCTCATGGTCTGGCAGCCCGGCATGCGCGGTGCGAACCAGGGGGACTGGGTCAACGTCCCCGACCCCCTCGCCACCTCCGTGCCGCCGGTCGCCCTCCCGGGCACCCCGGAATTCACCGCCGCGGGCTGGAAACCCATCTCCGGCCCAGAGCCCACCCCATAGATCGAGGAAGAGCGATCAATGCCCCCACGCAGCTCATCCCGGCGTGTCACCTTACTCTCCGGCCTTCTGCTGGCCGCGGTATCCGCGACGACGAGCGCGGTCATCGCCCAGCCGTGGGCCGCCATGGCCGATCCCGGCCTGAGCTCCGGCTCACCGTCGCAGGAGTTCGCCGGTTCTCCCCCCGCACGCCAGGAACCCCCCTCCGAGGTCGAGGACTCCTCCCAGCAGGACAGGACTCCCCCGTCGGGCGACTCCCGCTCGGCCCCCTCGGACGACTCCCGTTCGACATCCGACAGGAACCCGCCCTCGGACAGCGACTCCCGCTCCAGGGACGAGAGCCCGCCCGCCGAGACGCGGACGCGTCGCGCCCCCTCGGAGGAGACCTCGTCCCCCGAGACGTTCACCGAGACCGACAGCCCTCCTCCCACGTCCCGTAACCGTTCCGGCGAGAGGAACACCGCACCGCGCGTGGAGGAGGACGCTCCCGTCGAGCGGCGTTCCACGTCCCCCGACGGGACGACGACGCGGGAGGCCACCCGGTCCAGGAACGCGGCGCCGACGAGCTCGCCGTCCAGCAGGTCACGTCCCGCCGAGGACCCGCCCGTGAGCACCAGGTCCACCGAGAGCTCGCCGAAGAGGTCCGAGCCGACGACCAAGCCGACGACCAGGAGGAACACCGAGCCCAACGACGCCCCCGTGAGGGCCAGGAAGGTCCCCTCGGCGCCGCCCGAGAACACCAGGCCCACCAACGACCCGTCCCCCGAGGCCAAGAAGCCCACCTCGGCGCCGCCGAAGCCGACCGCCACCCCGGCACCGTCGGCGACGTCCACGGCGACCTCCGCCCCCGCCACCCCGGCGCCGTCGCCCAGCACCACCTCCTCACCCACGTCGACCGGGACACCGCCGCCGGCGACGACACCGTCCCCCTCCGGTACGGCCACCCAGCCCGCGCCGTCCCCCACACCCACCGCGACGTCAACGGCGAAACCCACCGCGACGGCGACGGCGACCAAAACCGCGCCGAGCGGCACCCCCGCCCCCAAGCCCACTCGGAAGCCCACCACTTCGCCCAAGGAGACTCCGAAGCCCTCGGCGAGCCCGACCCAGCCCGTCACCCCGGCTCCCACCGCCACCTCGTCGCGCCCCGGCCCGCCGCGCTGGGCGACCCACGCGCCCCGGCCCGTGCCCGCGCGGACCGACGCCCGCGACCCCTCCCTCCTGCTCGAGCCGGTTCAGAGCACCCGATCCCCGATGGCGGCCCCGTCCCCGGCGCCCTCGATCCGTACCGTCCTGCCTCTGCCCCCGCTCAAGCGCTCCACCTCCGACTTCTGTAAGCCGGAGGACCTCGCCTCGTGCTGGAGCCTCGCGCCCTGGCGTGGCCGTACCGCGGTGTCCCCCGGCGTCCGGCTGATCGCGAACCACGAGCCGGCGGGTGCGCCGCGCTGGGTGTTCGCGCCGCCCGCCTCACCCACCCAGCCGTCGGGCCCGGCCGTGTGGGCGATCCCCGGCCCGAGCCCGACAAGCACCGGCTGCTGGAGCTTCAGTCCCTCCACACTCTGCGCAAGATCCTGGGAGGAGTAATCATGATCACCAGATCCCACGTGCGGGTGGCCGTACTCAGCATGGTGGCCGCGCTGACGGTGAGCACCCTCAGCGCGGCCCAGGGAGAGGTGGTCTCCGCGGCCCCCTGCGCCCCCGCCGCCACCGGCGAGGCCAGCGCCGCGCAAGCCCTCAACTGGGGCGCACCGGCCTGGTGCGCGGAGTTCGACGACTACCTCGACGAGTCCGACTGGGTGTTCTACGACTCGGCCGGGCACGCCGGCAACGGCCGCCGATCCCCCCAGCAGCTCTACCTCGGAAACGGGGCGCTCTACCTGTACGGCCGCGAGGACGGGACCACCGCCGGCCTGGCCGCCCGTCACGCCCAGGCGTACGGGCGCTGGGAGACCCGTGTCCGCCTGTACCCGGGAGCCGGGTCGTACCACCCCGTCGCCCTGCTGTGGCCGAAGGACGGCGGCGGCAACGTGCGGAGTTCCACCGGTGAGGAGATCGACTTCCTGGAGGTCATCAACGATCCCGAGCGGCAGCGACCGAACTTCTTCCTGCACACCCCTCAGGGGCAGGAGCAGGCCCACGCCAACATCGACATGACCGCCTGGCACACCTACGCCGTGGAGGTCACCCCCAGCAGCGTCGTCGGCTACATCGACGGGCAGGAGTGGTTCCGCTCCGGCAACGCCACCCGTAGTTCGATGTCGGTCTGCCTGCAGCTGGACTGGTTCCCCGGCCAGGGCAGCTCCGGTGAGGCGTGGATGGAAGTGGACTGGCTCCGCATCTACCCGGCCTCGGCGGGAACCGCGGGCTGACCCCGCTCCGCACGACAGGAGGGTGCGGGACCCGTGACGGGTCCCGCACCCTTCTCGCGTTCGCGGCCTTCTCACTTATCCGGCCCGCTCATCCGGGCCGCTCATCCGGCACGGCCCTCTCGGCACGGGACGTTCGGTGAGCGTCGAACCTCTTCGAGGTGGTGGCCCCTCCGCCCGCCGTTCAGCCCGTGACCACGGAGAGCCTCGACTCCAGGACCTGGCCGGGCCAGTCGCCGACCTTGAAGCTCTCCGTCCTGGTGAAGCCCTGGCTCTCGTAGTACGCCACCAGCCGGCCGTCGTCACCGGCGTAGCAGTCGACCCGCACCAGCGCGATCCCCAGCCCCGCGGCCTCCGCGCGGGCGCGCTCCAGCAGGGCGGCCCCGACTCCCCTGCCGTGGAACCTCGGGTCGACGACCAGCCCCTGGATGTAGAGCTCCGGCTCGGGAGCGGGGGCGACGTAGGGCATGGCGGACCCCACGACCAGGCAGCCCGCGGGCCGGCCGTCGAGCTCGGCGACGCGCATCCCGCCGGATGTCGCCCACGAGGTGATCCGCTCGACACGGGCCGCGTCGGCGGAGAACGGCTCGCTGCCCCACTGGCCGGTGCGGCCCAGGGAGGTCAACCACGCCACCGCGCCGTCGAACATCGCCAGAACGGCCGGTACGTCGCCAAGGTGACCGTCACGGATAATCACCGGCGGATCTTAACAGGACACACACCAACACACGATGACATGCCAGCCGAATCCCTACACCTGGCGCCTTACCCCGCATCCGGCACCGCCTGGCCGACGCTCCTCCCGGTCGCACCGCAGGTGGGAACCATTACCCTTTCCCGCCGAACAACAACGAGAGCTTGGTCGCGCTTTACTAGCTGATTAACGTTAATCACCTATAAATGCCTTAAAAGGCTGACATTAAATAGGAGGAGCCACTTTTTCGGGGGGTAGCCATAATTCGACGTCCGCGGTCAATCCGAGGGCAGGTGACCCTTATAGCGATCATCGCGTTCGCCCTGGTGCTGGGCATGGGCATGTTCGCCACCTGGCAGGTCGTGAGGGCCAAACTCTCGGCGGACCTCTCCGACCTGGCGGCCGGCGCGGCCGCCAACGCGGCCCTGGCCGTCGAGAAAGGCCCCGCGGACACCGTCATCTTCCCGCTCAACCGCGTCAACCGCGTCCAGGTCGTCGCGAACGACGGCCGGGTGGTCGCCGCCAGCCCTGCCATGAAGGGACAACCGCCTCTGACCCGGACGCGCCCGCCGCCCGGCGAGACACGAGTGGACGAGACGGTGTGCGCGGCCCTGCCACCGACGGGAGAACGGGCGTGTTACGGCGTCGTGGGACTGCGGGTCGAACGTTCCGCCTACGGCGACGTGATGGTCTACGCGATGACACCGGAACCCCCGTTGCTCCGCTCCAGCTTCCTGGTGATCACGCTGGCGCTCTTCTCCTTGGGGCTTCTCACCCTGCTCGGCTGGGGCGCCTGGCAGCTCGCCGGCCGTACGCTCGCCCCGGTGGAACGGATCCGCGCCGAGATGACCGAGATCACCGCCTCCGACCTCAGCCGCCGGATGCCCGTCCCCACCTCGGGAAACGAGATGGCGCAGCTCACCCGGACCATCAACGCGACCCTCGAAAGACTGGAGCGGGCCGTGGAGAACCAGCGCCGCTTCGCCTCCGACGCCTCCCACGAGCTGCGCACCCCCCTGACCGGGCTGCGTACCAAGCTCGAACTGGCGATCTCCGACCCCGAGGCGGAGGACCCGCTCGCGACGATGCGCTCGGCGCTGGCCGACGCGGACCGGCTCCAGGCCGTCATCGAGGACCTGCTGCTGCTCGCCTGCCTGGACTCCGGCGTGCGGGTCGCACCGGAGGTGATCGACCTCGCCGACCTGGTCACCTCGGAGGTGAGGCGCCGGCCGATCCGGCACGAGGTACTGCTGAAGCTCGACCCCGGCGTCACGGTGCGAGGCAACAGGGTCCAGCTGGGACGACTGCTCACCAACCTGCTGGCCAACGCCGACCGGCACGCGACGAAGGAGGTGCAGGTCCGGGTCGGGAGCCGGTCGGGCGAGGCCGTGGTGGAGGTCATCGACGACGGGCTCGGCATCCCCGAGAAAGAGCGGGAGCGGGTCTTCCAGCGGTTCACCCGCCTGGACTCGGCGCGCAGCCGCGACGCCGGAGGAACCGGCCTGGGCCTGCCGATCGCCAGGGACATCGCCGCGGCACACCGCGGCAGGCTCTACGCCGCCGACACCGTCACCGGTCGCGGCGCCCGCCTCGTCCTCCGCCTGCCGCTGTCGACCGCGGCCGACTCCTGAGCCCACCTCGCGGCGGGGACGGGGCTTCACCCAACACCTCGCGGCGGAAACGGCGTCCCTCGATGAAGGGAACGGGCTTGGCAGGCGGTGCCACCCTCGGCGAAGGAAACGGGCTTCGCGAGAGGCGGCCTTCGGCAGGGGAAGCGGCGGCCCTCGGCGGGGATGGCCCGTACCTCACCCATGTAAGAATCGGGTCATGCACAGGATCGTCATGCTCGCCATGGACGGTGTGATCCCCTTCGAGCTGGGCATCCCGCCGCGGATCTTCGGCGTCGCCGAGGACGCGGACGGCGAACCGCTCTACGAGGTGCTCACCTGCACCGTCGACGGCGCCCCCGTACGCACCGACGCCGACTTCGCGATCGCGGTGGACCACGGAGGCGAGGTCCTGGCGGACGCGGACACTGTGGTGATCCCGGCCACCCGCGCCCTCGGAGCGATCTCCGCCGAGGGACGACTCCCCGCCCCCGTGGCCGACGCGATCGCGCGCATCCGGCCGGGCACCCGCCTGGTCTCGATCTGCACCGCCGCCTACGTGCTCGCGGCGGCCGGACTGCTCGACGGCCGTCCCGCGACCACCCACTGGAACCACACCGACCACTTCCAGAAGCTGTTTCCCAAGGTCAAGGTCAACCCGGACGTGCTGTTCGTGGACGACGGGGACGTGCTCACCTCGGCAGGGGTCGCCGCGGGGATCGACCTCTGCCTGCACATCGTCCGGCGCGACCACGGCACCGAGGTGGCGAACCGCGTGGCCAGGCGGTGCGTCGTCCCGCCGTGGCGCGACGGCGGTCAGGCACAGTTCATCGAGCGCCCGATTCCCGCCCCGACCGCGGCGACGACCGCCCCGACCAGGGCCTGGGCGCTGGAGCGGCTGCACGAGCCGCTCTCCCTCGGCGAACTGGCCGCCCACGCCCGGATGAGCCGCCGTACCTTCACCCGGCGCTTCCGCGACGAGATGGGGCTCAGCCCCGGCCAGTGGCTCATCCTGCAGCGGGTCGAACTGGCCCGGCGGCTCCTGGAGACCAGCGACCTGCCGGTGGACGGCGTCGCCCTGCGCTCGGGGTTCGGCACCGCCGCCTCGCTCCGCCAGCACCTGCAGGCGGCCATCGGCGTCTCGCCGATGGCCTACCGCCGCACCTTCCGGCCGGTGAACGTGAACGCCTGACCTCGCCGGGACCCCCGGGAGCGCTCACCGGCCGGATAACGGGATACCCCCGTCGAGGCCCGGGCGGGAAGCCATCGAGATGACCTCGCCGTCCTGCCGACGAGAAGCCGAAGGGAGGCGCTCATCCGCAGGACGGCGGAGAAACCGGGGAGGACGCTCACTCGCCGCGCGACCACTCCTCCTGCAGGCGGTCGGCCGCCTTCTTCGGGGTGATCCGGCCATGGGCGACGTCGAGGATGACGTCACCCTCCACCCGCTCCAGAAAGGACTCGTCGGGGACGTTCAGGGAGCCGCCGTCCTTGACGAGCTCCTGGATCGCGGCGTAGCCCTCCTTGCCCTCCGAGTCGGCGAAGACGGAGGAGTCGATCCGGAAGTCCTCGCGCGCGGGGACGAGCGCCAGGTCTCCGGCCCAGTCGGAGACGCCCTCGCCCACCGTCAGGAACTCGATCAGCGTGGCCGCCTCGGCCACGTGCTTGGAGCTCTTGGGGATGGCGAGCCCCACCTCGGCCGTACTGCGGACGGCGGGCTTGGAGCCCTGCAGGACGGTCGGGAAAGGTCCGGCGCCGATCTCCTTGACGGAGATCTTCGCGGTCTTGCGGTAGGACGCGGACAACATCGGGCTCCGGCCCGAGCCGTCCACCAGGAACAGGGCCTTGCCCGAGCGGAAAAGCTCGGCCGGGCGGTCGCCCTTGAGCGCGAGTCCCGACTTCGCCAGTACGCCCCTGTCGAACAGCGACCTGTAGGCGGTCAGGGCCGAGACCACCTCGGGGCCGTTCCACGGCCTGTCGTCGGCCAGCAGTTCGTCGGAGAGGGTGGGGTGGCTCTGGCTCGCGATGGTGAACAGCAGTTCCTCCTGCCGGCGCGGATCACCGGAGAAGACGATCGGCCGGAGGTCGGGGATCTCCTTCTTGACCCGCCTCACGACGCTCTCCAGATCGGCGGCCGTCTTCGGGAAGGAGAGTCCGAGCTCGGACAGGAGGCCGGCGTTGTAGTACATGACCGCGCCGCCGTTGGACCCCATCGGGACGGAGTAGAGCGTGCCGCCCTTGGCGGCCTTCTCCGTCTGCTTCACCGCGTTCTTCTCAAGCTCGTCGACCCAGCCGCCGGAGACCTTGTCCTTCCAGTCGTCGACCGGGCGGAGCCGGTTCGCGACCGAGCGGGTCATCGTCGGGATCGGGAGGCCGACGACGTCGAGTTTCTCGTCGTCGGCGAGCGCCTTGGGGAGCCGCTTGCGGTAGTCGGCCTCGGCGAAGGTGCGCAGCTCGACCTTGATGCCGGGGTTCGCCCGCTCGAACGCGGTGACCGCCTTCTTCAGCGCGGCCTCGGGCGGGGTGAAGGTCCAGTACTTCAGCGTGACGGGTCCCGCCGGCTTCTCGGGCTTCTTGGTCTCCTCACCGGCCTTGGGGACGGCCTGCTGCACCGGCCGGCCGTCGGCCGGCGCGCCCGCGCTACAGCCGGTCAGTCCGAGGGCGAGGGCGGCGGTGGTCACGGCGAACGCACGAGCTGTACCACGCATGGCATACCTCCAGCAGAATCACGGTGCGGGTGACGGTGTTCAGCCCGGCGAGGTCGATCACGGTCATTCCGGTCGATCACGAAAAAAGATCTTATGGGGTCCTCTGCCGCCACAGGGGGTCGTCAAACTACCCGGCGGAGCCACGGCTCCCGATCCGAGGTGATGCTCGGCGGCCCGGCGGTGTTCGCCTGTCCCCGCCCTCGGCCTTGACCTCGGGGAAAAGATCCACCGCCCCTTTGGCGATCATGAAACTCATGTCGGCGCGAACGGGCCACGCGGGAAGGCGGTACGGAAGGACGGCACGATGTCCGCTTCACGACAGACTTGTACAGGTATGTGATTTCTCGTCCATGTTTGCCCGTCTTTCTCGGATGACCAGGACAAAACACCGCGTTTTAGATACATTGCGCGAGCGTGTCGAGACTTCACGCTGTTCGGCTCGACGCTGTTCGGCTCGACACCGTTCAGGGATAAAGGGAGATCAATGAAAGCCCGGATCACGGGCGTCGCGACGTATCTGCCGGAGCGGACCGTGTCCAGCGCGGACGTCGAACGGCGGATCGAGGGTTACACGCCCCACAGGGGCGTCGTCGAACGGCTGACGGGAATCCGGCGCCGCCACGTGGCCAGGGACGACCAGCAGGCGTCGGACCTGGCCGTGGAGGCGGCCCGCGAACTCGACCACTCCGACGTCGACCTGCTCGTCTTCGCGTCGGCCTCGCAGGACATGATCGAGCCCGCCACCGCGCACATCGTGGCGGCCAAACTGGGACTCTCGTGCCCGGTGTTCGACGTCAAGAACGCCTGCAACAGCATGCTCAACGGGATCCAGATCGCCGAGGCGCTCATCCTGACCGGGGCGCACCGCAAGGTGCTGGTCTGCTCGGGCGAGATCCCGTCGCGGGCGATCCGGTGGCGGGTCAGGGACCGCGCACAGTTCGTCGACTCCTTCGCGGGCTACACGCTGTCGGACACCGGGGCCGCGGTCACGGTCGCCGCCGATTTGGAACGTGGCATTTTCTACCGCGACTTCGCGGCCGACTCCACGGCCTGGGCGATCGGCACCCTGCCCGGAGGCGGTTCCGCGCACCCCCGCGACCTCGAGTACTCCTACTTCCGTGGCGACGGGCGCAGGCTGAAGGACGCCTTCGAGGCGATCGGCCCGGACATCTTCCTCAACGCCCTCAAGCGCACCGGACTGACCTGGGACGACTTCGCCGTCGTCGCGGTACACCAGGTGGCGCTGCCCTACCTGCGCTTCCTGGCCGAGGTGCTCGACATCCCCGAGGACAGGCTCGTGGTCAGCCTGCCCGAGCACGGCAACTGCGCCTCGACGACGCTTCCGCTCCAGCTCACCCTGGGCGACTGGCGACCCGGCGACCGGGTGGCGCTGCTCGGGCTGGGCGGCGGGATCAGTACCGGTGTGATGCTGGCGGAGATGTGATGGACCTCTGGGTGATCGTTCCCGCCTACAACGAGGCCCCCGGCATCGAGGCGACACTACGGGCCCTGGCCGAGCAGGACGACCGGGACTTCACGCTGCTCGTGGTGGACAACGCGAGCACCGACGGCACCGCCGAGGTCGTACGGCGGCACGGTGTCCAGGTGGTCGTCGAGACTCGGAAGGGCACCGGCGCCGCCTCCGACACCGGCATGCGCCACGCCATCGCGCACGGGGCGACCCACCTGGCCAGGACCGACGCGGACTGCCTGCCCCGCCCCGACTGGGTGCGCAACATCCGGCGGGCCTTCGGCGACGGGCTGGAGATGGTCGGCGGGCAACTGAGACCCAGGACCGACGAGTTCCGGCTGAAGTTCTGGGAGCGCCACCTCATCCCGTTCGTGGTGGAGGTGGCGGCGACCTTCGGACGCTTCCGGCCCGGCAACAGGGACCCGCGCTACCTGGGCCCGTACGTGATGATGCCCGGCGCCACCCTCGCCATCACCGCGGACCTCTACGAGCGCGCGGGCGGCTTCCCCAGGACCGCGATCGAGGAGGTCCACGAGGACCGCGCCCTGGTCAACCGGGTGCGCACGCTCACCCCCGCGTACGCCTCGCGCCGTGACGTGGTGGTCTTCGGCTCCGTACGCAGGCTGCGGGCGTACGGCCTCGCGGGCACCCTCGCCTGGTACGCCGACCACCACTACCGGCCGGAAGTGATCGACGTCCGGTGAACCACGAGACCCGCCTCCACCTGGCCGCCCACCCCTTCGCCTACCCGCTCATGCGGCTGCTGGCCCGGCTCGGGCCCGTGGTGCGCGTCCCCGGTCTGGGAGTGGTGGTCAACGACGCCGCCGTCGCGCGGGCCGTGCTGATGGACGAGCGGTTCCGCAAGGACGGGCCGGGTTCGCCCGGCGACCTGTGGACGCCCGTGCTCGGTCCCTCCGTGCTGCTCAACATGGAGGGCCCCGGCCACCTCGCGCTCCGCAGGAAACTGATGCCGCTGTTCACCGCCGGGTACGTGTCCTCTCTGGTGGAAGACGTGCTCCGCGGGCCGCTCGACGATCTCTCCGCCCGCTTGGGAAAGGGCGAGACGGTCGACCTGGTGGACGCCATGCGGCTGATGGCCGGGGCGGTGATCTGCCGGGTGATCGGGCTGGGCGAGGTCTCCGAGGCGCGGGCGAGGGAACTTTTCGCGGACGGGGAGCGGGTCGTCTCGATGGTCTCGCTGCGCTCGCGGCGGCTGTCCGACCGGCAGGTGGCCGTCGCCAGGCGGGTGCTGGACCGGATCGGGGACATCGCGCAGGCCGCCTACGAGGCCGGGGACGAGTCCACGGTGATGGGCCGGATGCGGGCGCAGGGGCTGTCCGTGGCCGAGGCGCGGGGCGCGGCGGGGGCGTTCTTCCTGACCGGTACCGAGACCGTCGCCACGTTCGTCCCCCGGCTCGTCGCCCTCCTGCACGACCACGGCACCCAGGTCGGCGACCTGGACAGGGTGATCGAGGAGGCGATGCGGGTCACCACGCCGACCCCGCTGATGCTGCGCTCGGTGGCCGCCGCCGCGCACGTCGGCGGCACGGCGGTACGCCCCGGCGACCGGATCCTGATCGTCACCCACAACTGCGCCAGGGCGTACGGCCCGTTCGACCCCTCCCGCGCCCACCCGCCCGAGCTGCGCAGGCTCTGGTTCGGCGCGGGCCCGCACTTCTGCATCGGCTACCCGCTCGCCCTCGCGGAGATCCGGGCGGTGGCCTCCGTCCTGCTCTCCCACCGGGTGCGCGTCGTGCGGCGACGGGCGGCCAGGCGGGTCCTCATTCCCACGTACGAGCATCTGTGGATCGGCCGGGCGGGAGCCTCGTGAACGACATCGTCAGCGGGATCATGACAATCGCCGGGCGGGAGCCGGGGCGTACCGCGATCGCCGACGGGCGGGGCCGCGAGATCACCTACGGCGAGCTGGCCCGTCGGGTGTCGGCGGTCCGCGACGCGATGGGCGGAGGCCGGCCGGGGGACGGGGTGCTGTTCGCGGTGCGGCCGGGGGTGGACGCGGTGGCGCTGGCGCTGGGGGCGGTGGCGGCGGGCGGGACGCTCGTCCTCGCCGACCCCGGCCTGGCCCCCGACGTGCTCGCGGCCCGCATGGCCGCGACCCGGCCCGCCTGGGTGATCAGCGAGTCCCTCCTCTACACCCTGAGCGGCCCGCTCAGGCGCCTCGCCCGCCGCCGTGGGCTGCTGCTGCCCGACCTCGCGGACCCGCTTCCCGGCCACCCCGTCCGTCACCTGTACACGGGCCCGTGGCTGCCGGGAGTACCCCGCGGAGCGCTGCGGCTCTCCCGTGTCCTGCGACGATCGCCCGCCGTTCCCGCCCTGGAGGGGTACGGGACGGATCCGGACCAACCGGCGGCGGTGATCTTCACCTCGGGGACCACCGCGCGTCCGCGAGGGGTGGTGCACACCCGTGGGTCGCTCGCGGCCGGACTGGAGATGTTCAGGAGCGCGTTCCCGCTCGGTCCCGGTGACGTCGTGCACACCGACCAGCTGATGCTCGGACTCCCCGCGCTGCTGGCCGGGGCGACCTGGTCCCTGCCCGGGGGCGGTGACCTCGCCGCGGAACTGGCCGCGCGGCGGGCCACCCACACCTTCGCCGTACCGGTGCACCTGGACCGGCTGCTGCGCGAGACCCCCAGGCTCCCCGGGACCCTCCGCTACCTCCTGCTCGGCGCCGCTCCCGCCCCGCCGGGCGTGCTCCGCCGCGCGATCGAGGCCGGGCCCGAGGTCCTCTCGGTCTACGCGATGACCGAGGCGCTCCCCATCGCGGTCGCGTCCGCCCACGAGAAACTGGCCCAGGCCGAGGGGGATCTGCTCGGGGAGCCCCTGCCCGGCGTCGGGGTCCGGGTCGCCGAGGACGGCGAGTTGTTCGTCTCCGGCCCGCACCTTGCGCGGCGCTATCTCGGCGAGGAGCCGCTGCGGGAGATCGCGACCGGTGACCTGGTCAGGCTCGAAGGGAACCGGCTGGTGCTGCTCGGCCGGAAGAAGGACATGATCCTCCGCGACGGGGTCAACATCTACCCGGGCCTGTACGAGTCCGGCATCGCGGCGCTGCCCGGGGTCGCCGAGGCCGCGATCGTCGGACTCTCCGACCCCGAGACCGGGGACGAGGAGGTCGTGCTGGCCGTCGTTCCCTCGGAGGGCTACGACGAGGGCCTGCTGCGCAGGGCGCTTCCCGAGATCGTGGACGCCGCGGCCCTGCCCGACCGTATCGAGCCGCTCGACGCCTTCCCCCGCTCGGGACGGGCCGACAAGCTCGACCGGGCCGCCCTGCGAGAGCTGGTCACCCGCCGTGCCTGAGCACCCCACCCTGCCTGAGCGACCCGCCGCGGCCGAGCGACCCGTCGGGCCGGGCGGGCGGCCGAGGGTCGCGGTGACGGGCGCCTCCGGATTCGTGGGCGGCGCGGTCTGCCGGGCGGCCGTGGCGCGAGGCTGGACGGTGCGGGCCTTCGGCAGGCGACCCGCTGTGGACACCGGGCACCTCGGCGGCGCTCCGTACACGTCGTGGGACCTCCGCACCCCCCGGCCCGCGACACCCCCGATCGAGGTGGACGTGGTGATCCACTGCGCCGGGAGCGTCACGGACTGGGGATCGCCACGCGACATCTGGGCCGCCAACGTGGACGGCACCCGCAACGCCGCCGCGGCCTTCCCGGGCGCCAGGTTCGTGCACCTCAGCACGGCGAGCGTCTACGACCCGTTCCGGCCGACCGTGATGGCCGTCGAGGACACCGCCCCGGTCGGGCGGTACGCCAACGCGTACGGCGCCTCGAAGGCCGCCGCAGAGAGATGCCTGGAACGGGCGGTCATCCTGCGACCGCACGCGATCTACGGCAGGGGGGACACCACGCTGCTTCCCCGGGTCCTCCGCGCGGTCAGCGGCCGCAGGCTGCTCGCGGTGGGCGACGGGCGCCAGCGGATCAGCCTGACCTCGGTGGACAACCTGGTCCAGGCCTGCCTGCTCGCCGCAGAAGGCCCGGTCGATCACGGCGTCTTCAACGTGACCGACGCCGAGCCCGTCGTGCTCGACGACGCCCTGCGCGCGATCCTCGCGGAGCGCGGCATCGACGCCGAACCGCACTATTTGCCGCTCGCGCTGGTGGATCCCCTCGCCGCCGTCGCCGAGACCGTGTCACGGCTGCTCCGGCGCCCGCGCCCGCCCCGGCTCACGCGCTACGCCGCGGGCCACCTGGCCGTCGAGCGGACCCTCGACATCACCGCCGCGCGCACCCGGCTCGGCTATCACCCCTCGGAGACGTCCTTCGAGGGGTCCGCGGGCTGGTGACGACGGTCCTCGAGCACCGCGGCCGCGAACCTGGAACGGACGCGCTTTCCCTTGACGACGAAGGCGGTCGCCGCCACGAGCAGGCCCAGCGTGAAGAGCACGCGCAGGCCGTCCCTCAGGAAGGCGGTCAGCGCGTCGAATATCGCGGCCACGGCGGAGTACGACATGCCGCCGGTGGCGGAGGCGGGCAGGTAGACGTTGCGGATCACGGACAGGACGACGGCCAGCGCGAGCATGCTCGTGGCCAGGCCGAGTCCGGCGCCGATCAGAGCGGCGCACCGGTCGCGGGGCAGGAGCACCCCCGTGACGATCAGTGCCGGTGACAGCCCCAGCAGGACCCATTTCAGCGAGATCAGCCTGTCGTAGAAATTGTCGATCACGAAAACGGCGGAGGTGGGCAGCAGCAGGGTGACCGGGTGCGTGCTGGGCAGGCGGGACGCCTCTCTCACGCCGACGACCTTCAACCTCCGCTTGACCAGTTCGTACACCGGGGCGAGGTCGTAGCCGACGCCGTCGTCCGCCATGCCGGGATTCGGGGCGTGGCCCAGGATCGCGAGGAGCCTGCGGTGTGTCTGCCGGTTGACCTCCACCCAGGCGACGGCGAAGTCGTTGTCGACGCCGGACTTCACCGTCTCGCGGACGACCTCCCCGCCGACCGAGACGCCCAGCGCGCGCAGCCGCACGACGACCTCGTCGGTGACACGATCCGTGATGGCGTTCCTGACGTCCGGGTGAGCGGCCAGCGGGGCCACGTTCTCGATGTAGCGGTCGGGGTCGGCGATCTCGTTCGCCGCCCAGTAGGCGGTGAGGGCGAAGGGGGCGAGGAGGCACCCGAGCACGATCAAAATCGAGCCGATCACCGTACGCACGGACTTCCCTAACCGCATTACCGGGAAATCCCCGCGTTTGCCAGGCAAAACCGGTTACGACCTATTTTTGACGTGAACTTGGAGATCAATGTCATCCCGACGGCGAAATCTGGTTTACAAACCTTGACCCGCCGCCCTCAGCGCGTCGAACAACCACATAGCCGATTCACCCGAAAACCGTTACTAACCTGCGACGTATTGGTCTGACGGACGGGAGATGTCACGGCTATGGCAGGCAATACGGGGCGAACAGGCGTCGGATCGAGCCTGGCACTGACACTGGGCTCAGCCGTTCTGTGGGGTCTGGCCCACGTCTGGGTGGGCCGCCGCCTGACCGGTGCCATCCTGATGGGCATCGAGTTGATCCTCGCCGCGGCCGTCGCGACCGCCGTGCTGACCGCCGGTCCCTCCCTGCTCTCCCTCGCCGTACAACCCTCCTGGCTCTGGGTCTTCGCCCTCACCGCGATGCTGGTCGCCGGCGTGACGGTCGCCGTGACCATCCGCTCCCACCTGCTGGTGCGGCCGAAGACGGTGTCGCCTGCGGCCCGCTACCTCTCCGCCGCGGCCGTCGGGGTGATATGCGCGCTGGTGGTCGCTCCGATGATCTACACGGCCAAACTGGCCTACATCTCGCACGGCGTCGTGACCTCGGTGTTCGCGGAAAGCGTCGCGCCGATCCCGGTGGACCCGTGGAAGGACGTGGACCGGCTCAACATCCTGCTTGTCGGCGCGGACGCGGCGGCCAACCGGATCGGCGTGCGCACCGACAGCATGACCGTGGCCAGCATCGACCCCAGGACCGGAGACACGGTGCTGTTCGGCCTGCCCAGGAACCTGGAGAACGTCCCGATGCCGCCGGGTCCGGCCCGCGAGCGCTTTCCCTACGGTTTCCAGGGCGAGCCACCGTACACACCGGGCATGCTCAACGAGATCTACCAGTACGCCGAGGACTATCCCGAGATGGTTCCCCGGCAGAGCAAGCGGCACCGCGGCCCGACGCTTCTGAAAAGAACGATCGGCGGCATCCTCGGCCTCGACATTCCCTACTACGCGATGGTCGACATGAGGGGCTTCGTGGAAATCGTCAACGCGATGGGCGGTGTACGGGTCCGCATCAAGGATCCCATCGTGTACGGCAGGCAGAACGAGGGCCTGATCGAGGCGGGAAAACGGAAACTCTCGGGCGAGGAGGCGCTCTGGTACGGCAGATCCCGCACCTACAGTGACGACTACGTGCGGATGGGCCGCCAGAAGTGCCTGCTGAACGCCGTCGCCAAACAGGCCGACCCGGTGACGGTCTTCAGGAGCTTCGAGAAACTGGCCGCCGCCGCCGTCGACACCATCTCCACCGACATACCTCGGCAGTTGCTGCCCGACCTGGTCGAACTGTCGGAGAAGGTGAAGAACTCCAGGATCAGGAGTCTCCAGTTCGTCCCCCCGCTCATCTACTCGGGTGCGCCCGACTACCACCTGATCAGGCGCGAGGTCACCGCCACCCTGGCGGCGCCGCCCGCTCCGCCCCGCTCCGTATCCGCCGCACAGGCCGGAGACCAGGGGAAGGCGGGCGAATACGCGGAGACAGTCGAGACAAAGGCCGTCGTCCTCGATTCCGCCTGCCACTGACGAACCGGCCGAGACCGGAGAACTCGTTGGGCCCGAACGCTCCGGTGGAGCACAGGACCGGCAGGGCGACGAACCAAAGAACCGGCTAACCAGCGGATCGCGGACTGAGGGCCGGCGGACCGAGGGCCAACGAACTGATACGCCGACGGCCTCACGGATGACGGCCCAGCGCCGTGTCCGGCGCGTTGAGAGCGCCCACGAGGTCCAGAATGCTGTTATGGAGTGATTACTTAGTGTGACAACGGAGGTTAGAGGATGAAACACCACCTGGCGAGCGTGAGCCTGCTCGCCGCGATCGCCGCACCCGCTGTCGGATGGCCACTCGCCTGGGCCGATCCGGTCCCCTCGGTCTCCATCTCCCTCGACGACGGAGCGAGGGAGACCACGCCCGGCGCGGAGAACACCTACACACTCCGTCTCAGCAACCAGGGAGGCGACCGGTTGAAGCGCGTCCTCCTGGTGCAGTCCCTGCCACCGTCGATGACCTTCGTGAAGGCCGACGCCGGAGGGCATGTGGAGCAGGGCAAGGTGGCGTGGACGGTGAACGTCCCGCCGGAGAAGGACACGATCGTCCACGTGAGCGCCCGGGTGGGCGCGGTGGCCGGCGCGGCGGTGCAGAACCTGGCGACGACGGCCTGCGCTCGCAGGAGCGCCACCGGCCCCGTACTCGCCTGTGCCACGGACATCAACACCGTGGCCCCACCGAAGGAGACGGCCGCCTGGGTCCTGCCCGTCTCGCTGGCCGCCGCCGTCGCCGCCGGGCTGGCGACCGCCGCGCTCCTGTTCCGCCGCGGTCGCCGGGGCCGACCGGTCTGATCCGGCGCGACGAGCGCCCGGCCAAGGTCCGCGCCGGCCTCTACGCCGACCACGGCCCGTACCCGGCTAGGTTCTCCCTGGCCGGGTACGCAGCCGCAGGGCCAGCCCGAGGCCGGAGAGCAGGAGTCCCAACAGGGCCGGCCCGAGCGGCGGACCAGTGAACGGCAACGAGGGGCCGGCCGACACCTCGCGAGGCCCACGGGGGAGACAGGGGACCGAGAAGGATCGCCCCCGGCCCGGCACGCACGACGGGTCGGAGACCGGCTCCGGCACCCGCGCGGGCGCCGGTTTCCGATCCCGGCCGGGAACCGGAACCGGCGCGGGCACAGAACCGGGAACGGAATCCGACTCGGGAACCGACGCCGGCCCGGAGTCCGACTCAGGAACCGGCACCGACGCGGAGTCCGACCCGGGTACCCGCGTCGGCGCGGAATCCGCCCCGGAAAGCGGCACCGGCCCGGAGTCCGACTCGGGCGCGGGTGCCGAGCCGGGAGCCGGAACCGGCGCCGAGTCCGCCTCGCGATCCTCGGGCCCGAGCGTCCCGGTGCCCGTCGTCCTCTGTACGGCGACCCGCTGCGCGCAGCCGAGCCCCGTACCGGGGACGGGCGCGGCACGCCTCGCGGACCACGGCACCGGGTCCGGGCAGTTCGTCCCACCCCCGAGGGCCTGGACGGCGCTGTCCAGCACCCCGTCCCCGGTGGCGGAAGTACCGACGGTCACGCTGTAGGTGACCGTGACCGTCTCGCCCACCCGAATGTCCCCGGCCCAGTTCAGCTTCGGCGCGCCGTACGAGAGGGTGCCGCTTGTGGCCCGCGCGTCGCCGTTGTAGACCGCGTCGTCGAGGACCCTGGAGAGTTCCCCGGTGAGTGTGGCACCGGGATAGGTGGCGTTGCCGACGTTGCCGACGGTGATCGTGTAGGCGACCGTCTGGCCGGGGTCGGCGGTCTCGCTGTCTGCGGTCATGAGGACGTACAGCAGCGGCAGGCCGATCCCGCCGAGGTTTCCGCAGGCGCGATCGGCCGACCCGGCCTCGCAGTTGGAGCCCTCGGGCCCGACCAGTTCGCCGGAGAGACGTAGGTCCCCCGCCGGGGGGTCGTTCACCGTGACGCCGTAGGTGACCGTCACCGTCTGCCCGGCGGCCACGTCGCCGGTCCAGGCCACCCTGGGTTCGGCGAAGGAGACCGTGCCCGACGTGGCCGACTGGTCGTGGCCGAAGCTCGCGTCGTCGAGCAGCCCCGACAGGTCATCGGTGAAGGTGAGGCCCGGGTAGGCGATGTCACCGGTGTTGCGCACCTCGACGGTGTAGGTGACCTTCTGGCCGGGTTTCGCGAGGACGGGCGAGGCCGTCTTGGTGATCTTGATCTCCGGCTTTCCCACCCTCGCCGTACGACTCTCGCCGCCAAAGGCCCCTCGCGCGCTTCGCCTCCCCGCCACGAACGCGGGAGCCCGCCTTCCGGTCACGAACACGGGAGTCCGCCTCCCCGTGAACACGGGAGCCCGCCTCCCCGTGAACACGGGAGCCCGCCTTCCCGTCACGGACGCGGGCGAAGACACCCCGTTCTCCTTCCCCGCGGATACGGACGAGGGTTCCCTCTTCTTCCTCGCGACCCGCACGTTCTTCTCCACGACCCGCACGGCCGAGGACTTCCCGTCCATCGTCGTCCGGGGAACCGGGGCCTCCGCCCGGACGGACGGCGAGGACACCTCCGCCACCCCGGTCCGGGAGGCGGCGAGAGTGAGCGACGGCGTCACGAGCACCGCGAGCGCGACACTCCACGCGGCGAATCCACCGATCCCCCGCGGGGAAGACCTCCCGCGGGGAGACCACCGCTCGGAGAACCGCCGTTCAGGAACCCGCCGTTCGGAAACGCGACGCGACCAGGTACCGGTACGTGCCACCAGAGCCCCTTGCTGATCCTTGTCCACGATCTCACCGGGGGGTCAAGATCAACCAACTCGGGAGGGGATACCCGGACTGGCCGGATCTCATCGGCGCCGATGGCAAACATCCGCCCCGCCGATCCCCAAGCCGGTTGTCGAGTCCGTACAGGAGACCGCGAAGCGGTAACAGCGGATCTTTGGCACCGGTCATGACATGGCAGACGTTTCCCCTCACACCTTTCGCCGATATTTGTCATGAGACATCACCTTTATTGGCATTTACCAGGCGAGCACGCCTCCCCTCTTCCCCGCGATACGCGTCACGCGCCCCCGCCCGTCGTGGCATGATGGGCCCTCCGAGGTCTTGAAATGATTTTCATAATCAGATTGGATCGTTGTTGTGAGGGTGGCATTCGTCGGTAAGGGCGGCAGCGGCAAAACGACCCTGTCGGCGCTGTTCGCGAGATACGTGGCGAGCCGGAGCGGTCCCGTGGTCGCCGTCGACGCCGACATCAACCAGCACCTGGGCATGGCACTGGGGCTGGCCGAGAGTGCGCTGCCCAGGCCGATGGGCTCGCACCTGACCGAGATCAAGGAATACCTGCGGGGCGACAATCCCCGCATCTCCTCGGCCGCCGCGATGGTCAAGACCACCCCGCCGGGCTCCGGCTCGCGGCTGCTCCGACTCGACGAGGACGACCCGATCCACACCGGATTCTCCGTCGTCACGCCGGAGGGGCCCCGGCTGATGGTCACCGGGCCGTTCAGCGAGGACGACCTGGGGGTGGCGTGTTACCACTCCAAGGTCGGCGCCGTGGAGCTCTACCTCAACCACCTGCTCGACGGTGCGGGCGAGTACGTCGTGGTCGACATGACGGCCGGGGCCGACTCCTTCGCCTCGGGGCTTTTCACCCGTTTCGACATGACCTTCCTGGTGGCCGAGCCGACCCGCCAGGGCGTGAGCGTCTACCGGCAGTACCGCGACTACGCCGCCGACTACGGCGTGCCGATCGCGGTGGTGGGCAACAAGATCCACGGCCCCGGGGACGTGGCCTTCCTCCGCGATCAGGTCGGCGACGACCTGCTGGTCTGCCTGGAGCACTCCTCGGCGATCCGCGCGATGGAGCAGGGCCGCCCCTTCACTCTCCAAGACCTCGAACCGGCCAACTCCCAAGCCCTGGGCACGCTTCTCGACCGTCTCGACAGCCAGGAGAAAGACTGGTTCCGCTTCGGACGCCAGGCGGTGCAGTTCCACCTCCGCAACGCGACGGCCTGGGCGAACAGGGCGACGGGCGAGGATCTGGCGGCCCAGATCGACCCCGGCTTCGTCTTCGGGCCCACACGAGTGTCGCTCTCCCGCTAGGTGGAGCGATCGGTAGGCCCGACCTAGTGTCTGATGAATCCCCTTCTGTGAGGAGAACGCAGCATGTCGCTGACCGTTTCGAACGATCTTCTCGACCAGGCCAAGGCCGGTGAGGTGGACGACGCGGCATTCGTCACCTGTGTCAGAGACTCCCTTCCTTACGCCTGGTCGCTCATCAGCGGCCTGGTCAAGGAGCGCGAGGACACCGGTGCCGAATTCGCCGACAACACGGTGCCCCCGCCGGACGAGGCCGCTCGCGGCCAACTCCTGCGCGCTCTCGCCAGCGACGCCATGCGCGGCGCCCTGGAGCGCCACTTCGGGGTGAGACTCGCCTTCCAGAACTGCCACCGGGTCGCCGTCTTCGACCCGACCGCCACCGGCGCCCACGCGGAGTTCGTCACCGCCAGGTCACAGATCCTCAACCAGTCGCCCGAGCTCGTCGACTGCTGACGGCCTCGTTCCGAGGCGGACCGCCTTCCCCGGTCTCGTCCCGGCCTCCGGACCGGTTTCATCGCGTCCGGCCGGCCCCGGCCGGACGTCACCGGGCGGGCCGGAGGCCCCATATAAAGGGGCGTCTATCCGAAAAGCCCGAGTTGGCCCTCTCCGGCCAGCGGGTTGCGATGCCTCTTGAGGTGGCGCCACCGGGGAAGGTCGTCCAGATAGGACCAGGAAAGGCGGTGATGCTCCGTAGGGCCGAGGGAGGCGAGCGCCGCCTGGTGAACCGGCGAGGGGTATCCCGCGTTGTCGGCGAACCCGTACTCCTCGAAACCGAGTGAGGCCATGTAGGTGTCCCGCCGGACCTTGGCGATCACGGAGGCCGCGGCCACGGAGACGCAGGAGAGGTCGCCCTTGACCTCGCACCTGACCGGCCAGGGCGCTCCCAGATAGTCATGCTTCCCGTCCAGAACGACCACGTCGGGACGGACGGGAAGCCCGGCCAGCGCCCTCCTCGCCGCCCTGCGCAGGGCCTCGGTCATCCCGAGTTCGTCGATCTCCTCGTGGGACGCCTCGCCGTACCCGATACCGGCCGCCCAGGCGGTGATCTCGGAGACCATGGCGGAGCGGCGGGCGGGGGTGAGCAGTTTCGAGTCGGTGAGTCCGGCGGGCGGTTCCGACAGGTCGGTGACCACGGCGCAGACCGCCACCGGACCGGCCCAGGCTCCGCGCCCGACCTCGTCCACCCCGGCGACCAGTTTGGAACCGCCGTCGTTCAGCAACCGCTCAAGGGCGTAGGTGGGAGGCACGTGCCGACGTTACCGGGACGCGAGCCTCCGGGAGCCGTCTCGCTCGAACACCACCCTCATCAGACACCGTCCTGATCGGGACCCACCTTCGAGCGTCACACCAGCCGAGCCCTCGGAGTCCGGTCAGGCATCACCT
Source organism: Streptosporangium sp. NPDC000095 (assembly GCF_042899335.1). NCBI lineage: Bacteria > Bacillati > Actinomycetota > Actinomycetes > Streptosporangiales > Streptosporangiaceae > Streptosporangium > Streptosporangium sp. NPDC000095. The sequence continues at coordinate 72,575 of NZ_JBIAZS010000010.1, forward strand.
CCGAACCTCACACCCGCCCGGGCCTTCGAAGCCCGGTCAGGCATCACCTCCAAGCCTCACACCGGACAGACCTTCGGAGTCCGGACCCTCCCTGGACGCCGGCTCGACCCCCTCCAGGTCGGCGGCGAGGAGTCGCGCGGCGACGTGGACGGCCCTGAGGGTGACGGACACCGCGGGGCGGTGGACGCTGGACGATCGAGCCACGGCGTACACGACCCGGCCGACCGACGGACCGGGGAACCGGCGGACGGCGATGCCGCGGACCCCCGCGGCCAGCGCCAGGGCGGGGACGGCCGCGATGCCGATGCCCTTGGCGACGAGGCCGATGATCGTTCCCAGCCCTTCGAACTCCCAGGTAACCGGCCGGTGCCCGCCGACGTCGGCCATCAGCCTGTCCACCGCCAGCCGGGAGGGCTCACCGTCCGGAGTGGCCATCCAGGGCTCGTCGCGCAGATCCCACAGGTCGACGGGGACGTCGGGGGAGGCGAGCCTGTGCCTGCGCGGCACCACGAGCACCAGCGGGTCGCGCAGCAGCGGGAAGACCCGCATCGTGTCGGGCTCGCGCATCCGGCCGTACCAGTCGTCGACCAGGGCGATGTCCACCTCGCCCGACTGCACCTCGCGCATGCCGCGTCCCGAGCGGGCCTGTCCCATCCGCAGGGTGAGCTCGTCGTGCCGTCGCAGCGTCCTGGCGAGCGCGGGCGCGAAGGCCACCGCGGCGGTCGGGAAGGCGGTCACGGTGACCCGCCCCGACGGGGTCGCGGCCTGTGCCGACAGGTCCGACTCCGCGCTCTCCACCATGGCCAGGATGCGCTCGGCGTGCTCGACCAGGCGGCGCCCCGCGTCGGTCAGCTCCGCGCTCCTCGCGGTCCTGTCGATGAGCACGGCTCCCGCCTGGCGCTCCAGCGCCGCGAGTTGCTGCGAGACCGCCGAAGGACTGTAGCCCAGGGAGGCCGCGGTGGCCGCGATGCTGCCACGTCGGGCGAACTCACAGATCAGCGCGAGCCTCCGTAAATCAAGCATCAGTTTTCCTTACGCCCACCCACGACAACCGAAGCTTGTCCTGATGCCGTCCATCCCAGCAGGCTTGAAGACGTTCCACAACGTTCCCCAGACGACCACGACGTACCGCTGCGTTCTGCCGCGTTCTGTCGCGCTCCGTAGCGTTTTCGTGGTGTTCCGCGACGAGGTAAGGACCCCGCGATGAGCGTCACCCTTTCCGCCACCCTGGCGGCCAACGAGGACATCGAACGAAGACGGCGCGCAGGTGAGAGCGTGCTGCACCTGGCCTTCGGTGAGGCGGGCCTGCCCGTTCATCCGGCCCTGCGCGAGCGGCTGATCGCGGCGTCCGACCTCAACGGGTACGGACCGGTCGCCGGCGCGCCCGCGCTGCGCGAGGCGGCCGCCGGTTACTGGTCACGGCGTCACCTGCCCACCGATCCCGACCTGGTGGTCTGTGGTCCGGGAAGCAAGCCCCTGCTGTACGGCCTGCTGCTGGCGATCGGCGGCGACATCGTGCTGCCGATGCCGAGCTGGGTCAGCTACGCCGCCCAGACCGAGCTGGTCGGAGCGCGTTCCCTGCTCGTTCCGACGCCCCACGGCGAGGGTGGGGTGCCGGACCCCGAGCGTGTGGCCGCGGCGGTGAGGCGCGCCCGCGCCCAGGGGCGAGACGTGCGCTCGCTGCTGGTCACGCTTCCCGACAACCCCGCCGGCACGCTGGCCAAGGCGTCCACGATCCGGCGGATCGCCGAGGTCGCCCGCGAGCTCGATCTGACGATCGTCTCCGACGAGATCTACCGCGACCTGGTCCACTCCCCGGCCACCGCTTTCCTCAGCCCGGCCGACGTCGCCCCCGAGCGGACCGTGATCACCAGTGGGCTCAGCAAGAGCCTCGCCCTGGGCGGTTGGCGGATCGGCGTGGCCCGCCTCCCGTCGCCGCTGCTGCGCGACCGGCTCCTCGCGGTGGCGAGCGAGATCTGGTCCAGTCCCGCCGCGCCGGTCCAGCAGGCGGCGGCGTACGCCTACACCGAGCCGCCGGAGCTCGTCGAGCGGGTGGACCGGAGCCGTGAGCTGCACGGCGCGGTGGCGCGGGCGGTGTACGAGCGGTTCGTCCGCGCGGGGGTGCGGGTGGATGCGCCTCAGGGCGGTTTCTACCTCTACCCCGACTTCACCGGGCTCGACTTCGCCTCCTCCGCCGACCTGGCCGCGTACCTGCTCGACCGGCACGGTGTCGGCGTGCTTCCCGGCCACGCCTTCGGTGACGACCCCGAAGCCCTGCGGGTGCGGGTGGCGACGAGCCTCCTGTACGGCGAGACGACGTCGCTGCGGCTCGCCGCGCTCGACGCCGCGGACCCCCTGGAGTTGCCCTGGATCTCGGCTTCGCTGGATGATCTGAGCGAGGCGCTGACCGCCCTGCGCGCGACGCGTCAGGCATCCCGCTCCCACGTGCGTCTCCCGCTCGTCACGGCTCCCGCGACGGGGTGATCGCACCCCGTCGCGGGAGGGTTCCCGCGACGGGTTCTCCACGGGGTTTCAGCGGCTCCCACCTGCGATTTCTCCGTGGAGAGGCCCACCCGTCACGGACGTCCCCCGATGCTCACCAAGATGTCTCGCACTGTTTGGCATCAGGCGTGGTGAGGAGCCCCCATGATGTGCTCATGCCCGCTTTCGTCACCCTGTCCGGGCGCCTCGTGCGCCTGGAACCGCTCAGCCTCGCGGTCGTCGACGACCTCGTCGCCGCGGCGAGTGAAGACCGTTCCACCTATACCTTCACTCGTGTCCCCAATGGCCGGGACGAGATGGTCTCCTATGTGGAGGCCGCTCTGGCTGAGCAGGCGGAGGGCCGCACGATGCCCTTCGCCATCCGGTGGCTTCACACCGATCGTGTGGTCGGTGCCACCCGTCTCATGCACCTGGAGTACTGGCAGGGGCCCATGCCCTGGCCGCCGGGCGCTCGTGGGGCGGTGGGCGATGTCCCGTCCGTGGCGGACATCGGTTACACCTGGCTCTCCGCCTCCGCGCAGGGAACCGGTATCAACCGCGAGAGCAAGTACCTGATGCTCTCCCTCGCCTTCGAGACCTGGCAGGTCCACCGCATAACCCTCAAGGCCGACATACGGAACGTACGCTCCCGGGCCGCCATCGAAGCCCTCGGCGCACACCTCGACGGTGTGCGGCGGGCGGAGAGCCGAGGCGCCGACGACACGGTCCGAGATACCGCGTACTACTCGATCTTGAGCGCGGAATGGCCGGTCGTCCGAGAACGGATGCACGCGCGGATGGGCCTCGCCCAGGCCGCGTGAGACGGACGCCTGACAGGTGCGGGAATACGAGGAGAACGGTTGACCGAAAAGGCCATAGTTATATAACCAGAGCAAAACACTGCAAATAGCACTTTGATCATTTAAAGGAACAAAAGGCCCGCCCGAATTTTCGGGCGGGCCTGGTGTTCGTCCGGTGCCGTACGCGAGTCGCGGCTCACATGATCACCGGGTCGAGCGGAGATCGCGGGCGGAGGAGGACACTGGTATATGGATACCACCGGTACGGGCTACCGGATGGGTTCGCCGAAGACCTCTGGGTCACTCCTCGTCGTCGGAGTCGACCTCGTAGATGTAGTTCCACTTACCGCACAGCGTCTTCTTGGCCTGGTGCCTGTCCCAGTAGCAGACCCTGACCTGCAGGTTGTCGACCTCGTCCGCGACGTAGTGGAAGTTCTGGTAGCCGCTGGTGCCGCACTTGCGCGCCCAGGTGTAATCCTCGTCGCCGTCGTGGTTCTCGAACTTGAACTGGGCGTAGCCGCAGAGCCGGCTCGGCGAGTACTTGTCGTAGAGCCTGCCCTGGACGTGGAGGCGGTCGGCCCCGTCGACCCACACGCTCCCCCTCGCCTTGGCGCGGGAGTCGTCGTAGTACTTGGAGTAGTAGTAGCCCCAGGGCTCCGCGTCGTAGCCGCTTGAGGCGGTGAGAGTGGCGGAGGCGGAGGCGGGGGAGGCGAGGGCGGGAACGCCGATCGCGACAACGGCGGTGGCGGCGGCGAGACCGAGAAGTTTGCTGATCGAGCGGCGCATGATGGTTCTCTCCTTGAGGGGTGCGGCTCCTTTCTTTCTTCAGGAGCCATGGCTCATTGATAGGCGCGCATGCCTGCATCGCACTTACAGAGCCTTTATCCATGCCTGCAATCCGCTGACATGTCGGGCACGGCCGCCCCCGTATGGGGCCATGCCCGACAGCGCCAAGCATCCGCCGCAGGGCTCAACGGCCGATTGACGTGCAATCAACGTCCCGGCGAACAACCAACCCTCCGCCTACGAGGGAAGCGACGGAGGATCTATCATTTGGCCATAAAACTTTCCTTTGGGCGGAGATTCGGGAAATGGCTGTTCAGGGCAGCGGAGACGGACTGCGGTTCGCCGTGCTCGGTCCTGTCCAGGCATGGCGCGACGGCTCCGAGCTCGATCTGGGCACCCCACTGCAACGTTCCATCCTGGCGATGCTCCTGCTCAGGGAGGGTCGGGCGATCACTCCGGCCGAGATGATCGACGCGATCTGGGGAGACGACGCCCCGCCCCGCGCGCTCGGCGCCCTGCGCACCTACGTCTCCCGGCTGCGCACGGTGCTGGAGCCCGGCAGGTCCCCGCGCACCCGTCCCGAGCTGCTCACCTCCGTCGGCAGAGGCTACGCGCTGCGGCTGAACGACAACTCCTTCGACCTGCTCCTCTTCGAACGCGGTGTCCAGGAGGCCGAGGTGGCGCGCCGCGAGGGCGCCCTGGCCCGGGCCGCGGAGAGCCTGCGTGCGAGTCTGGCGCTGTACACCGGCGACCCGCTCGCCGGAGCCGTCGGCCCGTACGCCGAGCACCAGCGCGGACGGCTCGCCGAGCGCCGGATGAGCGTGCTCGAGGTCCTGATGGACCTCGACCTGGAGCTGGGCAGGCACGCCGACGTGCTGTCCGAGCTGATCGCGCTCACCGCCGACCACCCGCTGCGCGAGCGGCTCCGAGCCCAGCTGATGCTCGCCTACCACCGGTGCGGGCGCAGCGCGGAGGCGCTCGCGGCCTTCGCCGACACCCGCGCCACGCTGATCGAGGAGCTGGGCATCGAGCCGGGCTCCGACCTGACGAGCATGCACCAGCGCATCCTCACCGGTGACCCGGCCCTCACGCCGACCCGGCCCGTCCCCGCCGGAGCCGACGAGGTCACGGCACCGTCCGCGCAGGAAACCCCCGAGCCGGATCCGGAGCCCGCGAGGGCGACGGCGACGCCCCCGGAGCTGCCGCGACCGGCGCAGCTGCCTGCCGCCGTGAACGACTTCACCGGCCGCCGCCAGATCATCGCGCGGCTCCGCGCGCTGCTGTCGTCCGGTGGCGGCTCCGAGGGTGTGCCGGTGGCGGCCATCTCCGGTATCGGCGGCGTGGGCAAGACGGCCCTCGCCGTGCACGTCGCCCACGCGATGCACGACCTGTTCCCCGACGGTCAGCTCTACGCCGACCTGCGCGGATACGGCGAGGAGCCGACCGCGCCCGAGTCGGTGCTCGCGGCCTTCCTGCGCGGGCTCGGACTGCCCGCCGACGCCATCCCCGACGGCCTGGCCGAGCGGTCCGCGCTGTTCCGCTCGCTCCTCGCCGACCGGCGGATGCTCGTGCTGCTCGACAACGCCCGCGACGCCGACCAGGTGAGCGAGTTGCTCCCCGGCTCCGCCGGGTGCGCGGCGATCGTGACCAGCCGGGGCAAGCTCGCCGACCTGGCCTCGGCCAGGCTGATCGACCTGGACGTCATGGAGCCGGAGGAGGCCCTCGCGCTGTTCGGCATCGTCGCCGGCGTGGAGAGGGTGGAGGCCGAGCGCGCCGCCACCATGGACGTGGTCGCCGCCTGCGGCTTCCTGCCGCTCGCGGTGCGGATCGTGGCGGCGCGCCTCGCGGCCAGACCCTCCTGGACGGTCGCCTCCCTGGTGCCCCGGCTCGCCGACGAGCGCCGCCGCCTGGACGAGATGCGCGTGGGCAACCTCGCGGTGGAGTCGACCTTCGCCCTCGGGTACGGCCAGCTCACCCCCGCCCAGGCCCGCGCGTTTCGGCTGCTCTCCCTGCCGGGAGGCCCGGACATCTCGATCGGGGCCGCCGCCGGGTTGCTCGCGCTGGACCCGATGGACACCGAGGACCTCCTTGAGTCCCTGGTGGACGCCAGCCTGCTCGAAGCCCCGGCCCCCGGCCGCTACCGCTTCCACGACCTGCTCAAACTCTTCGCCCGCCGCGTCGCGGAACGGACCGAGAACGCGGCCGAGGAGAGCTGCGCCGCGGGCGAGACGAGGCGGGGCGAGCGGCGCGGAACCGGTGTGAGCGTGACCGTCGGCGGGGAGAGCGAGGCGGCGCTGCGCCGGCTGCTCGACTTCTACCTGGCGTCCGCGCGCTCGGCGCACCGCCTCGCCTACGAGGGCAGCACGATGGCCGACCTGCTGGGAGTCACGGGGACCGGTCACGTCTTCGCCTCCGCCGACGAGGCGGTGGCCTGGCTGTCGGTGGAGGCGGAGTCGCTGTTCGCGTCGATCGCCCAGGTGACCTGCGCGGACGAGGCCGACGAGCTGCTGCCGGGGGCCGACCTGCTGCTCGCGATGGAGCCGCTGCTGGAGTCGGGGAGCCACGCCCGCGAGTTCGAGGGCCGGACGAGGGAGATGCTGGCCGTCGCGCGGCGGCTCGGCGCCGTCTCCAGCGAGCTGCGCTGCCGCTACGTGCTCGGGCGGGTGCTGTTCGGCGCGAACCGGCTCGCCGAGGCGGAGGAGGAGTTCCGTACGGCGCTGGAGCTGTCGGCCGGAGGCGACCGCATCGTCACCGGCGAGACGCTCAACGCGCTCGCCGTCGTGGCCGGGCGTCGGCGCCGCCACGCGGAGGCCCTGGCCTGGTTCGACTCGGCGCGCGAGGCGTTCAGAGAGGTCGGGGCACGGGGCGGGGAGGCGCTGACGCTCAGTTACTCCGCCCGCGACCACCTGTTCCTGAAGCAGCCGAAGGAGGCGATCGCCGCCGCCGAGCAGGGGCTCGCCCTGTTCATCGAGATGGGCTCCAGCGCGGGCACCGCGAGGGCCCGCTACCACCTGGGGATGATCCTGTCGCGGGTCGGCCGGCTGAACGAGGCCGTCCACCACCACGCCGAGTGCCTCGCCTTCTTCAGGGCCAGCAAGCAACGGGTCTGGGAACAGCGGGTCTGCTCCCGGCTCGCCGAGACGTTCATCAACGCGGGCCGTTTCACCGACGCGGCCCGTCACGCGGAGCAGGCACTCACCGTGAGCCGGGAGATCGGTCACCCGTACGGCGAGGCGCAGGCCCTGTCGGTGTTAGGCACCGCGCTCAACGGGCTCGGCGAGGTCGAGCGCGGCCGGGGCTGCCTCGAACGCGCCTACGACCTGTTCGGCAGGCTCGGAGCACCTGAGGCCGAGGATCTGCGTCTTCTGCTGGAGCGCGACCAGGTCGACAGCTGATCCCAGGCCGTCGTACAGGTCGTCGTCGAGACGCGTCATCCAGACGTGGTTGATCACCGGCGTTCCCCTCGCAGTCGGACCCCGTGTTTCGGGGCGGGTGTGGAGGTCCGGCCGGCCGTCTGACCCGGGCGACGCGTAGGGGGCCCGGTCATCCGGTGCGTCGCCCGCGGGTCGGCCGCCTCACTGTGACGGTCGGCCGGACGTGGCACGGACCCTTCACCCCCCGGGTCCGTGCCCCACGGCCAGAGCTTCGCCCACGGCGTTTGCCATCCGATTGACAAGTGATAGCGACGATATCCACAGGCTGTGGACAGTCACCCTGTGGATATGTGGAAAAACCCCTCCGCGATCAGCGGGCGAAGAGCCGCGGGGGCCTTTGTCCGCAGGTCATCGTGGTCCTCGCCGGTCAGTTCCGCGATCGCGGCGAGCAGCGGATCCAGTGGATAATCACCGTCGCAGACCCCCGCGAGCGCGGCTTCCACGGTCCCGACCACAGCCCTGCGACGCAGCCCCCCGCTTTGCCTGAGAACGATCCGCGCCGGGTCCTCCGCACCCGGCGGGCCGATCCTCTCCTCCAGCACCCCCTCGGCCACCACAAGCCTGGAGCCGAGCAACTCGGCGTCACTCAGCCGGTGCGCTGCGGCGATCGCACCGAGCACCTCGTCCACATATCCACCGACCGGCAGTTCCACCGGCCCCCCGTACTCCTCCACCCGCACGACAGGATCGAGACTCCCGGAGTCGTTCAGCGTGATCCAGCCGAAGCCGATCCCGGTGACGTTCGCGGCCTCGAACCAGCCGAGCCAGTTATCGTAGAGTTCGCGGTAGCGCGGGGTGCCCTGCTCCGCGGCGTCCCTCAGCCACAGCTCGACGTACTCGGCGGGATCCTGGACGTCACGCTGCACCACCCAGCCGTCACAACCGGTCCCGGTGAGCCAGCCGCCCACCCGGTCGCGCCAGTCCTCCCCGTCGACGTGCAGCCAGTTCGCCAGCAGGTGGCAGGTGCCGCCGGGCGCGAGGTGACGAGGCACGCCCCGTACGAGATCACGGCAGAAGCCGTCGGCGTGGAAGCCCGACTCGCGGTAGGTGAACCGGCCGGCAGGGGAGATCACGAACGGCGGGTTGGAGACGACCAGGTCGAAGTGGTCCCCCTCGACGGGGTCGAACAGGGAGCCCAGCCGGACGTCGACGTCGACGATCCCGGACAGCGCCCAGCTGAGACGGGCCAGCTCCAGCGCGCGCGGGTTGACATCGGTGGCCGTGATCTCCTCCGCCCTGCCGGCTAGGTGGAGGACCTGCACCCCGCACCCGGTCCCCAGGTCCAGGGCACGCCCGACGGGACGGCGGGAGGCGAGCTGGGCGAGGTTCGCCGAGGCGCCGCCCGCGCCGACGACGTGGTACGGGCTCAGGGCCGGGTCTCCCGGCCTCACCTTGCGGTCGGAGACGACGTAGCCGCCGGGGGCGTCGGCGGCGGTGTCCCAGGGCTGCAGGTGGACCGCAGAGGTGACCCGGTCGCCCTCGACGGTCACCAGGCCCGCGACGGCCAGTTCCTCCACGGGCAGGGCCGTCGGCACCCGTCTCGCCTCCACGGGGACGCCGAGCCACCACAGCCGGATCAGGGTGGCGAGCGGGTCACCTTCCGCGGTGGCGCGCAGGGCGGGCACCGTCTCCTCGCGGGAGAGCGCGGTGGCGGCGACGCCGCCGAGACGCTCGCGGACGCCGTCGATGGTGTAGCCGGTGTCGAGCAGAAGCCCTCTGAGCCGGCCAGGCAGATCGTTCACGGGGCAATCCTCGCATCGGGCACGCCCGAACGCTCCCGGTGATGAGACTGTTACCCACCGAGGTAAGCGTTCTGCAAGCGGACTTCAAGCGATAAGCGGTACTTCTTGGTAGCCGCACCACACGCTTCAAAGGATCCTTGATGTTGATCCCCTGCTTCGCCTGCGAGACCCGTTTCCACCCCGACGAATACTTCCGCGCCTGCCACGACTACCACCGTGGCAAGGACCTGGTCGCATGGACCTGCCCGCGGTGCGGCAATCGGGATGAGTTACGGGTCTTTCCCGGAGAGCTGGGGTTCGGCTACGCCCGGCGTGGCGGGTTCGACGTGTCCGACCGGGTGCTGGTGCCCGGCCTGCGGCGCCGACGTCAGGACCTTCGGCTGGACATCTCACTGGACGAGGACGTCTGGCGGGTGTCGACGCGGACGCGTCAACTGGTGGGGGCGCGCTGATACCGCTCCGGCCCGGAAAAGCCCCCGTGATCCGGGCCGGAGTATCGGCGGCGCCACGACCTCAGGGGTTTCGCTGCCTCAGGCTCTGCCAGGCCGCGTCACAGAGGCCGCTGATCTCGTCGGGGGTGGGCTGGTGCGCGCCGGCGAACCACAGGCGGCACATCTCGGTGGCCGGCCCCAGCCAGAGCACGTAGCACATCGTCGGGTGAACGGGCTGGAGCAGGCCGTCCTTCATGTGCGGACGCCACCACTCGGAGACCTTCCTGAAGAACGCCCTGCGCGACTCCGACACCTCGGTGCCGCCCGGCTCGTCGCGCCTGGGCGGCCGCTCGCTGATGAGCAGGTGCGCCCGCTCGCGGTGCTCGCCGCTCCAGGACATGTGCATGGCGACGATGGCCTCGATGCCTCCCCGAGCGCTCTCGTGACGCTGGAGTTCGGCGAGGAACGCCTCCTGGTACATGTGCAGGGTCTCCGCGTACAGGACGCCGAAGACGTGTTCCTTGCTGGCGAAGTGGTGGTAGAAACTGCCGACGCTGACGCCGCTCTCCTCGCGGAGGCTCGCCAGGGTGGTGGCCGAGACACCGTCCTGGCTGAATCGGCGGAGAGCCCCCTCGACGATCCTGGTGCGGCCGTCGCGTCCGTTCTTGGCGGTCTTCACGGATCCATGGTGAGGCAACAGAACCTTGTTCCGCAAACTGCCCGGAAACCGGCTTGGACCATGTCGATCATACCGCCCGCCCTCGGGGCCGCGTCGTCGTCCCGGCGCCCGGCCACCCGTGCTCCCATACCTCCCGACCAGGGGCCTCCGTCCGGCGAATCCCGGTGGGGCCGGCACGGGAATCGGCCGTAAGAGTTCGGCGCCGCCGTCACCGTCGAGCCCGAACACCCCGCTCACATGGGAATCGGCCGTAAGAGTTCGGCGCCGAACCCGTTCGGCGAACCCCGGGACGACCCGCGCGAGGACCGGCCAGGGGTGGCGTTCAACGGAGAACCTGTGCGGTCACCTCGACCATGCCGGAGGAGGCACGCATGGTCGCCTCCGGCCACATCCCGCGGACCATGGACAGGACCTCGCGGTTGTCCCCGAGCACGTCCATCCCCACCGTCACGGCACCCCTCGCCTCCGCGCGGCGCATCAGGGTCCGGATGAGCCGGGAGCCGATCCCCATCCCCTGCCACTCGTCGCTCACCACCACGGCGATCTCGACGTCGACCTCCTCGCCCCGACAACTCATCGCGTGCCCGACGAGCACGTTCCCCCGCACGGCGAGCAGGGCGTCGCGCCGCTCGTCCACCGCGAGCAGCGTCCTGACGAAGCTCGCACTCGGGCGGCTCATCCCGGCGAAGAACCTCAGCGCCCGCGTGCGCGGCGACAGCCCTCCGAGGAAGCGGCGGATCCCCTCCTCGTCGCCCGGCCGCGCGGGCCGGATCTCCACGGCGGCCTCCGACAGCGCCGCGACGTCCCCCGAGGCCGCCCCGACACTTCCGGACACGTCCCCGGATGCGGCCGTGCCCGCTCCGGCCTCCCATGTGACGTGCCCGGATGCGGCGAGGATGCCCTCGGCCCCCTGGGTGACGTTCCCGCACACGACCGGGATGCCGGCGGACCCCGGTACGCCACCCGCCGGCACCAGCTGAGTTCGCATCATGAACTCAGACTCTCGCAGCACACCTGAGTATGTCAACTAGACTTAGACCCACGTTGGAGGTGGTGCGATGGCGACTTACGATTCGCACATGAATGCGGCGACTCCCGGCGACCTGCCCCTGCGGATGGACAACTGCTCCATCGAACGTGCCCTGGGCGTCGTCGGCGAGAAGTGGACGTTCCTGGTGCTGCGTGAGGCGTTCGGCGGCGTTCGGCGCTTCGCCGACATGCAGGCCGCCACGGGAGCGCCCAGGCAGGTGCTCAGCGCCCGGCTGACCCGGCTGGTGGAGGAAGGGCTGCTGCGCAAGGTCCCCTACCGCGAGCCCGGCCAGCGGCAGCGCGACGAATACCGGCTGACCCAGATGGGGCTCGACCTCTATCCGACTTTGATGGCCCTGATGTGGTGGGGCGACCGGTATCTCAGCGACGCCGCGGGACCGCCGCTGCGCATCACCCACCGCGACTGCGGCGCCCTGGTCGAACAGCACTTCCGGTGCGCGGAAGGGCACGAGGTGTCCGGCCCGAGAGAGGTCACTCCGGTGCCCGGTCCCGGAGCGCGCCTTCGCGCTACAGCCCCCGCGTCTCCGGACCCGGCGCCGAAGCCTCCGCAGGCCACGTCCCCCGCGTCGTCTCCAGCCTCCGCAGGCAGTGCCTGAAGCTGAGCACCGAGACCAGCGCCACACCGCCGAGCAGCACCGCGACCGCGGAGGTGCGCACCAGGAGATAGGTCTCCAGGGTCTGGCTGAGCAGCAGCCACAGGCTCAGCGCACCGTTCAGCAGTTGCGCGCAGCCCCACAGCACCGACTGCGACACGAAGAAGCGGCGCATCCGAGGATGCTCCATCACCTGGTCGGGCAGCGGCACGAGGTCGGCCACCACCCGCCGGATCAGCGGCCTCCGCAGCGGCGCGGTGAGCAGAAAACCCATGCTCACGCAGAACACTCCGAGGCAGGGCTGCAGGAAGAACACGATGGGATTGCCCGTCGCCAGCGTCAGTGCCACCCTCACGGTGATCGTGCCCGCCGCCAGCAGCAGCGTGCCGGGGGCCTCACCGCCCTTCACCAGTCGCCAGGCGACGCCGCCGTAGACCCACGCCGCCGCCACCGCCAGCGCGCCGTTCGCGTTGGTGAAGACCAACGCGACGTAGAAGACGAGAACGGGAAGGATCATGCTCTCGAACACCCTGGGGACGGCGTGCCGCAGCAGGACCCCGATGCGGGGGAGTACGAGCGGAGCCGGGGGGGCGGGCATGAGCACGGTCATCAGGGGCGGGCTCCGGAGGTGATGGAACATCCCGAGGGGAAAACTCAGACGACCGTATGCGATGCCCGAAGTGTCCGGTGAGCTTTCCTGACATCCGAGGATCAGGCGGTCCCGGGAACTTTACTACGCCCCAAGGCGTATCCGGCTATCCCCGGAGGCCCACTCGGAGGACAGTCGGAGGGCAGGGCGATGCCCCCGGTGCCTACTCTTGATGACGTGTACCGGTTCCTGCTGACTCCCCGATGGCTCGCTCTCCACGTGGTGGTGCTGCTGGTCATCCCCGCTTTCGTGCTGCTCGGCCAGTGGCAGTTCGGGCGTTTCGAGGAGAGATCCACCAGCAGCCACCAGATCACCGGCAACCTCGCCGCCGCCCCCGTCGCCGTGGAAGAGCTCACCTCACCCGGCGGCACTGTCTCCACGCAGGACAAATACCGCACCGTCCTGGCCAAGGGGACGTACGACGCCGGCGCCCAGCTCCTGGTCCGGCGCCGCGTCCAGGACAAGGCGGTCGGCTTCTACGTGCTGACCCCGCTGGTCACGGCGGACGGCACCGGCGTGCTGGTGAACCGTGGCTGGGTCAGGGCGGGCAGCACCGCCGACGCCCTCCCCGAGGTCCCCGCGCCCTCCTCGGGTGAGGTGACTGTCACCGGCAGGCTACGTCCCACCGAGACCGAGGAGACCTCCGGCATCCGCGACCGGACGGGCCTGCCCGCGGGGCAGGTCCTGCTGATCAACACCGAGGCGATCGGACGCGGCCTGCCGTACCGGCTCCTCGGCGGCTACGTCGACCTGATCGAGCAGTCGCCCGCGGCCGCCGTCGCTCCCGCGCCCGTCCCCGCGCCGGACGTCGGCGAGGGGGGCGGCCTCAACCTGGCCTACGGCGTGCAGTGGTGGTTGTTCATCGGGGTCGCGATCGGCGGCTGGGCCCTGCTGATCCGCAGGGAGGCCGCCGACCTCAAGGCGGCCGCGACGACACCCGGCGAACCCGGGCCGGGCGAGCCTGGAGACGGAGAACCCGGAGACGGAGAACCCGGGCCGAACGCACCCTCCAGGTCCGCAGCGCCCTCAGCGCCCTCAGTGTCCCCGGTGTCCCCGGTGTCCCCGGGGCCTTCAGGAAGGTCCTCCGCGCCCGGCGACTCCTCCGACGAGCCCTCCTCGCCCGGCGACTCCGCAGAGTCCGCCGAGCCCGCTGCGTCCTCCCCGTCCGGCGAATCCACCGAGTCCGCCGTGTCCTCCCCGTCCGGCGAGTCCGCCGACCTCCGCGCCTAGTTTCCGACGAGGGTCAGCAGACAGCCGAAGGCCGACACCAGGCCGAGGGAGAGCAGACCGACTCCGATCGCCAGCAGGAAGCCCCGGCCGCCGCCCAGCCGCTCGCGCGGCGCGAGACGTCGCCCGGCCGCGAACCAGAGCGGGCGGGGTTCGAGCAGCAGGAACAGGAGCGCGCCCACTTTACGATCACGCGTTCACCATCGACAGGCCGAAAAGGAGCGCCACCGCGATCACGAACCCGCGTGTCCCGTCGATCCTGGCCGGCGCGGGCAGCGCCTCGTACGGAGCCCGCCACAGGGGTCTCGGCTCCAGCAGGACGTAGAGCAGCGAGCCGCCGGTGAGAAACATCCAGAACCACGCCCAGCGGCTGGCGTAGCGGGGGTTCGGCCGGGCCAGCATGAGCAGCCAGGCCAGGATCTCCGCCGCCACCGCCACCGGGGCGAACGGCTCCCACCACCGTCCGTAGGCGGGCGAGCCCGCCAGTGCCCTGAAGCCGTCGGTGCGCACGATCTCCACCGAGGGATCGGCGATGGCGCGCACCTGGGCCATGAAAGCCTCCTGGCGGCGTTCCAGGGCCTCGGGGACGAGGCGGGTGGTCTGGGGATCCCAGACGTCGTCCGGCTGGTCGAAACGGGCCTGACTCCAGGAGAGCGGCCCGTGCGACCAGGTCAGCGTGCCGTAGGCGGGCCAGTTGCCGTCGTAGACGATCTTCGTCACCTCGCCCGCCCGCAGGTCCGCCAGGAGTTCGACCGCGGGTCGCAGGGGAGGGGCCTGGTTGATGTGGACGATCACCGTGGAGAGCGCGAGCACGAACAGCAGCGCCACCCGCGCGACGTACGGGATGTCGTCCCGTGCCGGAATCACCACTCGCATCCCCGCCCCCATCGGCCCCCATCAGGCGAGGCCCGCCGCTGCATAGACTAAACGGCGGGTCGGGCTCGCGCGGGTGTACGACTCCCGCCATGCGGCGGGGACGTGCGGGGTTCTCGCCCACGAACCTTAAATATGGACAAAAAGAGCATTTTTCCCTCAAGTATCAACTTATGAAAAATCCTGATACTGGGGCGATCTCTGGGTAGGCGCACCCCCGGGCCCGCCACGGGCGGCACCCTTCCGGCGGGCCCGTCCCGGGGCCGCCCTCCACCCCCCTCGGGTGGTCCCGGGCCGCGACACAGGACACCACGGAAGGTGGCCGCGCGGGACGACCGGGGAGGCGCCGCGCGGGACGGTCGGGAGGCACCGTGAAAACGGTCGCGTCGAGTGTCGCGGAAGGCAGTTACGGAGCGTCATAAAAGGCGTGATGGGGACATCGCAGAAGACGTCACGAGAGACAGAGATACCAAGCGGAGACCTTGCGGCTTGATGAGTGTTATTCCAGCGGAATACGGTTGACCGTGTGACTACGCCGCTGCTCCCCGATCCCGAGCCAAGGCGGCGGGACTATGTGATCATTTCAGCCGACGACCACCTGATCGAGCCGCCCGACATGTTCGACGACCGGCTGCCGGAGAAATACGCCGACCTGGCGCCCAAGGTGGTCGAGACCGACTCAGGTCACCAGGTCTGGCGTTACGGCGGGGCCACCTACCCCTGCGCCGGGCTCGACGTGGGCGCCGGCCTGCCCCGCGAGCAGTGGACGCTCGATCCTGTGCGGTTCGAGCACATGCGTCCCGGCTGCCACGACGTCGAGGCCCGGATCGAGGACATGGACCGTGCCGGTGTCTGGGCCGCGCTGTGCTTCCCCGGCATGCTGGCCGGGCAGTCCGGCATGGTCTTCGCCAAGACCCGCGACCAGGAGCTGGGCCTGTCGGTCCTGCGTGCGTGGAACGACTGGCACGTGGAGGTCTGGGCCGGCACCTACCCGGAACGGATCATCGCCCTGCAGCTGCCCTGGCTGACCGACCCCGAGGTGGCCGCCAAGGAGATCCGCGACAACGCCGCGCGCGGTTTCAAGGCGGTGCTCTTCCCCGAGTTCCCCACCCGGCTGCGCCTGCCGTCCATCCACAGCGACCACTGGGACCCGTTCTTCCAGGCGTGCGAGGAGACGGGCACCGTCGTCTGCCTGCACGCCGGTGCCGGTTCCTGGGCTCCGGTCCCCTCTCCGGACACGCCGATCGAGGCGATCACCACCCTGATGCCCGCGAGCGCCATGTTCGCCTGCGCCGACTGGCTCTGGTCGGGCATCCCGCTGCGCTTCCCCGCGTTGCGGATCCTGATCGTGGAGGGCGGCGTGGGCTGGCTGCCGATGCTGGCCGAACGGGCCGACTACGCGCTCGACCACCCCGTGGCGGGGGAGGCCTCGTGGGAGGGCGGCCTGAAGCCCAGCGAGGTGCTGCGGAGAAACTTCTTCTTCGGCACGCTCAACGACCATGCCCTGTCGGGGGTTCGGCTCGCCGTCGGGCTGGAGCACGTGCTGCTGGAGAGCGGCTACCCGCACTCCGACTCCACCTGGCCCGACACCCAGCAGGCCATCGCGACGAACCTGGGCAGCCTGCCGCCCGCCGACATCGCCCGGGTGGCCTACGGCAACGCCGCCCGCCTGTTCGGCCACCCGCTGCCCTCACGTGCCTGGCTCAGGATGGAACAGATCTGATCCCCTCGCGTCCGATCCCCTCGCGCTCCCAGTCGACGTAGCGCCCGCCCTCACCGAGCAGGGAGCCCATCAGCCACAGGAAGACGCCGAAGTCGTCGGCCACCCCGACGAGGACCAGGAAATCGGGGACGAGGTCGACCGGCGAGATGATGTAGAGAACGCCGAGACCCATCATGGCCAGCTTGCCCTTGGTCATGCCGGGATACCGCCCGTTCATGACCGCGCCGATCATCCTGGGGAGGGCGCGGAGACGGGTGCCGAGACCGGGCGAACCCGGCTTCGTCACCTCTCTGTATGCCCGCCACGTCTGCGCCGCGCGCGCCACCTTCGCCATGGAATCCTCCTCGGAACCACGTTCGTCTGGCTGCGTACTACCCCGCCGCCTCACGATATAACGTGTGATTTCCCCCTTGGGTTCCCGGACACTCTTGGCTTCCCGGACACTCTTGGCTTCCCGAACGGCGGACAGGACGGTCAGCGCATCGCCGTGTGCAGGAAGGGCCGTTCCTCCTCGATCTGGGCGGCCACCCGGACGAGCAGGTCCTCCCGCCCCGCGGCGGCGACCAGTTGGACCCCCACCGGCAGGCCGTCCGCCGTGCGGTGCAGCGGCAGGGAGATCGCGGGCTGTCCGGTGGCGTTGACGGGCGAGGTGAACGACACCGCGCGGTTGGTGCGGCCCCGCGAGGTGCTGACGTCGTCGGCGGGCAGTCGGCCGAGGCGGAAGGGCGCCACCCCCAGGGAGGGCATGAGCAGCAGGTCGTGCGACTCCCACCAGGCGGCCATCCGCCGCCTGAACCCGTCGATCCAGTCGCGCGAGGTCACGTAGCCGACCGCGTCGAGCTTCCTGCCCGCCGCCCCCAGGATCCGGTTGCGCTCCTCCAGTTCGTCGAACTCGACGGGCCTGCCGCGCCAGCGCCCGATGTCCTCCAGGTCGGCGGCCACGTGGGCGGCGACGATCGTGCCGAAGTGCGTGGCGAAGCCTTCCTCGGCGAGCGCGGAGGGTCCTCCCGGCTCGACGTCGTGACCCAGCGCCTCCAGCAACCCGGCGGCCTCGGTGACCGCGGCCACCAGGTCCGGCTCCGAAGGGACGTCTCCGTCCGGGTGCTCGGCGAGGAAACCGATCCGCAGCCGCCCGGGATCCGCCCCGACCTCCTCGGCGAGCGGACGTCTCCAGGCGGGCGCGCCGTACGGGTCGCCCGGCATCGTCCCGGCGATCACGTCGAGGGTCGCCGCGCTGTCCCGCACCGTACGGCAGAGCAGGCCCGCGGACGAGAAACCGGCCCAGGGCTCACCCGCGGACGGGCCGGAGCTCACCCTGCCCCTGCCGGGTTTCAACCCGACCAGCCCGCACATGCTCGCCGGGATCCGGATCGACCCGCCGCCGTCGCTCGCCGTGGCGACCGCGACCATGCCCGACGCCACCGCCGCGGCGGACCCGCCGCTCGATCCTCCGCTGCTGTAACGAAGGTCGTACGGATTGCGGGTGGGGCCGAACGCCACCGGCTCGGTGGTGATCGCGGTGCCGAACTCGGAGGTGTTGGTCCGTCCCAGGATCGTGAACCCCGCCTGGCGCAGCCTGGTCACCGCGTACCCCTCGCGCTCGGCGAAGATCCCGTCGAGGGTGCGCGATCCCGCGCGGTACGGCTCCCCGGCCATGCTCCAGCCCAGGTCCTTCAGCAGCGTCGGCACGCCCGCGAAGGGGGCCTCGGGATCGACCTCGCCCACCTCGGCCAGGGCCCGTTCGAACCTGCGGTGGACGACGGCGTTGATCGCGCCGTCGCACGCCTCGATCCGCGCGATCGCCGCCTCGGCGAGCTCCCTCGGGGAGATCTCCCCTTTCCGCACGGCTTGCGCCTGCCCGAGGGCGTCGAGCTTCAACAGGTCGTACAAAGGGTCACTCCTCGACGGGGGCCAGATCTCGTACGGCCTGGGCGATCGGGACCCCACCCCCGGGAATGGGGGCGAGGATCGGGGTGTCCAGGCCGTTGCGCACATACTCCCGGATCCGGCTCCGGCACGTGGCCGCGTCGCCGTGCACGATGAGATCGTCCACGACCTCGTCGGGGATGGCCTTGAGCGCCGCCTGCCGGTCTCCGGCCGCCCATGCCTCGTGCATCGGCCGCAGCACCTCGCCGCGCCCCAGCCAGTCGTGGAAGGCGGCGTAGACCGGGACGGTCAAATAGCTCGCGAGCATCCAGCGCCCGAGTTCGCGCGCCTTCTCCGCGTCCTCGCCGACGCACACGAACAGCCTGGCGATGAGCTCGGTCTCCGGGCCGACCTCGGCCCGCACCTTCCGCACGTCCTCGGGCGAGAGCCAGTTGGTGATCGCGCCGTCGGCCTCCTCGGCGGCCAGACGCAGCATGCGGGGGCGGAGCGCGGCGAGCACGATCTTCGGCGGAATCTTGGGGGCGCGCTCCAGCTTGAAGCCCTTGACCTCGAACGTCTCGTACCGCTCGCTGATCTTCTCGCCCGCGAGGGCTCCGCGCAGGAAGCGCAGGGTGTCTCTGGTCCTGGCGAACGGCTTGACGAACTCCCCGGCGTTCCAGCGTTCCACGATGGCCGGCGAGGAGGCCCCGATGCCCAGGACGAAGCGTTCGGGGGCGAGGTCGGCGAGCGTGGCGGCGGACATGGCGAGCAGGCCGGGCCCCCGGGTGGAGACCGGGACGATCGCGCTGCCGAGCCGCATCCCCGGGGCCCACTCCGAGGCCATCGCGAGGGGTACGAAGCCGTCGACACCGTTGACCTCGGCGGACCAGGCGTCGGTGTAGCCGAGTCCGGGAAGCTCGGCGATCAGGTCCTTGGAGGCGGCGAGCGAACGGTCGTAGAAGGGAATCGTCATACCCCAGCGTGGGCCTGTGGTCATCGTGCCGCCTCCGTGTTCTGCGATCGCAGCCGGGAACCCTCCCTCGAAACGATATTCCGAGGGAGAATCCGGCCCGATCCGGGTGCCGTCAGTGGCCTCGACCGTACCAACCAGACGGTATGTGACCAAAAGAATGATCCACACCGACCGGCCACTTAACACCCCATCACTTTCCGTATGATGTTAGAAACCTTGGGTGACGAAACATCGGCGGATGAGCCGGCGACGGGGCCTGCTCAGTGTGGCGGCCCTCGCGAGCTGCATGACGATTCCCGTGCTGATCGGAACGCACCCCAGTTGGGCGAAAGACGGGACGGGATCGCCCGTCCCGCGAGACGCCCCGCATCTCCGGATGTCGCACGCGGCCCTGAGCCCGACCTCCGGCCGATCTCCGCTCCCCGAGCCAGGGCCGTTCTCCTCGCCCCTCCCTCCATCCGGCCTTCCACCCGGCCCTGACCGTCGACCGCAGCCGGAAACCGGGCGCTCGACCGCTCCGCACCCCGCGCCGAAGCCCGAACCGGACTATCCGACCGCGCCACCGCCGAGGCTCGACGTCAGGGAACCCCCCTGGTGGCACTGGTGGCACTGGTGGGAGCCGAAGCCGGATCACCCGGCGGACATACCGGCCAAGCCGAAACCCGAGCCGGAGCCGAAACCAGCGCCCGAACCGAAACCCGAGCCGACGCCAGTGCCCACACCGGAACCCACGCCGGAGCCCACACCGGAGCGGCCGACCCCCACCGCGTCCTCTTCACCCATCTCCGACCCCTCCCCGCCCCCCAGGCCCCGGCCCCTCCCCGTTTCCGCGCCCAAGACGGTCGTCACACCGACGCCGAGTCACACCCCTCGGCCCAGGGCGACGCCCTCCGGTGCGCCTCCCCTCCTGCGGCAACGACTGGTGCTCGATCGCTACACCGAGCGGCGCAAGGGGACCGACAGGAAGCTGGTCCTCCTGGTGATGTTCACCGGGGTGATCTCGGTCAGCGCGGTCACCGCGCTCAACCGCAGGGGGCGCGGATAGCCCGGCCGGTGGCCGGACCCGCAGGCGATGCAGCCCACCGTGGGAGATCCACACGGTACCCCCGACGCCTGCCCGAGGCAGGGACCGCCCTCACGGTGAAGCCCGCCTGGGAGATCCACGCGGTGTCCCCGGCGCCCGTCCGAGGCGGGCCCGCACGTACGTGAAGCCCGCCGGCGAGAGATCCACCGGCGGGCTTCCGCGCCGTCGTCAGCACCACATCCGCACCGGGCCGGATCCGCGCCGAGCAGCGACCGGACCGGACACGTTCGCACCGGACAACGGCCCACGGCCGGACCGGTGACGGCAAAGAAGGGCTACGGCTGCGCGGGGAAGTGGCCGTCGATCTGGTCGTACTGTCGCTGCGCGCTTTTGAACGCGTCGGGGTCGACGGCACCGAGCCCGCTGAACGGGTGGCTGATCAGGATGATGAAGCACACGCCGATGACGACCACGGCCACCCGGACCAGGTCGGCGATGATCGACGAGGCCGTGGGCCGCACCCCGAGGGTCCAGGGCAGCGCGATCACCAGGAGGCCGGAGAGGATCATCGAGATCACGAAGATGCTCTCCAGACTGGCACTCGCGTCGTCACCTCGTATCACGCGGGCGTGGGAGACCTCGGAGATCCGGTCGAGCGTGTCCTGCTGGAGGTTCTTGCTCTCGTCGCCGATCGGACGGAGCCTGAGCACCGTGGCCCGCATGTCCGCGAGGGTCTGCCCGGGGATCGGGGACATCTCGCTGTCGGCCATGAGCGGCCAGTCGAGGGCGATGCTCTGCGCGGTGTACTGCCGGATCTGGGAGCGGACGGGGGCCGCCTCGGGGATGGGCGCCACCGACCAGTACATCTCGGTGAGGCTCTCGGCCTCGGCCTGGACGTCGGCCTCCGACACCGAGAGCGCGTCCCGGCACAGGACCGCGGCGTAGGCCAGCACCAGCAGGTAGACGGCGAGGGCGAGGTTGGCGGAGAAGTCGACGGACGACGCGCCGTGCTCGCCGTCGTCGTACCCCTTTCTCCTGAGGACCCGGAACGCGATCAGCGCGATCGCGACGGACACCACCACCAGCACGGCTACCCAGCCCATGAGACTCCCTTGAAGCGGTCATCGAATAAGCTACTCAGGGTAATCAGATCGATACCGTTGTTCACGGAGTTCCATGGAGTTCAGCGCGGTTTCGTGAAGTCCTGGGGGCCTCAGAGAGTTTCGTGGGATTCATTCGCGAAGTTCGTGAACCCCCGCGATGAAGTCACGGGCGACCCCGCGCAGTCCGGGCAGGTGCGAGAGCCCCACCAGGCGGTCCACCAGCGGGACGGTGAGCTCGATGAGCCGGTGTGTCCGTCGGCACCCCTCCGACTCGTCGTGCACCCAGAACAGGACGACGCCCATCGACATCAGCCAGAGCAGCTCGGGAAGCTCGGTCCGCAGCTCGCTGTCCATCCGGTCGGAGGACCCTTCCACGACCCGCCGATAGATCGCGATCGACGCGTCCCGGGAGGGTGAGGACTCGGCGCTGAACGGGTTGAGCGGGTTGTTCGGCTCGGCCGCGTGCTTGAAGAACTTCACCGCGAACTCGTGGTACGGCTCGGACACCCGTACCCACTCCCGCAACACCCCCGCCAGCCGCGCGGCGAACCGGTGCTCGGTGGCCAGTAGTTTCTCGCACGCGGCCTCGTGCTCGGCCTGGGCCCGGTCGTAGTACGCCTGGACCAGGATCTCCTTCGAGGCGAAGTAGTAGTAGGCGTTGCCCACCGAGACCCCGGCCTCGGCGGCGATGGCCCGCATGGTGGTCGCCTCGTATCCACGTTCGCGAAAAAGCCGCAGGGCCGTCTCCACGATGACCTCACGGGTCCTGTCCGATCCACGGGTTCTCGGGGTCGGCTCGGTCATAGGGCGCTCGTCACCTATCGATTGGAGCTGGGAGAACGTGCTCATCCGGTCTTTCTCCACTGGACGAACCCTAGATCATCCGTCCCGCACCGCCGGGGATGAGCCCAGGGAACGACCTTAGGCGCGCCACATTGCCCCCGCCACTCATATCCGTGATTGCTCCGTCACTCTCGCCGTCGCGCCACCCCGTCCCCGTCCGGCGCGCTCCCCGCCAAGGACGTGATAGTGGCGCTATGCACGACAAATACGGATATGTCACTTATCGCCGAAAACGCCGTCTCAGCAGGTCATCGAGCTGCCCGATCATTCCCACTACCGGGCAAAAATCACTCTTCGTGAGGGATCATCCGGGTTCGGGGGTGGGATTGATCCTTTTGGCGGAAGGGCTCCCGCGACAAGGGATACATAAATGGGGACATGTCCCTGTAGGCAGCGGGCTGCCCGGTTCACCACCGGAGCACTGCTCGCTCTGCAACTGTCTTTCATCGCATCGGCCCCGCACCACAGCGCGACCGCGGAGAGCGGGAACGCGTCGGCCGACGCGGCGATCGTGAGCCGGCCCGTCGCGGCCGGCCCGGCGGAGGTACGCCGGTCCACGATCATCGGAGTGTACGACATCGCCACCCTGGAAACCTCCCGGCGCTACCTCCGGGAACTGTGTCATTCGATCGCCGTTCAGCGCGGCCGGGAGCCCACGGCCCCCCTCTGGCCCGAGGAGGCCACTCCCGCGGACGCACCGCCCCGGCCCTCCGGAACCACCGCACGAACACGCACCGCCGCCCTGACAGGCGCGGCCGGGAGACAGACGCCCCCCCGGACCGAGGAAGCCACCCTCCGGAACGGAGGAAAGACCCCGGTGGAGGCCGAAGAGAACGCGCGGACACCGGTCGCGGCCGCTTCTGAGGAGCAGGTCTCCGCCGTCCTCGAAAAGCCGTCCGAGGCGAGGCCCGCCCAGCGGCAACAGGCGCAAAAGGCCCAGCAGCCCATACGGCTCCAGCAGACGGACGCCAAGCGGCTCCTGCGAGAAGCGGGCCTGACCTGGTTCTCCTCGGGTAAGTGCGCGAACCGCAACGGACCGCACTGCACCTCGCTGGAGGCCGTACGATCCGCGACCGTCTCCAGCGCCATCGAGCTGAAGCGCCGCAGCGGTTGCCCCCTCGTCGTCACCGGCGGCACCGAGGTGGGCCACGCCCCTGGCCCCTACAGCCACTACGAGGGCTACAAGCTCGACATAAAGCCCAACGCGTGCATCAACCGCTACATCACGAAGAACTACCCATTACAGGGCGTGCGAGGTGACGGAGCCCGCCTGTACGGCCAGTCGGCGACCTCGGGGCCCCTATTCGCCCGCGAGGCGGACCACTGGGACATTCTCTTCCGCTGATGGAGGTCACCGGGTCAGCTGATCGGGCAGACTCGGTGCCTGGTAGCCGCCGGTGAGTGAGCACCTTCATCCGCTGGACCGATGTTCGAGTCCCGAGGTCAGGGGCCTTGATCACTGATGGGATGTCTGACCGGAATTCCACTCGACCGGGCCGTTCAACCAGGCTGTCACCGGTATCCGTGCCGGATCCGGGGTTTCACCGAGCCTGCGCTCCCGTCGGCCGGGCCACCGCCGCTCCTGACCCGCGCCGGCCCGGCGGATCCCGCCGGTCCTCGATCCGCGACCGTACGGATCCCACCGATCCCGCGGCCACGCGGATTCCGCCGGTCCGCAGGATCACCGACGACTCACCGCCGCGCGGGATCCCGTCGCCCGAGGCCCGAGCCTTCAGGACCGCGAAGGCCGTACGGCGGCGTGACGTCGCAGGACGTCACGCCGCCGTACGGCCAGGGAGAAACTACGCGAACTCGGCCGCGACCAACTCGGCGATCTCCGCCGCGTTCAGGGCGGCGCCCTTGCGGAGGTTGTCGCCGCAGACGAACAGGTCGAGCGTGTTGGGGAAGTCGAGCGCCTGGCGGATCCGGCCCACGTAGGTCGGGTCGGTGCCGACGACCTCCGCGGGGGTCGGGAAGACGCCGTTGGCCGGGTCGTCCATGACGACCACGGTCGGGGCGGCCTCAAGGATCCGGTGGGCGTCGGCGACGGTGATCTCACGCTCGAACGTCGCGTGCACGGCGAGCGAGTGGGTGGTGATCACCGGGACGCGGACGCAGGTCGCGGAGACCTTCAGGTCGTCGATCCCGAGGATCTTCCGTGACTCGTTGCGGAGCTTGATCTCCTCGGAGGCCCAGCCGCCGTCCTTGAGCGAACCCGCCCACGGCACGACGTTGAACGCCACCGGCGCCGGGAACGGCGACTCCTCGTCCCCGAGCTTGTTCTGCAGCGCCTTGCGCACGTCGCCGGCGGTCTGCCCGATCGTCCGGTCACCCGCGAGGGCCTCGACCTCGTCGTAGAGGCGGGCCGAACCCGCCACGCCCGCACCGGAGACCGCCTGGTAGGAGGCGACCACCAGTGCCCGCAGGCCGTACTCCTCGTGGAGGGCGCCCATCGCGGCCATCATCGACAGGGTCGTGCAGTTGGGGGTGGAGATGATCCCCAGCGGCCGCTCCCGCGCGGCCTCGGGGTTGACCTCCGGCACGACCAACGGGACCTCGGGGTTCATCCGGAAGGTGCCCGACTTGTCGATGACGACGGCCCCGCGCTCGGCGGCGATCGGCACCCAGGTCGCGGAGACCTCGTCCGGCACGTCGAAGATCGCGATGTCGACGCCGTCGAACACCTCGGGGGCCAGCTCCTGGACGACGAGGTCCTCGTCACGGACCCGCAGGACCTTGCCGGCCGAGCGGGCGGACGCGACGAGCTTGATCTCGCCGTAGACGTCCTCGCGGCCGGAGATGATGTCACGCATGACGGTGCCGACGGCACCGGTCGCCCCGATCAGGGCGAGAGTGGGCTTGCGGCTCATCGCCCGCTACCTCCGTAGATCACGGCTTCAACCTGGTCCACATCGAGATCGAACGCGCGGTGCGCGGCGCTGACCGCCGTGTCCACCTCGTCCTGCCCGACGATCACCGAGATACGGATCTCCGAGGTGGAGATCATCTCGATGTTCACCCCCGCGTCGGCGAGGGCCGCGAAGAACGTCGCGGTGACGCCGGGATGCGAGCGCATCCCCGCCCCGATCAGCGAGATCTTGCCGATCTGGTCGTCGAAGAGCAGCGACTCGAAGCCGATGCGCTCCTGGATCTTCTTCAGCGCGGTGAGCGCGGCCGAGGCGTCACTCGTGGGCAGCGTGAAGGAGATGTCCGTCCGGCCGGTCGTCGCCGCCGACACGTTCTGCACGATCATGTCGATGTTGATCTCGGCGTCGGCGAGCGTTTTGAAGATCGTCGCAGCCTCACCGACCTTGTCGGGCACCCCGACAACCGTGATCTTGGCCTCGCTCCGGTCGTGCGCGACGCCGGAGATGATCGGCTGCTCCATCTCTGTTCCTTCGCTGTCGGGGTCGGAGACGACCCACGTGCCTTCCTTGGTGCTGAACGAACTTCTGACGTGGATCGGCAGGCTGAAGCGGCGAGCGTACTCGACACAGCGCAGGTGCAGGATCTTCGCACCGCACGCCGCCATCTCCATCATCTCGTCGTAGGAGATCTTGGGGATCTTGCGGGCGGCGGAGACGATGCGGGGGTCGGCGGTGAAGACACCGTCCACGTCGGTGTAGATCTCGCACACGTCGGCGTTCAGAGCGGCGGCGAGCGCGACCGCCGTGGTGTCGGAACCGCCCCTGCCGAGCGTGGTGATGTCCTTGGTGTCCTGCGAGACGCCCTGGAAGCCGGCCACGATCGCGATCTGGCCGTTGTCGAGCGCCTCGCGGATCCGGCCGGGCGTCACGTCGATGATGCGCGCGCGACCGTGCGAGGAGTCGGTGATCACCCCGGCCTGGGACCCGGTGAACGAGCGCGCCTCCTGACCCAGGTTGGCGATCGCCATCGCCAGCAGCGCCATCGAGATGCGCTCACCCGAGGTGAGCAACATGTCGAGCTCGCGGCCCGGCGGAAGCGGCGAGACCTGCTGGGCGAGGTCGAGCAGCTCGTCCGTCGTGTCGCCCATCGCCGAAACGATCACCACGACGTCGTTGCCGGCTTTTTTCGTCGCGACGATCCGCTGCGCGACCCGCTTGATGCAGGACGCGTCGGCGACGGACGAACCACCATACTTCTGAACAACGAGCGCCACGAGATGTCTCCGAAGCAATCTAGGGCTGTGGAGCTCACAGTCTACTGGCGCCCTCGCTGAGACCCTCGGGTCAACCCAGCATGTGGACGATCACACCGTTGTGCGCTCCTCCGCGACATCGAGCCGCGTGTGGGCGACAAGCGCCTGAAGTGCTCGCATCGCCGCTCCGGCGTGGTTGCCCCAGGTGTTGAAATAGGAGTACTGCCACCACCAGAGCGCCTCAAGAGGACGCCCCGCCCTGTGATGCCGCAACCCGTGCAGGAGGTCGGCGGCCACCGCCGTCAGGTCGTCCGACAGGCGGTACGGGGTGACCACGGTGTCCTTGTAGGGGTCGAAGACCTCGGCGTAGTCGTCCACCGGCTTCAGCCTCTCGGCGAGGGCGGTACGGACGACGTCGACGTCCGGGTCCTCACCCAGGTGCGGCTCCCAGTTGCCCGACAGGATCACGTCCTGGCTCGCGCCGAGCTGCGCGCCGGCCGAGCTGACCTGCGCGACCTCCACCAGCAGCAGCGGCAGGATGGCGTCGCCGCCCTCTCCGCCCGCCAGACGGGTCAGGCCGTCGATGTAGTTCTTCGCGTGCTCCGCGATCCGTTCCGCGAGAGCGCTCCACGCATCGTCAGACATCAAGGAGCCTTCTTCCTTCGAACGCGCGGCCCAAGGTGACCTCGTCCGCGTACTCAAGGTCACCGCCTACCGGCAGACCGCTGGCCAGTCGTGTCACTTTCAATCCCATCGGCTTGACCAGACGGGCGAGATAGGTCGCCGTCGCCTCCCCCTCAAGGTTGGGGTCGGTGGCGAGGATCAGCTCGGTGACCTGGCCGTCCGCCAGGCGGGCCATGAGCTCTCTGATGTTCAGGTCGTCGGGGCCGACGCCGTCGATCGGGCTGATCGCCCCGCCGAGCACGTGGTAGCGACCCCGGAACTCGCGGGTCTTCTCGATGGCCACGACGTCCTTCGACTCCTCGACGACGCAGATCACGTGAAGATCGCGCCTGGTGTCGCGGCAGATCCGGCACTCCTCCTCCGCGGCCACGTTGCCGCAGACCCGGCAGAAGCGGACCCTCTCCTTGACCTCGAGCAGGGCGTGGGCGAGCCGCTTCACGTCGGCCGGCTCCGCGGCCAGCAGGTGGAACGCGATGCGCTGCGCGCTCTTGGGACCGACCCCCGGGAGCATGCCCAGCTCGTCGATCAGATTCTGGACGACCCCTTCGTACATGCCTAGAACCCGGGAAGCTGGCCGAGCCCGCCCCCGCCGCCCAGCCCCTGGGCGAGGGGACCGAGCTTCTCCTGCTGCAGGTCGGCGGCGGCGCGCACGGCGTCCCGAATGGCCGCGATGACCAGGTCGGCGATGGTGTCGGCCGTCTCCTGGGGATCGTCGGGATCCACGGCCTCAGGACTGATCTTGAGTTCGAGCAGCTCGCCCCCGCCGTTGACCGTGGCCACGACAAGTCCGCCGCCCGCGGAGCCCTCGACTTCCGCGTCGTTCAGCTCCTGCTGGGCGCTCACAAGCTGCTGCTGCATGAGCTGTGCCTGCTCCAGCAGCTGCTGCAGGTTGACATCCCCTGGGTTCACCGTCGTTGTGCTCCTCGTCCGTGACATCGGTCGTCACGAGCCTACGGGGTCCGGGCCGGGTGTTGTGTACTCGACCGAGCACGCGTTCCCCCTGGATGGGGATTAAACCCCCCGTCGGGCCTCGGTCCCCCCTCCAGACGCCCGAGACCCGACGCGACACGCGCCGGAGCGGCCGCACACGGCGTCGTGTGCTCGGAAGGTAACCCTCCGAAGGTTGCACACACGTTGCGGTCGTTCACTCACTCTTCGCACACCCTCTTTGGCCGAACGGGTTGCGAGCGCAGGCCCGACCGCCGATGCTTCGGCCATCGGCTCTATTCCGGGGGGATATGTGCGCGACGGCCACCGTGGAGCCGTCCAGACGGCCGACCTCGCCTCCTACTCGTCACGGCTGCGACGTCTGCACGAGACCTTGATCAGGGGCGAGCGGCCGACGGGCGAGGGACCCAGAAGCGTGATCTCCGCCTCATGGCGGCGATCGCTGGACGCCGGTGTCGACCCCGACACCGGGTCGGCCCCCATCGCCTTCGAGGGCGAGGACATCCACGAGGTCCGCTCGGCGCACCCGATGAGCGGGCTTCTGCCGGTCATCACCGGGACCCTTCTGGAGGCCGTCGACGCGGACGACCAGATCCTGCTCGTCACCGACGCCCTCGGCAGGGTGCTCTGGCGCGACGGCAACCGCCGGACGATGGACAGCGCCGACGAGGTGGGACTGGCCGACGGCTTCGACTGGAGCGAGGGCGCGATCGGGACCAACGGCCTGGGCACTGCGCTCGCCACCCGGAGGCCCCTGCACGTCTTCTCCGCCGAGCACCTGGTCAGGGCGCTCCACTTCTGGTCGTGCTCCGCCGCGCCGATCGTCGACCCCGACAGCGGCGACCTGCTGGGCTGCGTCGACGTCAGCGGCACGACTCGCGTCATGCACCCGGCGAGCGTCGCCCTCGTCGAGGCCGCGGCGCGACTGGCCGAGAACCACCTCACCCTGCGCATGCTCGAACGCGACGAGCGGCTCAGACGCCGTCACGAGCGGCACCTGAGCACGTTGCGCGGCGAACCGGGCGCCCTGGTCACCGCGACCGGGCGGATCATCGCCGGTGACGACGCGCGCCAGTGGGGTGCCCGCGTACGCCTGCCGGAGACGGGCGACCGGGTGATCCTGCCCGACGGACGGAGCGCCTTCCTGGAGGGACTCGGCGGCGACGGCTTCCTGCTCCGCCTCTCCGGCCCGGCCAGGGGCCCCGTGCTCACCCTGTCCTTCCTCGGCGCGGAACACCCCACGGCGCACCTCGAAGGGGCCCGTCTGTCACTCTCCCTGCGCCATGCCGAGATCCTCACGATGCTCGCCCTCAACCCCCGGGGCATGACCGCCGCCCAGCTCTCCTTCCATCTGTACGGCGACGCGGGCAACCCGGTGACCGTCCGCGCCGAGATCCACCGGCTCCGCGCCCAGCTCGGCCGTACGATCGCCGCCAAGCCGTACCGCCTCACCTGCGTGGTGGAGGCCGACTTCCTGGAGCTCAAGCGGCTGCTCGCGGCCGACGAGGCCGCCCCGGTCGCCCGCGCCTACCGCGGCCCCCTGCTGCCCCGCTCCGAGGCACCCGCCCTGCGCCTCGAACGGGAGGAGTTGGAGGGGCAGGTACGAGCCCGCCTGCTGCGGCGGGGAGGCCCCGAGGACCTGTGGGCCTACGCGGAGACCGAGCACGGCAGGAACGACATCCAGATTCTCGAACGCCTCGTCGTCGCGCTGCCCCGCCACGACCACCGCGCGGTGGCCGCCCGGATCCGCCTCGGCGGCGTCGGCCTGCCCTGAGCCCGCCGTGTCCGGTGATCCGATTCGCCCCGGAACCCGCCGGCACGGCCGATCTCGCTCCGCACAGGGGCCGGGGGCGTGATCCCGCTTCGCCGAGGGGTCGGGAGACTGACTCGCTTCCCGGCCTGAGGGCCGGAGCACTGTGGAGCGCCATGGAGCACCGCGGACAACTTCGGTGGCGACAGCGGCCGAGCAGCGGGCCGGCAGCGGACTGGCAGCGGACTGGCAGGGCATCGCCGGTGACGCCCCGTGCGACGGGATCCCTTCCGGTGGTGCCGGTTCCGTGGTGCCGGCGCCGTCAGGTGTGGTCGATCTCGCCGATCACCTGGCCCCCCAGCTCGCGCTGGAGGAGGGCCATGCCGCTGAGCGCGTCGACGTCGGCGTCCGCGTCGTTGAGCGGGTCGACCTCGTCGGCGTCGGGTGCGGCGCCGCGATCGCCTCGGGGAGGCACCGCGTCAGGCCAGGCCGCCGCCTTGGCGCCGGTCTTGGCCCTTGGGCCGGCCTGGGCCGCCGCCTTCGCCGCGGAACGGGCCGCGGCCAGACCGGGGCTCGACATGGAGTTGGGCGGGGGAGGTGAGCCGGGGTCCTCCGGCATGGGGGCGTCCGGCCAGGACTCGTCCGTCGCGGATGGGGCCTGTCCTGACGGAGCCTCTCGCGAGACCGCCGGTGACGGCCCGGAGGCGGGCGCCTGGCGTGCGGGCGCCTGCTGCGACCGTGCTGCCTGACTTTGGGAGGTCTGGTTCTGGGAGGTCTGGTCGGCCTGGGGTGCGGGGTGCTGGGGGGCCGGGGGGTGCCTCGGGGCCGGAGGGCGGCTCCCGCCGGAGGGAGGGGGCCCGTTGCCGACGACGGCCTCGACCTTCCAGGTTCCGCCCAGCACCTCCTGCAGCACCGCCGCGACGACCGCGTCCTTACCGCCACCAGTGAAGTTCTTCATCGCACCGACCTGGGCGAACCCGAGGGTGACGATCTTCCCTTCGACCCCGACGACCTGGGCGTTGGTGTTGACGTTGGCCCACACGACGATGCTGCGCCGCTTGAGCGCCGCGAGCACCTGCGGCCAGGCCTGCTGTACCGCTCCGGTTCCGGCTCCCGCCTCCGGGGCGGACGCCGTCGCCCGGTCGGCAGGCACGAAGGCGCCCGCGGCCTCGGGAGCCTGCTGGACGGGCGCCTGAGGCTGTCCCTGCCGCCCCTGTCCCTGGCCCGGCGCGCCGGGCCTGGCCGCCGCGGGCCAGTCGTCGCCCTGTCCGGCGGACCCGGCGGCGGCGGAGGGCGCACCGGCGGGTGTCGCCGTCCGCGAAGGGGGCGCCGGGTTGACCACCGGTGCGGGATCTCGCTGCGGGAGGGCGACCGGAGCGGGAGCCGGGACGACTCCTCCCTTCTCCAGCCGCTCCAGGCGGGTGAGCAGCGCGGCCTCACCCTGGGCCGCGCCGGGGAGGAGGATTCTCGCGCACATGAGTTCGAGCAACAGTCGTGGCGAGGCCGCCCCGCGCATCTCGATCAGGCCCGCGTTGAGGATCTCCGCCGCGCGGGTCAGCTCCGCCGGCCCCATGGAGGCCGCCTGGACCTGGAGCCGTTCCAGCTCGTCGCCCGGCCGGTCGAGCAGCCCGCTGGTGGCCGCCTCCGGCACATTCGCGAGGATCACCAGATCCCGGAAGCGCTCCAGCAGGTCCATCGCGAACCGCCGGGGGTCGTGGCCGCCCTCGATCACCCGGTTCACCACCTGGAACACCTGCGCGCCGTCACGACCGGCGAAGGCCGCGACCACGTCGTCGAGCAGGTCGCCGTCGGTGTAGCCGAGGAGGGAGACCGCGCGGGCGTACGTGATGCCCGCCTCGTCCGACCCGGCGAACAGCTGGTCGAGGATCGAGAGCGAGTCTCGGGCCGAGCCCGCACCGGCCCGCACCACCAGCGGGAGCGCGGCGGGCTCGAACGGAACCTTCTCCGAGGTGAGGATCTCCTCCATGAGCGCGCGCAGCGCGGCCGGCGGGATCAGCCGGAACGGGTAGTGGTGGGTCCGGGATTTGATCGTCCCGATGACCTTCTCCGGCTCGGTGGTCGCGAAGACGAACTTCAGGTGCGGGGGAGGCTCCTCGACGAGCTTGAGCAGCGCGTTGAAACCCTCGCGGGTCACCATGTGCGCCTCGTCGATGATGTAGATCTTGAAGCGCGAGGACACCGGCGCGAAGAAGGCCCGCTCGCGCAGGTCGCGGGCGTCGTCCACACCACCGTGCGAGGCGGCGTCGATCTCGATGACATCGAGGTGGCCGGGGCCGGTGGGCGCCAGCGCCACGCAGGACTCGCACTCCCCGCACGGGTCGGGGGTCGGGCCCTTCTCACAGTTCAGGGAGCGGGCCAGGATGCGCGCGCTGGACGTCTTGCCGCATCCCCTGGGCCCGCTGAACAGGTAGGCGTGGTTGATGCGCCCGCTGCGCAGTGCCTGACGCAACGGGTCGGTGACGTGCTCCTGACCCTTGACCTCGGCGAAGGTCCCGGGCCGGTACTTGCGGTACAGCGCAAGACTCATGCGACGATCCCACCTGCGAGGGGTCTCAACGAAGAGACCCCTCGCACACCCGCCAGAGCCCGCTTATCCTTGCTGCCTTCCGGCCCTGGGGAGGTTCACAGGATGACGCCGCGCGAGGGGTCGGCCCTCAGTCTAGCCTCAGATCCGAGTGGTCGGTGTCGGAAAACAGTGGTCCGCGCCACTCGGAAAGTTCGGTAAGCTTCTCCACGGAGGATTCGCCTAGTTGGCCTAGGGCGCACGCTTGGAAAGCGTGTTGGGGGCAACCCCTCAGGAGTTCGAATCTCCTATCCTCCGCCATTGCTTTAAGCAGGCGATACGTTGAAGGGCTCCACCGTTCACGGTGGGGCCCTTCGGCGTTGACGGTTGCGGTTCTGGTTTCGGTTGTCCCTGTGGTGACAGCCTTTGATTCCGGAAGGGCTCGTCGCGACCTCGATGTGACCCACCCCGTACGGGGAAGACAGCAGGCACTCCGGACTCGGCGTGATGACAGTCGTCGCAGTCAGCCGTGCCGACCGGCGTGTGACGCGAGGTGCGGTGGCGTCAGTGCCGGACGCCGGTTCGGGCGGCCCGTTCCACTCGGGCGATCAGGCGGCTGTTGTGAGCGGCGTGCTGGAACCCCGGGGTGTGATGGGTTCCGTTCGTGATGTCGCGAGCCAGGCCGGCGTAGACCTCGCCCACGTTGATGGACGCGCCCGTCCAGATTTCGGCGGCGGTGGGACCGGTGCCGGTGGCGACGGGGCTGTCCGGCGCCGGGAAGTCCACGCTCGACGAGAGTGCGAGGTCGCCGACCTGGACACCGGCCGGGTGATCGCCGATCAGTTTCAGCCAGCCGTCCGATCCGCGGACCTCCAAGCTGAAGTGGGCATCGGGGGCGGGCACACCCGCCAGGATCTGTACTCCCACCGGGGCGCCGGATGAGGTCTTGACGATGGCGTCGAGATGGTCCGGGACCTCCCGGACGGATATCTCGCCGGTGTCGACCAGCTTCACCTGGGGCCAGAGGAGTTCTGTGCGGGCGTCGATCTCGGTGATGTCACCGAGAACCGCCTCGACCACATCCAGAACGTGGCCCGCGGCGATGGTGAGGAAGCCGGCTCCCGCCGCCGCCTTGTCGAAGTACTCGTACGCGCTCACCGACTCCGGACCGTTTCCGAAGGTCGTCGCGGCGACTCGCGCCGAGAGCAGCCGACCGAGCCGGCCCTGGGCGATGATTTCGGCCGCGCGGCGTACCGAGGGGTTCTGTCGGCCCTGCAGGCCGATCGCCGTGTGCAACGAACCCGCCGCGGCGGCCATCTCCTCTGTCTGCGCCAGGGTCGCGCCGAGCGGGGATTCGGAGTACACGGCCTTCTTGGCTGCGAGAGCCGCGAGCACGAGC
This sequence comes from Streptosporangium sp. NPDC000095, assembly GCF_042899335.1. Classification (NCBI taxonomy): domain Bacteria; kingdom Bacillati; phylum Actinomycetota; class Actinomycetes; order Streptosporangiales; family Streptosporangiaceae; genus Streptosporangium; species Streptosporangium sp. NPDC000095. The sequence goes on from NZ_JBIAZS010000010.1 coordinate 106,277, forward strand.
TCACGGTGGGCCGGGACCTTGACCGCGACGGTGACGAGATCGATCGAAGAGTCGTGGATGAGTGCGAGCGGATCGGCGAACCAACGCTCCGCACCGAAGGCCTCGGCAGCGCGACGGGCGCTGTCCTCGTGCCGGGTCGCCACGGCCGCCAAGGTGAACTGCGGCTGTGCCGCCAGCGCGGGGATGTGCGATGCCCCTGCCCAGCTGGCCCGGGTGTCGGCACCGATGACACCGACGCGAATCACGCTGCTTGTCATGTTGTACTGCTCCGTTCAACGACCTGCGATCGCGGCACGACCGTTTCCGTACCGCCCAGCACAGGGTTCAGGTGGGGAATGCCCGGGTCCGCCCGAGCCGTTCTCAGCGGTCGATGGCGGCCATGTCGGCCTCGGCGTGGCGATCACCTGACGCCGGCGTCAGGTTGTTCAGCCGCGTGATCTGATCGGCGGTGAGCCGGATGGCGTCAGCGGCGCTGTTTTCCTCAAGTCGGTCGATGCGCTTGGTACCCGGAATGGGGGCGATGCCGTCCCCTTGAGCGAGCAGCCAGGCCAGGGCGACCTGCCCGGGCGTTGCCCCTGCCTCGTCGGCGATCTCGCGTACCTCGTCGACGATACGCAGGTTCCGAGTGAAGTTGTCGCCGGTGAAGCGGGGGTTGGTACGGCGCCAGTCGTCGGCGTCCAGTCCGTCGAGCGAGCGGAGGTCACCCGTGAGGAAGCCGTGCCCGAGGGGTGAATAGGGAACGAAGCCGATCCCCAGTTCTCTCAGCGTGGGCAGGATGTGGGCCTCGGGATCCCGGGTCCACAGTGAGTACTCGCTTTGGACGGCGGCCAGCGGATGAATCGCATGAGCCCGGCGGATCGTTCCCGCGGCCGCCTCGGACAGTCCGATGTGGAGCACCTTGCCCGCGGCCACCAGCTCGCTCAGTGCTCCCACCGTCTCCTCGATCGGCGTACCGGGGTCCACCCGGTGCTGGTAGTAGAGGTCGATGCGGTCGGTTCCGAGCCGCCGCAGGGAGCCCTCGACAGCCGTGCGGATACTGGCGGGGGTGCTGTCCGGGCCCGGTCGACCGGTGTGGGAGACGAGACCGAACTTGGTGGCGAGAACAACCTCGTCCCGGCGGGTTTTGACGGCGCGACCCACCAGCTCCTCATTCGCGTAGGGTCCGTATACCTCGGCGGTGTCCAGATGTGTGACACCGAGGTCCAAGGCGCGATGGATGGTACGTACCGCTTCGCCCATGTCACGACCCGCGCCTGTGTAGAACGCCGACATTCCCATCACTCCCAGGCCGATGCGCGGCACCTCAAGCCTGCCCAGGCGCGTGATCTGCATCCTGTGGCACCTCCTTGGATCGACTGCCTTCGCCGCACTCCCTCGCGAGGAACTCCAGGGAGATACGAACTTGATGCGTCAACATCGAAGCATGCCGAACTTGATGCGTCAACAAGTGACGGTAGAGTGGCCCGCATGGCCAAGACCACAGCACGAGCGACGGAACCGGATGCCGACACCGACGCCTCCGCGACGACAACGTCCGAAGCGGCGGAGTCCGCCGACCCTGCCGCCGCGACGCGCTGGCTGAGTCGCGACGAGCTGGCGGCGTGGCTGGCGAACTCCGCGATCATGATCAGCCTGCCGGCCGCCCTGGACGCACGCATGCAGCGCGAAGCGCAACTGACGTTCTTCGAGTACATGGTGCTGTCGGTGCTGTCCGAGGAGCCGGAACGCACCCTGCGGATGAGCGATCTGGCCACCCGGACGTCAGCATCGCTGTCACGGCTCTCGCACGTCGTCGGACGGCTGGAGAAGCGTGAGCTGCTTGAGCGAGCCCGGATTCCGGGTTCCGGCAGGCGTACTGTCGCGACGCTGACCGAGGCCGGCTACCAGGTGGTCGTAGCGGCGGCACCAGGGCATGTCAAAGCGGTCCGCGAGTATCTGATAGACGAACTCGAGCCCCATGACCTGGCAGCGTTGCGCCGCATCGGCACTGCGGTGGACGCGGCCATCAACCGTGCGATCCGACGGGGGTAGCGGTCCGTTGGCGCCTGGCCCTTGCGGCTTTCCCGTCCGAATTTGCTTAGCTAAAAGGGATATACGGATATATAGCGCAATAAGCCATCACCTTCCCCGCAGCCACCGGCATGTCGGGGTACTCCCAGGGCAGGGGAAGCGCCCCAAGCGGATCGAAGGGACATCGGGCGATGGATTTCAAGGATGACGCCCAGCTGGACAGCTCTCAGGTCGAGAGCCGTGGCGGCGGGGGGAGGATCCCCGGGGGTGGTATCGCGATCGGCGGCGGCGCGGCGGGAATCATCGCGCTCATCGTGGCCCTGATCTTCGGGATAAACCCCGGTGACATCACCGGTGGCTCCTCCCAACCGGCACCGGTGGGCACGGGCTCCGACCTCACCGCCCAGTGCAGGACCGGGCAGGACGCCGACCAGAACGAGGAGTGCCGGGTGGTCGGCGTGGTCAACAGCATCCAGGACTACTGGCCGAAGGCGGTCCAGGGGTACGAGCCGGCCAAGACCGTCATGTTCTCCGGCCAGGTCGACACGGCCTGCGGCGCCGCCGACTCCTCCGTCGGTCCGTTCTACTGCCCGGCCGACCGCCAGGTATACCTGGACCTCAGCTTCTTCAAGGAACTGGAGAGCAAGTTCGGCGCCAAGGGCGGCCCCTTCGCCCAGGCGTACGTCATCGGTCACGAGTACGGTCACCACGTCCAGAACCTCCTCGGCACCAACGCCAAGGCCCAGCAGGGCCCGCAGCAGGGGCCGGAGAGCGGCTCGGTCCGGCTGGAGTTGCAGGCCGACTGCTACTCGGGCGCCTGGGCCAAGAACGCGTACGAGACCGGCCTGTTCGAGAAGCCGTTCACGAAGACGGACATCGAGGAGGCGCTCAGCGCGGCCTCGGCCGTGGGTGACGACAGCATCCAGGAGCGGACCCAGGGGCGGGTCAACCCCGAGGGCTTCACCCACGGGACATCAGCGCAGCGTGTCAAGTGGTTCACCACCGGTTACGAGAGCGGCGACCCGGCCAGGTGCGACACCTTCGCCGGCAGCATCTAAAAAAGGCCTGTGAGCTGCGACGATGGGAGCCCGCCCGGCGGAGGGCGGGATTCTCTCCTAAACTACGTACTGTGATCTTCAAGTTGGTCGGCGACGAACGGCCCTATCCAGAACACGGCCTCTCGCATCGCGAGTGGGCGCAGATACCGCCGCGGCAGGTCCGGCTCGACACCCTGATCACCACGAAAGCGGTGCTCGACCTCCACTCCCTGCTCGCCAAGGACTCCACGTTCTACGGCGATCTGTTCCCGCACGTGGTCCAGTGGCGCGGCGACCTCTATTTGGAGGACGGCCTGCACCGGGCGCTGCGTTCCGCCCTGCACCAGCGCTCGGTTCTGCACGCCCGGGTCCTGGACCTGCCCGCCGAGAGCTGACGGGACATACGAAAAGCCCCCGGGGCGCTCACGCACCCCGGGGGCTTTTTCTGTGGCGGTGGAGGTGGGATTTGAACCCACGGATAGGTTGCCCCATCACACGCTTTCGAGGCGTGCGCCCTCGGCCACTAGGCGACTCCACCGCGGAGCAGCTTACCGGATAACCGCTATTGCTCGCGCATCCGGCGAGCGGTGAAGAACTCGGTGAGAACCGCCGCGCATTCGTCGGCCAGAATCCCGCCGAGCACCTCCGGCCGGTGGTTCAGACGGCGGTCCCTGAGCACGTCCCAGAGCGACCCCGCGGCGCCGCCCTTGGGGTCCGCGGCGCCGTAGACGACCCGATCGACCCGGGCGAGCACGGCGGCCCCCGCACACATGGTGCAGGGTTCCAGAGTGACCACCAGCGTGCAGCCGCTCAGCCGCCACTGGCCGCGGGCCTTCGCCGCCTGCCGCAGGGCGAGCATCTCGGCGTGCGCGGTGGGGTCGACGGAGAACTCCCTGTCGTTTCCCGCGCGTGCCAGCACGGAGCCGTCAGGGCCGAGGACGACCGCGCCGACCGGCACGTCTCCGCGGGCTCCGGCCTCGGTCGCCTCCGCCAGCGCGAGCCTCATCTCCGGGACGTAGCCCACCGGTGTCAGGCCGGTCATCACACGTCCCCCGGCGCCGAATCGGCGCGTACGCCCACCGGCGCCCGACCGGTCGTCGCACGCCCGCGCCAGGCCGGTGTCCCCGAAGCCGTGCCCGTGAGGCGCGGATCCGCGGCGGTCACAGCGCGCTCGTCGGCACCGGGCCGGGCACGGCGCCCCGTCACCGCAGCCGGTCGAGCTCGTCGCCGAACGCCAGCCGTTCGGCGATCACCGAGAGCGTGTCCGCGGGCAGCGCGCCCTCCTCCATGCTGAGCTCGACGAGCTCCTCGGAGCTCAGCCCGAGGTCTTCCAGCAGCTCGAAGTCACCCGCGGGCCGCACGCCCAGATCGGGGGTGTCCTTGTCCACCGCCACCCCGGCGAGCTCGGTGAAGAGCTCTCCCAGGTCGTCGGAGAGACCCGCGTGAGCGTCGGACAGGAAGGTGCGCGGCTCCAGGTCGCCCTGGTATCGAACGATCGCGAACCACTCGTCCTCCACCTCCACGCACAGCAGGGCGAGCTCGTCACCGGTGAGTCCCAGGTGCTCCTGGACGGCGTCGCCGAGATCGTCGACGATCTCCGCCTCGCCGAGGTCGATCTCCGCACCGTTCCAACCGTCCGCCGTACGGACGAAGGCGGCGGAGAACACACTGCTGGATGGTCTGGAGGGCATGGCCGATCTCCCGAGGTCAGCCGAACACAGAGTCGATGGCGCGTTCGAACGGCTCGGAGAACCCCAGCCGCGCGGCGATGCTCGACAGGACGTCCTCGGGGAGGAGGTCGATATCCCCTGACAGGATGCCGAGCTCCATCTCGTCGAGGCCCAGGTCCGCGAAGATGGAGAGGTCTCCCGCGGGGAGCGCCGTCTCCTCGTCCTGGAGGATCGCGTCGAGCTCGTCCTCGTCGGGAACCGGCACGTCCAGGTATTCCAGCGCCTGCTGCGCGAGCGGGAAGTCCCAGGACGCGGCGATGTCGGAGAGGAAAACCTCGACTCTCTCACCGAACACCCGTAGCGCCACGAAGAACTCATCCCCAACGGCGACAAGGCCAATCGTGCCGTTCGTGCTCGGCTGCTGGCGCAGGGCGTGGATGAGGCCCTCAAGGTCGGAGGTGAGCGCCACCGGGAGCATCTCCGCCTCCCAGCGATCGTCCTCGCGGTAGATCACGATGGCAAAGTCCAGTGAGTCTTCGTCTGACATGGCCATCCCCACCGAATGCTTTCTCTACGGAGGTCAATGCTTTCAGAAGCGAAGCACCGACGTGGGCCTCTCCGACCAAATTGTGATCAAATCCGAAGTGAGCGGGCGATGTCCGACGAGTGGCCCGTCGTCCCCCGGCTCATCGCCGCCCGCCGGTCCAGGATACCTTTGACCACCATGGAAACCCTGGTCGTCGACCATCCCCTGGTGGCTCACAAGCTGACCGCGCTGCGGGATGTGAACACCGACTCTCCCACCTTCCGACGTCTCGCCGACGAACTGGTGACCCTGCTGGCCTACGAGGCGACCAGGCAGGTCCGCGTCACCGAGTGGTCGGTGGAAACCCCCGTGGCCCCCGCCGAAGGTGTGCGGCTCGCGCACCCGTACCCGCTGGTGGTGCCGATCCTGCGCGCGGGGCTGGGCATGCTGGAGGGGATGACCCGGTTGCTGCCGACGGCCGAGGTGGGTTTCCTCGGGATGATCCGCAACGAGTCCACGCTGGAGGCGGAGACCTACGCCACCCGCCTGCCCGACGACCTCTCGGGCCGTCAGGTCTACGTGGTCGACCCGATGCTGGCCACCGGTGGCACCCTCGCCGCCGCGATCAAGTTCCTCTTCGACCGGGGCGCCGACGACGTGACCGCGCTGTGCCTGCTCGCCGCGCCCGAGGGGATCGCTCATCTCGACGAGGTCTTCGCCGGCACCGGCAGGCCGATTCGCCTGGTGACGGCGGCTCTGGACGAGCGGCTGAACGAGCACGGCTACATCGTGCCCGGCCTGGGCGACGCGGGAGACCGTCTCTACGGCGTCGTCTGAGACACCCCGCCCGCCACTCCCCGTACGGCGCCCGCCGGAACGCTCCGGGAACCGCCCCGGCAATTCCAGCACCATCCTTTTCCCTTAAAGGATGGTTCTTCTACTCACCGGCCGTTACATAATGCGGTTGTCCGGGTACGAAGCGTGGCGAAGATATCTCTTCTGTGTCCCCGGTCCGCCGAGGCCGCGGGCGCACACCAGGGAGAACCATGAGCGAGCGAATCATCCCGGACACCGAGCCGGACCCGTACGCGGACTTCAGTGCCGCGCTCAGGGACGAGTTCTCGGAGATCCATCCGGCGGCCACGGTGACCCGCTGCATAGAGGCGGCCCACTACGGAGCGCTGGAGGTCGTCGGTCACGCCCATCCGGCGCTGGTCGAACGGATCGCCCGCAAGCACCTTGAGGTCCTCGCGCTGGTCGCGAGTGAGCGCGGGTGACGCGGGCGACAGGGGATGGCGGGTGCGTCGGACGGTAGGTGCTCCGCGAGGACCTTCGAGGGGTTCCTCGCGACGCTTACAAGACCGCGTCGATCGATATCGGCCGATGCGCTTTACCTCGGCATGGCCCTGGGTAATGTATATGCGGGTGCAGTGGGTGAGCGGTAGTAGGAGGCCAAGGTGCAGGTCAAGAAGGTCCTAACGTACGGTTCCATTGGATTTGTGGCGTTTTACCTGTTCACACGACCAGGTGACGCGGCCAGTGCGGTGAAGGGTGCCATGGACACGGTTTACACGGCGGCCGATTCTCTGGCCCAATTCGTCTCACATCTGTCATGAGGCTCGTGACCCACGGGGATTCCGCCCCCTCGTCGGTCAACCGCTACTTACTCCCCCACGAACACCAGGTCATCATGGTGCGGCGCCACCCGGCCGTGCTGCTTCGCGCGGTCGCCGAGGTCTTCGGCGGCCTGATCCTCGCGGGACTGCTGAGCAAGTGGTTCGGTGACCAGGGCGGGGGCGGCGTGCTCGTCGTCGTCTGGTGGGCCTGGCTGCTGCTGCTGATCCGCTTCGTCTGGAAGGTCGCCGAGTGGTCCGTCGACTACTTCGTCGTCACCTCCAAGCGGATGCTGCTCACCACCGGGCTGATCACCCGCAAGGTCGACATGATGCCGCTCGGCAAGGTCACCGACATGAGTTTCCAGCGCTCGATTCTCGGCCGAATGCTGGGATACGGCGAGTTCGTCCTGGAATCGGCCGGTCAGGACCAGGCGCTGTCGAGAGTCAACTACATCCCCTACCCGGAGACCCTCTATCTGGAGGTCTGCCAGATGCTCTTCCCCGGAGGGAACGACTCGGACGACTGACGTCCATGTCAAGGGCGCAGGAGCCGTTGACACTTTCCGGTGAGGATTTTTCACTCGGGGTTACCTGATTCGGCAGCTTCATGCAATCATGGCGAGGAACATTGACCATCCTTCGCCCTGAGAGATCAGATGCCGAGTCAGGGAACCATCGGTGACCGCGTCCGCGGACTTCGCCTGAGCAGGCGCATGTCCCAGGCCCAGCTCGCAGGGCCGGACCTTTCCGACAGTTATGTCTCCCTCATCGAGTCCGGCAAGCGGACGCCGACCCCCGTGGTCGCCCGTCTGCTCGCCGAGCGACTGGGATGCACCACCGAGTTCCTGCTGCACGGGATCGAGCCGCGGCAACGCATCGACACCGAACTCGGCCTGCGCCACGCGGAGCTGGAGCTCCTCCACGGCGACCCATCCGTCGCGGCTGACCGCTTCGGCGAGATCGTGAAGGTCGCCGGCGAGGAGAACGTCATGCTGGCCGCGCACGCGCGGTTCGGCCGCGCACGCGCGCTGGAGGTCCAGGGCGAGATCGGCCCGGCGGTGAAGGCGTTCGAGCGGCTCCGGCACGAGGCGGCCGCCCACCCCGAGCGTCTGGCCGACCTGCCGCTGGCGGTCGCGCTGAGCCGCTGCTACTTCCTCGCCGGAGACATCCTTCGCGCCCGCGACCTCGCCGTCCACGCGCTCGGCGAGGTCAACCGGCTGCCCCTGTCGCAGGGAGAGATCGCCGTCGAGCTGGCCGTCTCCCTGATGGAGATCACCGGCACTCGAGAGGCCGACTCGCCGAGCATGTCCTACGTTCGGAACATCCTCTCGGTCAACGGTGTCCCCGCCGCGGTCAACCGCACCGCGGAGATCCACGCCCTCTGGCGGGCGAGCGTCACCGCCGCCGACGGTGAGGACTCGGCGCTCGCCGTTCGTCTCGCCGACGACGCGATCGCGACCGGACGCCCGGCGCGGATGGCCTCGCAGCTCGCCCTCGTCGCGATGGGCTGGGCGCGTCTCGCCGCCTCCACCGGTGACGAGCCGCTCGACGAGGCCCGCGAGCTCGCGACCGCCGCGAGTGAGGTCTTCGCCGTATTCCCCGAGCACGCCCAGGAACACGCCAGGAGCCTTGTCGTACGCGCCCACGTCCAGCTGGGGGTCGACGACGCCCAGGGTGCGGTCACCCTGGCCAGAACCGCTCTCGACATGCTGGACGGCCAGGCGGGTCCCATCGGGGCGACCGCGCAGCTGGTTCTCGCCCGCGCCGCGCTCTCCCGGGGTCACGACGTCGAGGCCACGATGGCCCTGGACACCGCGAAGCTGTCGCTGAGCGACGTCCGGCACGAGTTCTCCTTTACCGGCCGGGAGGCCGCCCGGGTCTGGCGTGACCTCGGAGACCTGTACGGTCAGGCCGGTGTGGTCGAAGAGCAGACCGGTGCGTATCGTAAGGCTCTTGAGGCTGCCGGAGTGCGCGATGCGATGGTGGGCGTGACGGTCGATTCGGCGCTGGTCCGTTAAGACGTTCCCGCTCCTGGAGTTCCAGATTTGTTTTTGCGCCTCCGGAATAACTAGGGTCTACCAGTCATTGATTCGTAGGATGATTGGTTTCTCCGGAGGAGGCGGACGGTGAGTCTGCGTACGGCGCAGCGAGCATCCCTCGTCGACCAAGTGATCGATCAACTCAAGGAGCAGATCACTTCTAACTCCTGGCAGATGCACGCGAAGATTCCTACCGAGACCGTGCTCGCCGAGCAACTGGGGGTCGGGCGCAACACCGTGCGTGAGGCGGTGCGCGCCCTCACCCACGCCGGCCTGCTGGAGTGCCGCCAGGGCGACGGGACGTACGTCCGTGCCACCAGCGAGCTCTCCGGGGCCATGCTGCGGCGGCTGCGCACCGCCGAGCAGCTCGAAATCCTGGAGGTGCGACGCGCGCTGGAGGTGGAGGCCGCCAGACTGGCCGCCACCAGGCGCACCGACGCCGACATCGCCGCTATCGAGGCGGCGCTGGCCGAGCGGGAGCGAGCCTGGGAGCTGGGAGAGCCCGACGCGTTCGTCGAGGCCGACCTCGCCTTCCACATGGCGGTCGTCCGAGCCACCCACAACCTGGTGCTGATCGATCTCTACGAGGATTTCTCGGCGGCGCTGCGTGCCAGCATCACCGCCGCGGGAACCTCGCTGAACAGCACCCTGAACAGCACGTACATCCCACACGAGGCGATCGCCCGCGCCATCGCCGTCGGTGACGCCGCCGCCGCCGAGCGCGCGGGCCACGCGTGCATGGAGCACATCCTGATCGCCCTGACGGAGGAGCAGGAGCTCCCTCTCTGACCCCTGTCTCTTCCTCTCATGTCGCGGGGGGCCGCCCCCCCCCGGGGGGGGGGGCGGGCCCGGGGGGGGGCCCCCCCGAGGGGGGGGGCCCCCGCCGGGCGGGCGGGGTGGG
>NZ_JBIAZS010000010.1:116085-340406 GCF_042899335.1 Streptosporangium sp. NPDC000095
TGTTGCCGCCTCACCCCACCCCCCCCCCGGGCCCCCCCCCCCCCCGGCCCCGCCCCCCCCCCCGGGGGCGGGCCCCCCCCCGCGACATGAGAGCGCCTGACATGCGCGAGGGCACCCGGCAGGAGAGGCCGGTATGGGTTCGGGACGGACGCGGAGAGCGCTCGTATCGAGCACTCGTCTCGAAACGGCGCGGCCGGCGGCAGGGTCCGATCAGGTGAGGCGCAGGGACATCACGAGGTAGCGGAAAGCGGGGTCGGCATCGCCGGGAACCTCCGTGATGAGGGCCGGTCGGCTCGGTGACTCCATGTTGAGCCTGACGAGCTCGGTCTCGACCCCGTGCAGGCCGTCGAGCAGGAACTGGGACTGGAAGGCGATCTGGATGTCGCCACCGGAGATCTCCGCGTCGACGACCTCGGTGCCCCGGCCGATGTCACCACCGCCCGCCTGGATGAGGACCTGCCCCTGGGCGAAGGAGAGCCGGACCGCGGTGTTGCGCTCGGCGACCAGCGCGACCCGTTTGATCGCGTCGATGAACGGCGTCACCGGCAGGTCGGCCCTGATCGACCAGTCGTCGGTGAGCCGCGAGCGATAGTCGATGAACTGCTCGTCGAGCAGGCGGACCGTGGTGGCCCGGCCGATGCTCTCGAAACCTGCCACGCCGTCGCCCAGCGCGACCGACACCTCGCCGCCGCGCAGCGACCTGGCCACATCGACGAGCACCCGCGCGGGCACCATCGCGGCGGCCGTGGTGCCGGCCGTCTCCGGGCGCCAGTCGAACTCCCTGGCCGCGATGCGATAGCGGTCGGTGGCGGCCATGGTCACGTCGTCACCGGAGATGTCGACCCGGATGCCGGTCAGCATGGGGAGGCTCTCGTCGCGGCTCGCCGCCGGGGCCACCTGATTGACCGCGCTCGCGAAGACCACACCGCCGACCGCGCCGATCTTCGGCGGCATCTCGGGCAGGGAGGGGAAGTCCTCGACCGGCATGGTCAGCAGGCCGAACTCCGCGCTTCCGCAGGTCAGAACCGCTTCGGAGCCGCTGGTGAGGACCTCCACCACCTCGCCGGGCAGGCTGCGGGTGATCTCCGCGAGGATCCGGCCCGGGATCAGCACCCGGCCCGGCTCCGCCACGACGGCCTCGATCGAGACGCGGGCGGAGACGTCGTAGTCGAAGGCCGACAGCACGAGGTCGCCGTCGTCGGCCTCCAGGAGCAGGCCGGACAGGACGGGGATCGCCGGTCGGTTCGGCAGCACCCGGGCCACCCAGGCCACGGCGTCGGCCAGGACATCACGGTTAACCTGGAACTTCACCTGATCATCCCTTCGTCCCGAACGGCACACCGGGCGCGGAAGCCGTACTTCAACAGCACGCTATCCGCTGAGACCGACAGAACCGGTACCCGGCCGAAGAAAAGCGGATCGTCCACGCGGGCGCCGAGATGAGCCGGCTCGTCGGTGCGCGACGTGCTCGCCGGGAACGGGCTCGGCAGGTCGACCGCGCGGACGTCAGGGGAGATCGCGTCGAGGTGAGTCAGCCGCGGGCGGCGTTGAGGTAGGTCAGGACGGCGAGCACGCGACGGTTGTCGTCGTCGGAGGGTGCGAGGTCGAGCTTGGCGAAGATGCTGGCCGTGTGCTTGCCGACCGCGCTCTCGCTGAGGAACAGCCGCTGGGAGATCGCCGCGTTGGAGCGGCCCTCGGCCATCAGCTCCAGCACCTCGCGCTCGCGTGGGGTGAGCGCGCCGAGCGGCTGGTGCCTGGCGGTGCTCGCCAGCAGCTTCGCGATCACCTCGGGGTCCATCGCGGTGCCCCCCGCCGCCACCCGGCGGACCGCGTCGACGAACTGCTCGGCGTTGAAGACCCGATCCTTGAGGAGGTAGCCGATCGCACCCGAGCCGTCGGCGAGGAGCTCTCGCGCGTACAGCTGCTCGACGTGCTGGGACAACACGAGCACCGGCAGACCGGGGATGGCCCGGCGCGCCGCCAGCGCGGCCTGGAGCCCTTCGTCGGTGAACGTGGGCGGAAGGCGAACGTCGACCACCGCGACGTCGGGTCGCAGCCCGGTCAGCGCTCCCAGCAGCTCCGGCCCCGACTCGACGGCCGCCACCACCTCGAAGTCGTGGGCCTGGAGCAGGTGGACCAGGCCGTCCCTCAGGAGATACAGGTCTTCGGCGATGACGACTCTCAGCATCGGTCCAACCATAGGCGGGCCGGCAGGACCTCCGCCAGCCGCTGCTGGCGGGTGTGTATGGCGGGGATGAGCGTGCCCGCGGTGTACATGGACAGGCCCAGGAGGATGTTGAAGACGATCAACGGCCACTGCAGGGACTCGGGCAGGTAGAGCGCGAGAACCCAGCTGCGCTCCTCGGCATCGAAGATCTTCATGAACATCGCTACCAGCCCCTGCGGGAAGAGCGGGAGCCAGCCGAGCCCCCAGCAGATCCCGACGATGATCGCCTTGCCTCGGGGCAAAGACGATTTGCGGTCCGGCCCGCCCTCCCCCGAAAGGGCGTTGGGCAGGTCGAACGTGGCGGTGGTCGGGCCACCCTTCGGGCTGTTGACCACGAGCACCCCGTCGAAGGCCGCCAGCCTGCGCTCGATGCCGCGCAGACCGCTGCCCAGGGACGGGTCGGCGCCCCCCGAGCCGTCGTCGGTGACCACCACCCGCAGCGCGCGGTCGTTGCTGCTGATGTCGATCCACACCCGCTCGGCGCCGCCGTGGCGGGCCGCGTTGGTGAGGAGCTCGCTGATCGAGAAGTAGGCGGCCGACTCCACGGGCGAGTCGGGGCGACTGGCCAGGTCCACGGTGACGATGACCTTCAGCGGGCTGTCCAGCGCGAGGGCCCGCACGGCATCGCCGAGGCCGCGCTCGGCCAGGACCGGAGGGTGGATGCCCTTGACGAGGTCGCGCAGCTCGACGAGCGCCGTGGAGGATGCCTCCCTGACCTTGCCGAGCAGGGCCTTGGCCGCCGCGGGGTCCTTGTCCATCAGCTCCTCGACCGCGCCGAGCGTCATGCCCATCGCGACGAGCCTCGCCTGCGCCCCGTCGTGCAGGTCGCGCTCGATCCTTCGCAGCTCGGAGGCCTGGGAGTCGACCGTCGCCAGGCGTGCCTGGTCGAGTCGCTGGACCCGCGCCGTGAGCACGGCCTTGGCCGTGGGCGACAGCAGCAGGTGGTTCCACCGCGCGTACCCCCGCAGCAAGACGGGCGTCGTGAGCAGCGTGAGGGCCGCGGCGAGCGCCAGGAGCGGTGAGCCGGCCGCGGGAAGATCGGACCGGAACGTGAGGAGGGCGTACCCGGCCAGGAGGAGAGGCAGCAGCAGCAGTGCACCGGCCAGCGGGTTGAAGAAGACCCAGAGCCCGTCCCGCCAGGTGGCCGGGTCGCCGAACATCCACTTCAGGCGGTTGTTCCAGTCGGGCCACCGCGGTGTCTTGTAGAGCTGGCGCTCGTAGCGGTACCAGCCGTCGGGCTGGGGACGCACCGGCAGCGGGGACGGCAGGTAGGGGACCGGCACCGCGATCCCGAGCCACCCGCCGGTCAGCCTCCTCGCCACCCCCGTGCGAAACCTGAGCAGCCGGACCATCGGGGGGAAGAAGAAGATCATTCCCAGCCCGAACGTCAGTAAGGACGTGACCAGGATCACGACGACGAGGGCCGCGTCCAGCAGCGCCATCGCTCCCAGGACGAGTGCCCTGCCGACCGTCACCGCGTACGTCTTCATGGGTCAAGTGTCGGTGATACGTCCAATATGTGCCCAGTGGTGGAGGGTGCCCTGCGGGGGTGGGGGTAGCCACACCCCCCTCGGGTGCCTGGCCCGCCCCCGCCGGGGGTGTAGACGGATTCTCCGCGTGCGGCGCGGCTCGTAGCGTCGGTGAGCATGAAGGTCATCGAGGTCAGCAACCTCCGCAAGCGGTACCGCGACCAACTCGCGGTGGACGACGTCTCGTTCACCGTGGAGGAGGGCGAGATCTTTGGAGTTCTCGGCCCCAACGGCGCCGGCAAGACGACCACCGTGGAGTGCGTCGCGGGCCTGCGCGTCCCCGACTCCGGCACCGTCAACGTGCTCGGAGGCCTGCACCGCACCGAACTCAGGGAACAGCTGGGAGTCCAGCTGCAGAGCTCCGCACTGCCGGAGAAACTCAAGGTGTGGGAGGCACTCGACCTGTACGCCTCCTTCTATCGGAGGCCCGCGGACTGGGTGAAGTTGATGGAGCGCGTCGGGCTCGCCGACAAGCGCGACACCCCCTACGGCAAGCTCTCCGGCGGCCAGCAGCAGCGGCTCTCGATCGCGCTGGCCCTGGTCGGCACCCCCCGCGTGGCGATCCTGGACGAGTTGACCACCGGCCTGGACCCCCAGGCCCGCCGCGACACCTGGGAGCTCATCGAGCGGATCCGCGAGGACGGCGTGACGATCCTGCTCGTCACGCACTTCATGGAGGAGGCCGAGCGGCTCTGCGACCGGCTCGCCCTGATCGACTCCGGCCGGGTGGTCGCGATGGACACCCCGTCCGGCCTCATCGCCAGGGTCGGCGGGCGGCAGACCGTCAGGTTCCGGTTGTCAGGGCCGCTCGACGACACCAGGCTCGAAGCCCTTCCCGAGGTCACCGGGGTGAGCCGCAGCGGCGGGCAGGTCGCGGTCACCGGCACCGGCAACCTGCTCCTCGCGGTCACGACAGCCCTCGCCGCCGCGAATGTCGTACCCACCGACCTGCGCGTGGAGCAGGCCACCCTCGACGACGCCTTCCTCAGCCTCACCGGAAAGAAGATCTCCTCATGAACAAGATGCTCCTGACCGAGGCCAAGCTCTTCCTGCGGGACCCGGGCAGCCCGATCTTCGCGATGCTGCTGCCTCTCGCCCTCCTGATCGCGCTGGGGCAGATCCCCGGCTTCCGGGAGGCGACCCCCGAGCTGGGCGGGGAGCGGGTCATCGACACGCAGCTGCCCGGCATGATGGTGATCCTCGCGGTGGTGACGATGGCGCTGACCGTCCTGCCGGCGACGCTGGTGAGTTACCGGGAGAGCGGCGTGCTGCGCCGGATGTCCACCACCCCTGTCCATCCGATCCGGCTGCTGGTCGCCCAGCTCGCCAACAACCTCGTGGTGGCGATCGTCGCCACCGTCCTTCTGGTCGGCGCGGGCCATCTCGTCCTGGGGTCGATCCTGCCCAGGAGCCCGCTCGCCTTCGCGGGGGTGTTCGTGCTCGGCACGGCCTCGATGCTGAGCCTGGGACTGCTGATCGCCGCCGTGGCGCCCAACGCGAAGGTGGCGCCGGGCATCGGCTCGCTGCTGATGTTCCCGCTGCTGTTCATGGCGGGGATGTGGATTCCCCGGGAGCTGATGCCCGACCTGGTGCGACGGATCGGGGACTTCCTGCCCATGGCGCCGTTCGCCGACGCGCTCCGCGCCACGTGGGCGGGACACGCGCCGCAGCCGCTGCACCTGGTGGTGATGGTGGCGACCGTGCTGGTCATGGGCGGGCTGGCGGCGCGGTTCTTTCGCTGGGAGTAGCCGGTGCGGCCTACGGTCCGCCGGGGTCCGTCCCACGCGAGGGGCAGGGACGGACCCCGGCTTCTCCTGTTCACACCGGCTTTCCCCGCCCGGTGCGTTCCTGCTCGGCGCTCCGGATGCCCAGCGATGGGAAGCCGGATATGTCACTCTTGACTGATGCTGATCCTGGCGCACGTAAGTGACGTCCACATCGACGGTTCTCCCCGCAGCATCGACAGGACCCGATCCGTCATGCGACACCTGGAGAACCTCCCCGGTCCCCTGGACGCGGTCGTGGTGACCGGCGACATCGCCGACAACGGCCTGATCGAGGAGTACGAGATCGCGCGTGAGCTGCTGACCACGCGCCATCCGACGATCGTCTGCCCCGGTAACCACGACGCCCGTCCGGCGTTCCGCAAGGCCCTGCTCGGCCTCGACGAGGGCGGCAACGGGCCGGTCAACCAGGTCCTCAGGCTCAACGGGCTCACCGTCGCGCTGTGCGACTCCAGCGTCCCCGGGCGGCCCGAGGGCTTCCTGGAGGACGAGACGATCACCTGGTTGAACGGCGTGCTCGCCGAGGCTCCGGACACCCCGGCCCTCGTCGGCATGCACCACCCGCCGGTGTCCCTGGGCATCCCGTACGTCGACGGGATCCGGCTACGGAACCCCGAGCGGTTGGAAGCGGTCGTACGGCGGCACCCGCAGGTGGTTTCCGTCATCACCGGCCACGCCCACACCGCGGCGAGCACCGTCTTCGCGGGCCTGCCGCTCTCGGTGGCGCCGGGGGTCGTCTCCACGCTGCGGCTCAGCCAGGAGCTCGACATCCCGATCCCCGTCGACTACGACCTGCCGCCGCAGATCGCCATTCACGTCTTCGACGGTGGCCGTCTCGTCACCCACGTCCGTCCGGTCCTGTGACATCGCCGCGGCCCGCCCTCCCGGCGTGCCGCGGCCTGAGCGGTACGCTCCAGGAGACCCGGCCACTTGACGGCCGTAGTCGTGGAAGATCTGACCTTCCCGTCGGGAGGCCCGTCCCCGGCGGCTCGCGCACCTCGGGAGAGCGGCCGGCCCGCATGTCCTGTCGGAGTGGTGCCGCGACCGGAAATCAGCCTGCTTTCACCCCTGGTGCGAAGGTTTTTCGGCTGACAATCGGAAAACCACATGATCCGTTGAACCCGCGGGGATCCGGCGACGTACTGCCTGCCGACACCGGAAAACGTCCGGCGCCCGAACCGGGGAGGGCACAGCGTGATCATGGACGCCCTGTGGCGGCCCGTTCCAGCGAGCACAGCCGTGATCGCGGAACCGCAGCCCGGCATCCGCGACCGCGAAGCGGCGGGCGACGCCACCCCGCGCTCCGGTCACGGCCGCCCGGCGCGAACCGCGGGAAGCGCGTGGTGACCCGGCAAGGCGCCTGTACCTCCCTGTCGGCCGATTCCCCCGGAGAAGACCCCATCGTGAAAGCCTCCTCCCGGTCCGGTGACCGGCCGCGCCGCTCCCATCGCCTGCGACCGGTCGACGCCCCCGACGACGAGTTGGTCGTCGCGGAGCTGTACCGGACGTACCGTCGGCCGTTGCTCTCCTTCGTCGTACGGCTCACCCGTGGCGACGTGCAGTGGGCCGAGGACGTGGTGCAGGAGACCATGGTGCGCGCGTGGCGCAGCGCGGACCGGTTCGACGCCGACGCGTCGTCCCTGATGCCTTGGCTCGCGACGGTCGCCAGACATATCGTGATCGATGACCAACGCCGTAAGGACGCGCGTCCCCACGAGGCGGGTGAGGGACCACTGGAGAGTGTGCCCATGCCCGATCAGATGGAAGATCTTTTGCGACAGGTCGTCGTGTCGGACGCGCTCAACTCGCTGTCCCCCGCCCATCGCGAGATCCTCAACGAGACCGTCCTGCGCGACCGGTCGGTGAACGACGCCGCCGAGGCGCTCGGCATCCCCGTCGGCACGGTGAAGTCGAGGGCGTACTACGCCCTCCGCGCGCTGCGCGTCGCCCTTGAGGAGAGAGGGGTGACGGCATGACCTCGCGGGTGGAGCACACCGATGTGGGCGCGTACGCCCTGGGCATCCTCGGGGAGCCCGACCGGACGGCCTTCTCCGACCACCTCGCCACCTGTCCGTCCTGCACCGCGGAGCTCCGGGAGCTGTCGGGGGTGGCGGACGCGCTCGCCGGCATCGGTCCCCTCAGGGACGACGTCGCGGGTGCCGGCGAGGGAAATCCCACCGAGGTGGTCAACCTGCTGCGCCGCCGCAGGACGGCCGACCGGCGTGCCCGCAGGGGCACGTTCGTGATCGGCGCCGCCGCGGCCGTCACCCTTGTCGCCGGAGGGATCGCGGCGGGCACCGCGATCTCCGGCGAGGGTGGCAGCGTCCCCGTCGGTCACTCCGCGCACGGTCCCGCGGAAGAGGCGTATCGGACAGGCACCCCGCTCGCCGGTAAGGGCGCCTCCGGGGTCACCGGCGGCCTGGTGCTGGAGGCGAAGGGCTGGGGCACCCACGCCGTCCTGGAGCTCAAGGGCGTCAAGGGGCCGCTGGAGTGCGAACTGGTCGCCGTCTCCCCGACCGGCGAGCGGCGTGTGGTCACCGGATGGGCGGTGCCCGAGCGGGGATACGGGGTTCCCGGCTCCCCGGAACCGCTCTACGTGCACGGCGGGGTCGCCTGGGGACCTGCGGGGATAGACCACTTCGAGGTGCGCACGAACGGCGGGGACACGCTGCTCACCGTCGCGGTCTGACCGGGCATTTTAGCCCTCCCGTTCTGCGGGAGGGCTTTTTCCCGGCCGTTTCCCTCTGCGTATTTTTACGTATTTGAATGTTGAACCATCGTCGGGCGTAGCGCCGTACAACCGGCTGAAGAACGCAGCAGCCCCTTACAGCTACGAGAGGTCCACGATGTCCAAGCGGTCCATGCGCAGCACCCTCACCGTCTCCGGCGTGGCCATCGCCGCGACCATGCTCTCGGCACTCTCCGCGACCCTCGCGCCGGTCGCGCAGGCCGGCACGACCGCGGCCACACCGTCCGGCACCGCGAGCACTGCGGACGCCTACTTCGCGGGCACCCTGCTCGGCAAGAACGAGGTGCCGACCAGCGGCGGTCCCGCCGTCGGTGACAAGGACGGCAAGGCCGTCGCCGTGGTCCGCATCCGCGGCAACGAGGTCTCCTACGCCGTACGGTGGGAAGGGACGGACACCCCCACCGCGTTCCACATCCACCAGGGCAAGGCCGGCAAGAACGGCGACGTGAAGGTCGGCTTCTTCATGGAGGCCCTGCCCGGCGGCAGCAAGGCCATCCTCGGCAGCGTCAGGATCAACGACGGCGGCCTGCTGGCGGGGATCAGGAAGAACCCGAAGAACTGGTACCTCAACCTGCACACCGCCGAGTTCCCGGGTGGCGCGGTACGCGCCCAGATGCACAGGATCAGCCCGACCAACCTGTCCAACGTGCTCGCCGCCGGCGTGCGTCCCGTCTACCACTCCAACGCCGATGGCCGCCAGGAGGTCCCGGTCCCCGGCAAGAAGGTCGGCGACCCGAACGGTCGCGCCGAATGGCTCGTCGGCATCAAGGGCTCGAAGGTCTACTACGCCACCATCTGGGAGAAGCTCGCCGCCCCCACCAACGGGCACATCCACCGGGGCAAGAAGGGCAAGAACGGCGATGTCGTGATCGACTTCTTCGCCGACTCGAACGGCCTGCCCAAGGGCGTCACCGGGATCGCGGGCACCGCGTCGGTGAAGCCCGACATCGCCCGGGGCATCAAGAAGAACCCGAAGAACTGGTACACCAACCTGCACACCACCGAGTTCGGCGGCGGCGCGGTGCGCGGTCAGCTCTACAGGTCCGGCGGCGGCTGGTGAACCGACGTCCGGGGATCGCGCCGCGGCGGTGAGTCCGGGACGCGGAGGGGATCCACGGTCGTCACAGACCACCCGTGACCCCGGAGACGACGGCGCCCGCCACACGGAGTTCGTTCCGCGTGGCGGGCGCCGCCGCGCGTGGTGACCGGCGGCGGGCCCGGATCCCGGACGGGGACCGCGCACGCCCGGGTCCTGGACGGGCCGAGATCCGCTCGGTTCGTCCAGGGGCCGCGCACGCTCGCCCCGCGGACGAACGCCGGGTCCGCTCAGCTCGTCCGGACCGGTCTGGGCTCCTCGGCCGCACGGAGGTCGTAGCGCTCGCGAGCGGTCATGATCTCGGCCACGTGCTTCTCCGACCAGCTCTTGATGCCCTCCATCAGCGCGACCACGCTGTGCCCCAGCATGCTGAGCTCGTACTCCACCCGGGGCGGGATCGTCGGGTAGATCGTGCGGATCACCATCCCGTCGCGTTCCATGTTCCGTAATGTCTGGGTGAGGCTCTTCTGGGTGATCCCATCGAGCCTGCGGCGAAGCACGCCGAACCGGACCGGACCGTCCCGCAGGGCGTCCACCAGCAGGCAGGTCCACTTGTTCGCGATCGCCTCCAGGACCTTCCGTGAGCCGCACTCCTTCAGGTACGCGTTGACGGCGCCGTGATCTCGCAGGTGAGAAGTGGTTTCCATAAGGTACCTATATCGCTAAAAGGTGCCTTCTTCCATATAGATACCGACTCCAGGGAGATTGATCTCGACAAACTTCCCTTCAGAGGAGATCACGATGCGTGTCATCACCCAGTCCGCCGTCGGCGCCCCTTCCGTACTCGATGTCGCCGAGGTCGACCGGCCGGAGCCGGATCACGGACAGGTCCTGATCAAGGTCGGCGCCGCCGGGGTGAACCCGGTCGACGAAGTGGTCCGCGCCGGGCTCATCCCACTGCTCGGCCCGCCGCCCTTCACCCTCGGCTGGGACGTCGCGGGCACGGTCGAGTCCACGGGACCCGGCGTGTCCGCGTTCGCCCCCGGTGACGAGGTTCTGGGCCTGCTCGCCTTCCCCGACGCCGGCAACGCCTACGCCGACTACGTGCTCGCCTCGCCCAACGAGATCGTCCACAGGCCCGCGCCCCTGCCCGTGGAGCAGGCGGGAGGACTCCCGCTCGCCGGGCTCACCGCCTGGCAGGCGCTGGTCGGCATCGCCCGCCTCGACGAGGGGCAGCGGGTGCTCGTTCACGCCGCCGCGGGAGGGGTCGGCCACCTCGCCGTCCAGATCGCCGCGTACCTCGGGGCGCACGTCACCGGCACCGCCCGTGCCGCCAAGCACGACTTCCTGCGCGGGCTCGGCGTGGACACCCCGATCGACCACACCGCCGTCGACTTCGTCACGGAGACCGAGCCGGTGGACGTGGTGTTCGATCTGGTGGGGGGCGAGTACGGAGAACGTTCCGCCGCCACGCTCAAGCCCGGCGGCCTGCTCGTCGGAGCGCTGGGACGCAACCTCGGCATCACGCCGGAACGCGCGGCCGAGCTGGGCATACGGCTCGCGGTGGTGAGTGTGCGTCCCTCGGCGGCCGACCTGTCGCGGCTGACGGCGCTGACGGAGTCGGGACGGCTCAGGGTTCACGTGGATCAGACACTGCCGCTGGCCGAGGTGGCGAAGGCGCACGAACTCCTGTCGACCCGCCGCACCACCGGGAAGATCGTCCTGATCCCCTGACCTACCGTCCCCCTCGGCTCAGGTGACGTAAGGGCGGGCGGTCCTTCCCTCACGCAGCGTCCGCGCCCACCAGGTCAGCTGGTCGAGCAGGACCTTGGCCGCGCCGTCGTAGCCCTGCGGGTCGACCGGCTCCCCCTTGTCGTCGAAATTCCTCCGGGCGCCGTGGAAGCTGACGGTGTCTCGGATGGTGACCGCGTGCAGCTCCGCGAAGACCAGGCGGAGCTGCTCGACCGCTCGAAGGCCACCGGAGATGCCGCCATAGGAGATGAAACCAACTGGTTTGGCGTGCCACTGCCGGTCGTGCCAGTCGATGGCGTTCTTCAACGAGGCCGGAAAGCTGTGGTTGTACTCGGGCGTCACGATGGCGAACGCGTCGGCTCTGGCCAGCCGCGAGGTGAGCACCCCCAGAGCCCGCGCCACCTCCGCGGCGGGCGCGGCCCCGAAGCGGGGCATCACCATCGGCAGAGGGGTCTCGGCAAGGTCGATGACATCGACGTCCAGGCTCTCGTGCCGCCGGGCCCGGCCCGCGAACCACTCCGCGACGGTCGGGCCGAGCCGCCCTTCGCGGACACTGCCGACGATCACCGCTAACCGGATCTGCTCTTCGGGCATGACGGTCCTTTGCTGGTCACAGTGGGTCTGTCCGCGCCCTCGCGGCGCCGTACGAACAGGTTCGTACCTCAACCTTGGTTCACGTCAAGCCGGAACCGCGCACCCATCGGCATCGGCGGTAGCCGGACATCGCCCGGCGGCTCGGCCGGACGGTGCAGCGAACCGTCCCGGCGGGTCAGAGTGCGTGCCCCTTCCGGCCCGAGCAGGTCCGGAGGCCTGGAGGTCCGGAGAAGACGACCAGGCTCGCCGTCGATCGGCACCGGGTAGACCGTCGGCTCGCGAGGCATCGCCCGCGCCCTGAACCCCAACGGCCGCGGCACGCGACATGCCGACGGAGACCGGTCGAACAGGCTTCCAGGGTCTCGTCATTGACAAGTTCGGCTAACCGTATTAGCTTTTAGCTAACTTTATTAGCCAAACCCGGAGGATGACATGACCGAACACCTCGCCGTCGACGGCGGCACGATCGCCTACGAGGTGACCGGATCCGGCCCGCTGATCGTTCTCGCTCACGGCATGGGCGACAGCCGCGCCGCGTACCGCGCCATGATCCCGTCGCTGGCGGCGGCGGGATACCGGGTCGCCGCGGTCGATCTGCGCGGCTGCGGCGAGTCCAGCGTCGACTGGCCGTCCTGGAGCCGCACCGCCGCCGCCGGCGACCTGCTCGCCGTGATCCGTCACCTGGGCGGTCCGGCCGTGCTCGTCGGCCACTCGTTCTCCGGCGGTGCCGCCACCATCGCCGCGGCGCAGGAGCCATCGCTGATCACCGCGGTCGTCGAGCTGGCGCCGTTCACCCGCAAGCAGTCGATCCGCGTCGGCGACCTGCGGACGAAACGCTTCCGGCAGGGCATGCTGCGGCTGCTCGGCACCGCTGTGTTCGGCAGCGTGCGGCTCTGGCGCTCGTACCTCGAGGTGGCCTACCCCGGCGCGAAGCCGGCCCACTGGGCCGAGCGGATCGGCCGCGTCGACTCCCTGATGCGCGAGCCGGGCCGGATGAAGGCCCTGCAGGCCATGGGCCGCAGCGCCCCGACCGACGCCGGCGCACAGCTCGGCAACATCCGCTGCCCGGTCCTCGTCGTGATGGGCACGCTCGACCCCGACTGGGCCGATCCGCACGCCGAAGGTTCGGCGATCATCGAGGACCTGCCCTCCGGCCTCGGCCGCCTTGAGATGATCGAGGGCGCCGGGCACTACCCGCACGACCAGTTCCCCGACCAGGTGGTCTCGCTCACGCTCGCCTTCCTCCGCTCGGACGCCGCTCGTGCCTAGGGCCGGTCTGGACCCGGCGACCGTGGTCGCGGCCGGTGCCGCCCTCGCCGACGAGGTGGGCCTCGCCAACCTGACGATGGGGTTGCTGGCCGAACGACTGAACGTGCGCACCCCCTCCCTTTACAAGCACGTGAGCGGACAGGAAGACCTCAGCCGTCGTATCGCGGTCCTGGCTCTGAACGAGGTCGCCGACGCCATCGGCGGCGCGATCCAGGGATACGCGGGTCGTGACGCCCTGGCGGCCGCGGCGCACGCCTTCCGCGCCTTCGTCCTGAATCACCCCGGCCGGTACGCCGCGACGATCGGCTTGAAACCGTCCGATCCGGACGATCCGCTGATCACCGCGGCTCAGCGATCGCTCGGCACGTTCAGGGCGGTGCTGCGCGGCTACGAGATCGGAGAGGCCGACATGGATCACGCCCTGCGCATGCTTCGCAGCCTCTGCCACGGCTTCGCCACCCTGCAGGCGGCCCACGGCTTCCAGATGAGCGCGGACATCGAGGAAAGCTTCGAGTGGCTGATCGCCTTCACCGACCGTGGCCTGCGCGCCATTTGAGAATGCCGCCGTCTGGGGCGGGTCCCTCCAGATCCCTCCGGCACGTGGGGGCACGCCATGCGGAACGGTTCACCGGTCGCGGCCCCCCTACGGCGAGGTCTAGTGGGGAGCCATGTCGACGAAACGGCTGTAGTGGCCCTGGAACGCCACGGTGACCGTCGCGGTGGGGCCGTTACGGTGCTTGGCCACGATCAGGTCGGCCTCACCCGCCCTGGGCGACTCGCGCTCGTAGGCGTCCTCCCGGTGCAGCAGGATGACCATGTCCGCATCCTGCTCGATGCTCCCTGACTCGCGAAGGTCGCTCACCATGGGCCTCTTGTCCGTTCGCTGCTCGGGGCCACGGTTGAGCTGGGAGATCGCGATCACCGGGACCTCCAGCTCCTTGGCGAGGAGCTTGATGGCCCTGGAGATCTCGGAGACCTCGTTCTGGCGGCTCTCGGTCTTCTTCGGCGAGGACATCAGCTGCAGGTAGTCGATGATGACGAACCGCAGGTCGTTGCGCTGCTTGAGGCGACGGCACTTGGCCCTGATCTCCATCATCGACATGTTGGGCGAGTCGTCGATGAACAGCGGCGCCTCGGCCACCTCGCCCATCCGCCGGGCCAGCTTCGCCCAGTCGTCATCGGTCATCGTGCCCGACCGCATGGCGTGCAGCGCCACCCGCGCCTCGGCCGACAACAGGCGCATCGTGATCTCGTTGCGCGACATTTCCAGCGAGAACACCACAGTGGTCATGCCGTGCTTGATGGCGGCGGATCTCGCGAAATCCAGGCCAAGAGTGCTGTTGTGCGTTGGAATGCAGGTCCTTCCGGCAAGGTACATGTGGTCGGCGTTGTCGACCTCCACGCATCTCACCGGCGTCGAGGGCACCGGCCGCACGTCGACGATGTATCGAACGAGCGCCGACGGATGAGGGGTGGTCACCTGCCGGACGGCCTTGCCGGACAGCCGGAACACCTTGTCCGCCGCCGTGAAGTCGATCATGTAGAAGGTGGAGGAGCCGACGCTTCCGTCTTTGACCGTCCGTGTCCTCGTCGTCGCCCGGTAGCCGAGACTCAGCACCAGTTCGCAGGCGTCCTCGGCCAGTCTCCTGTCGGTGACCTCGAGCTGGATCCGGCCGTCGCGACCGACGTGTCCGTCGGTGTCGAGGAGACCGGCGAGCAGGGCACGCCGCTGCTTCTCGGAGGCTCGCAAATAGATCTGGGGAATGTGCTTGTCTCCGAGGACACCGAGGGTGCGCAGGATGGCCCGCACCGTGTCATGACCGTTCCGGCACGCCTGGCACTGCCGCAGACCGCTGGACGGACCACCGCAGTCGGGACACGTGGTCGCCGGAACCGGACGGGCCCTTCCACCGCACGAGCGACCGCACGTCCGCGCCTGGGACATCCGGGGCACGAACAGGGCACCGCATACCGTGCAGGGCCGCTCCGTCACGGGCGACGGATGCGGCAGACCGAGTGCGTAGGGGAGGTCGGAGCTCGTACGGGTGACCCGCACCCCTTCGGCCTCCAGGTTGAGAGCGATCTCCGAGTCGATGGTGGTGAACCCGGCACCGTCGGGGTGACCGTCGCCAAGCCATACTCCGAGCGCGTAGGCGGGCAACGGCAGATCCCGCTCGGGCAGGTCGAACGCCGCCGCGACGGCGACGGCGTGGTTCGGTCGCCTGTCCGCCGAGGCGCAGCGCAGTGTGCGGGCGATCTCCTCGGTCGTCGCGACGTCCTCGTGGGCGGCGGTCGCGGAGGCGTTCGTCGGCTCCGCCGTCGACGTCTCGTACGCGCTCCCGACGTGCTCGATGAATTCGGCGGGCAGGTGGCTCTCCGAGTCCTGCCGGCGACGCGCGCGCGTGGTCGTCCGCCACTGGTGCCGGGCGTCCGCGACGATCACGGTGCCGTCACTGAACTCCACCTCGTAACAAGGCCGTCCGTGCATCACCTCGGTCGCCGCGACCACCCGTGTCGGCCTGCCGTCCGCACCGATCAGGTGGTCACCCGGCTCGACCTCCCCCATGGTCGTCCAGCCGGCGGGAGTGGGCAGCGGCGTGTCGAGAGCGAGCGCCTTGCCGATGGCGGGCCGGGCCGCCACAACGATCATCTGGCCCGGGTGCAGGCCGTTGGTGAGGGAGTCGAGGTCCTGGAAACCGGTGGGGACCCCGACCATCTGGCCGCTCCGGCCGCCGATGGCCTCCAGCTCGTCGAGGGCGCCCGGCATGATGTCCGCCAGGGGGACGTAGTCCTCGGAGGTGCGGCGCTCGGTGACCTTGTAGATCTCCGCCTGGGCGCGGTCGACGAGGTCGTCGACCTCCTCGTCCTGACCGCCGTAGCCGTAGGAGACGATGCGGGTGCCGGCCTCGATCAGGCGGCGGAGGATGGCCTGCTCGCGGACGATCCTCGCGTAGTAACCGGCGTTGGCCGCGGTCGGGACGATGGCGGTCAGCGTGTGGAGGTAGGCGCCACCGCCGATCCTGGCGACCTCGCCCCGCTTCTGCAGCTCGTCGAGGATCGTGATGGCGTCGGCGGGGTCGCCGCGGCCGTAGAGGTCGGTGACGATGTCGTAGATGATCTGGTGGGCCGGGCGGTAGAAGTCGTCGGACCGCAGGATCTCGACCACGTCGGCGATGGCGTCCTTGGACAGCAGCATGCCGCCCAGGACCGACTGCTCGGCCTCGATGTTGTTCGGTGGGGTGCGCTCGAATCTCGGCTCGAAGACCGGCGGCTCCGCGACGCTCACCACACACCCCCTCTTTCGAACACAGTTACGTTATCTCTATTTGTAGCGGACCGCTGTGACAGTTTCGCGGCTCCACGCCCGGCTGGCAACGCGACCTGTCGACAGAGGTGTGGATAAGCTGTGCACTTCTTCCCCAGAGGTGTGGGCACCCTGGGGACAGTTCTGTGGATAACTCTTGTCCACAGCTGTGGATAACGCTCTGACCAGGGAAAACTCCATCCACCGCCTGTGGAGAAAAGAAAGTTGGGGCGACACGCTGAAAGTCGCCCCAGATGGCATGTCCTGAGAGGTTCATCCCGCCGGAGATCCGCTGGGAGGTAAGAGGCACAATGGATAGGTGCCTCTTACCCCTCGATCCGGCCGACCCGATCGGGCCGACCAGGCCGATCGACCCGACCGGTCCGGTCGGTCCGGCTCCGGCTCATCCGACAAACCAGGTCAGATCGGTCGAGCCGATCGGCCCGGCGGCTCCGGGCGCGACCACGACAGGCAGATCCTGCGGCTCGCGCTGCCCGCGTTCGGCGCCCTGGTCGCCGAACCGCTCTTCCTGCTGACCGACAGCGTCGTCGTCGGCCGGCTGCCCGCCCCCGCGCTCGGCGCCCTGGGAGTGGCGAGCACGGTGCTGACCTTCCTGGTGGGGCTGTGCGTGTTCCTCGCGTACGGCACGACCGCGGCGGTGGCCAGGCAGATCGGCGCGGGTGAGACCGGCCGGGCGCTGCGGCAGGGGGTGGACGGCCTCTGGCTGGCCGCGGGGGTGGGATTGGCGATCATCGTGGTCGTCTGGCCCCTCGCGCCCTCGCTGGTCCACCTGATCGGCGCCGAGGGCGAGCTCGCCCGGCAGGCGGTGACCTACCTGCGGATCAGCCTGCTGGGCGTCCCCGCCATGCTGCTGGTACTCGCGGGCACGGGCGTGTTGCGCGGCATGCAGGACACCACGACCCCCCTGCTGGTGTCGGTGGGAGCCTTCGGACTGAACGCGGTGCTCAACATCGTCTTCGTCCTGGGACTGGGCTGGGGGATCGCGGGCTCGGCCTGGGGCACGGTGCTGGCCCAGTCGCTCGCCGCCGCCGTCTACCTCCTCCTCATCCTCGTCCGGTACCGCGCGCCGTTCCGCCCCGACCTGGCGGGCGTACGGGCGGCGGGCTCGGCGGGGGTCGCCCTGATCATCCGCACGGCGTGCCTTCAGGTGGTGCTGGCCGTCGCGACCACCGTCGCCACCCGCATGGGGGAGCAGCAGATCGAGGCGCACACCGTCGCCATCAGGATCTGGACCCTGATGGCGTTCGCCCTGGACGCGATCGCCATCGCCGGGCAGGCGATCACCGGCCGCGCGCTGGGCGCCGGTGACGTGGCGGGAGTCCGCGGCGCGACCCGGAGGATGGTGGCCTGGGGAGTCGGCTCGGGCGTGCTGCTCGGCCTCCTCGTGGTGGTGGTCAGGCCGTTCGTGCCCTCGCTGTTCGACGCGGGCCCCGTCGTCTCCGCCGAACTGCTCGGCCTGCTCTGGGTGGTGGCCGCCCTGCAGCCCGTCGCCGGGGTGGTGTTCGTGCTGGACGGCGTGCTGATCGGTGCCGGAGACCGGCGCTACCTCGCCTGGGCGGGGGTGTGGACGACGCTCGCCTATCTGCCCGCCGCGTTCCTGGTGGATCTCCAGGGCGGCGGTCTGGTCGCGCTCTGGCTGGCGCTCGGGCTGTGGATGGCGGCCCGGCTGGTGACCCTGTCGACGCGGGCGTACGGCACGGCGTGGTTGGTGGTCGGCGGCTGAGACGGCCGAGCGTCCACGCGTGGTCAAAAAGTAACGCATCGTATCCGGCGGACAGGTAATTCTTGCGTGACACTGTGGTGTCCACCACGTGATGGGATAGCCCTTGACCTGCGAAACTCTCCTGCGGCACTGTGAGACAAGTCCCTCGATACAGGGTTAAAAGCCCACCACGATTGGTCACGTCGTGCCCAAAGGCCCTTCCCCCTCGATCGTTCGCCGCATGCCGCCGGGCCATGCCACCGACCGGTGGACCGGTGCGCGCCACGGCCTCCCCACGGCCTATCGCGGGGCGGACCTCATCGTCCTCGGCATCGGTGTCATGATCGGCGCGGGAATCTTCGGCCTCGCCGGCCGCCAGGCGGCGAGCATGGCCGGACCCGGCGTGTTCCTCTCCTTCATGATCGCTGGAATCACCAGCCTGCTCGTGGCCTTCTGCTTCGCCGAGCTCGCCTCCGCGATGCCGACCGCGGGAAGCGCCTACACCTTCGCCTACGTCATCTTCGGTGAGGTCTGGGCCTGGGTCGTGGGCTGGGCGCTGATCCTGGAGCTCCTCCTCGCCGCGGCGGCGG
The DNA here is from genome assembly GCF_042899335.1 of Streptosporangium sp. NPDC000095. Lineage (NCBI taxonomy): Bacteria > Bacillati > Actinomycetota > Actinomycetes > Streptosporangiales > Streptosporangiaceae > Streptosporangium > Streptosporangium sp. NPDC000095. The sequence goes on from NZ_JBIAZS010000010.1 coordinate 134,643, forward strand.
TGGCCCGCGCCTGGTCGCTCTACGCCGCCCAGATGCTCACCGACCTCGGGGTGAACCTTCCCGGGGCGGTCGCGGGCATGGTCGGCCAGAGCATGGGTTTCGACCTGTTCACGCTGTTCATTCTGGTGATCCTCACCGCCGTGGTGGCCCTGGGCGCCCGTGTCGGACTGCGCACCCTGTGGATCATCGTGATCGCCAAGCTGCTCGCCATCGGCGCGGTCATCGTGATCGGCGCCCTCCACTTCGACCGGCGCAACCTCGCGGCCATCCCGGTGCCGGCGACGCCCGGGGGAAAGGCCGAGGACGCCCTGCACTCCCCGTTGCTCGGTCTCCTCTTCGGCCAGACGGGCGCGTTCGGCTGGTTCGGCATCTTCGCCGCCTCGGCGGCCATCACCTTCGCGTACATCGGTTTCGACGTCGTGGCCACCGCCGCCGAGGAGGCCGAGGACGCCCCGCGCTCGATCCCGAAGGGAATCATCCGCGGGCTGGTGATCACCACGGTCATCTACATCGCGGTCGCGGTGGTCATGGTCGGGATGATCCCGTACGACGAGATCGACACGGACGCACCGCTCGCCAGCGCCTTCCGCGACGCGGGCGTGGGTTTCATGGTGCACGTCATCAACATCGGGGCGGTGCTCGGCCTCACCACCGTCATCCTGGTGCTGCTCGTCGGCCTGACCCGGGTGATGTTCTCCATGGCGCGCGACGGGCTCATTCCCCGCCCGCTCTCCAAGATCAACCGCAGCTATCACAGCCCGACAAGGGTCACCCTGGTCATCGGCTTCGTCGCGATCCTGCTGGCCGAGCTCGTGGACGTGCTGACGCTCGAACCACTGGTCGTGATCGGTGCCCTGTTCGTGTTCATCGTCGTGGCCGGCGGGGTGATCCGGATGCGGCAGACGATGCCGGAGCTGCCGAGAGGTTTTCGCACCCCGCTCTCTCCCGGCCTGCCGATCGCCACGATCCTCGCCTGCCTGTGGCTCATGGTGAACCTCCAGCTCATCACCTGGCTGTACTTCATCATCTGGATGGCCTTCGGTGTGCTCGTCTACCTGGTGTACGGCAGACGCAACAGCGTGCTCGCCACGATGGCGCGCCCCGTCCCCGAGGCTCCCGCCGACCCCGCTCCGGGGCGGTACGACCCTGCACAGGGCCCTCCCGGCCGGCCCGGCGGCCCCGGGCCCACGGCCGGACCTCGCGGCAGGCACCGGCGCTGAGCGGACCGTCCACCGCGCGGGCCATGAGGCCCGCCGGGCCCCCGAGACGCCCGTGGACCTCACGACCTCGTGCGGCTTCGGGGACGGGCGGGCGAGAAGGGCTCAGAGACGCCGGGCGTCGATCACGTTCTGCACGAACTCCCTGGTGCGGGGCTCACGAGGATCGGTGAAGATCTGCTCGGGGGTGCCGCGTTCCAGGAGCACGCCGCCGTCGAGGAAGCAGACGGTGTCGGCGATCTCCCGGCAGAAACCCATCTCGTGGGTGGTCAGGACCATGGTCATGCCCCCCTCCTTGAGCTCCCTGATGATCCCGAGCACCTCCTTGACCAGCGCGGGGTCCAGGGCGGAGGTGACCTCGTCCAGCAGCATCAGGCGGGGCCGCGTGGCCAGCGCCCTGATGATGGCGGCACGCTGCTGCTGGCCGCCGGAGAGCTGGTCGGGGTAGGCGTCCGCCTTGTCCCCCAGGCCGAACCTGGCCAGCAGGTCGCGGGCCTGTGCCTCGGCCTCTTTCCCGCTCACCTTGTGGACCTTGCGCGGGGCCAGCGTGATGTTGTCCAACACGCTCATGTGCGGGAACAGATTGAACGCCTGGAAGACGATGCCGATGCGTTTGCGCACGTCGTCGGGGTCGACCCTGGCATCGGTGATCTCCTCGCCGTCCAGGGTGATCGTGCCGTCGTCGGCGGTCTCCAGCAGGTTGACGCAGCGCAGCAGGGTGGACTTGCCCGAGCCCGAGGCGCCGATCAGGCAGACCACCTCGTGCGACTCGACCTCCAGGTCGATCCCGCGCAGCACGTTGTGGCCGTGGTAGTTCTTCCACAGCCCCTCGATGGTGAGCAGGCTCATGCACTCTCCTCCCGTGCCGTCATCGTCTCGCCGGGCGACGGGACGCCGCCGTACGCCGGGGTACGCACGCTCACTGGCCCCGCCGTCTCTGCGAGCGAGCCGCCAGATAGTCGGTGAAGCGGGCCATCGGGATGGTGAGCAGGATGAACAGCAGCGCCGCCGCGAGGTACGGCGTGTAGTTGAAGGTGCTGGCGACGTGGATCTGCGCCTGCCGCAGCGCCTCCAGGGGGCCGATCGTCGCGACGAGCGCGGTGTCCTTCTGCAGTGAGACGAAGTCGTTGAGCAGCGGCGGCACCACCCTGCGCGCGGCCTGCGGCACCACCACGTGGCGCATGGTCTGGCCGTGGCTCAGCCCGAGGGACCGGGCGGCGGCCCGCTGGCTGGGATGCACCGACTCGATGCCCGCACGGAAGACCTCCGCCACGTACGCGCCGTAGGAGAGGGTGAGCGCGATGATGCCCAGCGTCGCGAGGTCCGTCGGTGTCCCCTGCAGGCCGAGCGCGGGCAGGCCGAAACCGACGAGATAGATGATGAGGATCGTGGGCACGCCGCGGAAGACGTCGGTGTAGATCACCGCCAGGGCACGCAGCGGGAAGAACACCGGCGCGGTGAGGTTGCGGGCGAGCGCGACGAGCAGTCCCACGATGAGGATGAGCGGCTCGGCGATCAGAAAGATCTTGACGTTGAGCAGGAACCCGCTCAGCACGTCCGGCAGCGCCCCTGTGAACTGGTCGAGGTCGAAGAACGTCTCCCGCACCCTCGGCCAGCCGGGGGAGGCCGTGAAGAGCCAGAGCAGCAGGACGATCACGAGGATCGTCGAGACCGTCGCGACGGAGCTCGAACGGATCGACGCCCTCCTGCGGAGCCGCTCGCGCTCAAGCTGCCGTTCGCTCTTCTGCCAGTCGACGGGAACCCGCAGGCGCTCGTCGTTCTTCATCGAGCGCCGCCGTGGCGCGGACCGTACGCGCGCCGCGCCCGCGGCGAGACCCGGGCGTCCGCGTCGGCTCCGGGGCCGGGTCCGGTCGCGGGCGGTGTCGGAGGGTGTTTCAGGGTCACTTCAGCTCCGGTGCGCCCGCGGCGGAGCCGAGCCACTCGGTCTCGATCTTCGCCAGCTCACCGGAGGCGGTCAGCTTGTCGATGGCCTCGTTCACACAGCTCACCAGCGGGCTGCCCTTCTCGAAGACCGCGCCGAAGACCTCGGGCTCACCGGAGGCCGCGCCGAACTGACCGACGATCTTGGAGTTCTCGACCTGTGCGGCGGTCACGTAGAAGGCGGTGGGCAGGTCCACCACCACGGCGTCGACCTGCTTGTTCTTCAGCGCGTTGACGGCGTCGATCTGCTCGTTGTAGACGTTGGGCTCGGACGAGGGCTTGATCACGTCCTTGACCGCCTGCAGCGAGGTGGTGCCGATCTGCACGCCGATCTTGGCGTCCTTCAGGCCCGCGAGGTCCGTGGTGGAGGCGATCTTGGAGCCGTCCAGCGCGACCACGGCCTGCTTGACCGTGTAGTAGCCCTTGCTGAAGTCGACGACCTTCGCCCGGTCGGGGGTCACCGAGACCTGGTTCACGTCGAAGTCGAACTGCTTGGCGCCCGGCGCGAACGCGGAGTCGAACTTCACCGTGGCCCAGGTGACGTCATCCTTGGCGAAGCCCAGCTGGTCCGCGACGGCGTAGGCGACCGCGCTCTCGAAGCCCTTGCCGTTGGTGGGGTCGTCGTCGCTGAACCACGGGTCGTAGGCGGGCTTGTCGGTGCCGATGGTCAGCTTCCCGGGGGTCTTCAGCGCGGGGCTGTCCTTGGCGCAGGCGCTGGGGGCCGCGGAGGCGTCGCCGGACGTTGAGGATGCGGGGCTCGCCGGGGTCGCCGTTTCCGAAGCCGGCGCACAGGCCACCGCGGTCGCCGCGAGGGCACCGAGCGCGAACAGCATCGAGGGACGGACCATGACAAAACCTCCAGGGCGAAGCAACGATTTCCGAATTGTATGTATTCGCGGTGACCTGGGGTAACGGGGTACCAGCATATGAATTCTTCCCGGCGGGAAAGGGGACTTTCATCGGTCCCCCGGGCTCCCCGGAGGACGGGAAAGAGCGCTGCCCGGATCCGCGGGAGGACCGGGAAAGGACAAGGGCCCCTCCCCGCGAACGGAGAGGAGCCCTTGTCTCACGGGGCCTGTCAGGCCGCGACGACCTCGACATCGAGGGACGCGGAGACCTCCGGGTGCAGCTTGACGCTGACCCGGTGGGAGCCGAGGCTCTTGATCGCGGAGGCGATCTCGATGCGACGGCGGTCGAGCAGGGGGCCACCGGCGGCCTTCACGGCCTCGGCGACGTCACCCGTGGTGATGGAGCCGAAGAGGCGGCCGGACTCGCCGGCCTTCGTCTTCAGGACCACCTTGAGGGCCTGCAGCTGACCGGCGACCTCCTTGGCGGTGCCAAGGTCGCGAATCTCGCGGGCGTCGCGGGCCTTCTTGATCGAGGAGATCTGCTTCTCGCCGCCGCGCGTCCAGAGGATCGCGAAGCCGCGGGGAAGCAGGTAGTTGCGGCCGTAACCGCTCTTGACCTCGACGATGTCGCCGGGGGCGCCGAGGCCGGTGACCTCACTGGTGAGAATGAGCTTCATCTGTCCGGACCTCCTTAGCGCGCGGTGCTCATGTACGGCAGGAGCGCCATCTCACGAGCGTTCTTGATAGCGGTCGCCACGTCACGCTGGTGCTGGGTGCAGTTGCCCGTCACCCGGCGGGCACGGATCTTGCCGCGGTCGGAGATGAACTTCCGAAGCAGCCCCGTGTCCTTGTAGTCGACGTAGGAGATCTTGTCGTGGCAGAACAGGCAAACCTTCTTCTTGGGCTTGCGCAGTGCCGGCTTGGCCATCGTGGTGCTCCTTTCAGAGCCCCGCCGTCAGGCGGGAATGGTCGCTGCGGATATGGACTGGGACGCGGGATGCCGGGCGCGGTCGTGACCGTCCCGGAGGAGCGTCCCTAGAAAGGCGGTTCGTCGCTGAAGTCGCCGCCGCCGAAGCCGCCGCCACCCTGCTGCTGCTGACCGCCGCCACCGTAGTTGTTGCCGCCGCCGCCGGAGAAGCCGCCACCTTGCGGTGCGGCCGGCGCCGCGGAGGCCCACGGGTCGTTGGCGGGACCGCCGCCGAAGCCACCGCCACCGCCCTGACGGGCGGTCTTGTTGACCTTGGCGGTCGCGTTTCTCAGGGAGGGGCCGACCTCGTCGACCTCGACCTCGTAGACGGTGCGCTTCTCGCCTTCCTTGGTCTCGTAAGACCTCTGGCGGAGCCGTCCCTGAACGATGACCCGCATGCCGCGCTGGAGGCTCTCGGCGGCGTTCTCCGCCGCCTGCCGCCACACGTTGCAGGTCAGGAACAGGCCTTCGCCGTCTTTCCACTCGTTGGTCGTCTTGTCGAGGAACCTCGGAGTGGACGCGATGCGAAACCGGGCCACCGCTTGCCCCGTGGGGGTGAAGCGCAGCTCCGGATCGTCGACGAGGTTGCCGACGATGGTGATCGTGGTGTCGCCTGCTGCCATGGCTAGCGCTGCCCTTCCTGCGGCCTTCGCTGGTTATCGGCTCAGAGTACGGCTGCCGTCCGACAAAATGCCGGAGATTAGTGCACGTCCGGGCGCAGGACCTTGGTGCGCAGGATTCCCTCGTTGAGGTTCATCTGCCGGTCGAGCTCCTTGACCGTGGCGGGCTCGGCGCTCAGGTCGATGACGGCGTAGATGCCCTCGGGCTTCTTCGCGATGTCGTAGGACAGCTTGCGGCGACCCCACACGTCGACCTTCTCCACGGTGCCGCCGTCGTTGCGGACGACCGTGAGGAACTGGTCGAGGGAAGGGGCGACCGTACGCTCATCGAGCGAGGGGTCAAGAATGACCATCACTTCGTAACGGCGCATGCTGACTTCCAACCTCCTCTGGACTCTTGCGGTCACGACACCGTGCCGTGACAGGAGGACGCTGACGTGCTTCACCCCGGAACTCCCATTTCGGCGCTCGGGGTGGAGGGTGGGCCATGACACACCCATTCGACGTAGCCGTGCCAGCCTACCAGCCCGTCAAGGGTTGGGCCGTCGCCTCGCCGGGCACGTCCCCACACAGGAAACGGGTTCGTCCTCTCCAGGACACGCCCTCATGGGAAAGGGGGCGATGAAGGTGCCTCATGTGTCCGGACAGAGCCCGAGCGGGCGTTTCCGGTTCAGGCTGAACAGCGACGGGCGGCGTCATCCCCTGGAGAACGTGCTGAGCGTCTGCACGATCCTCTGCGGGCTGGTCGCCTTCGTGGCCGGGCTCATCCCCTCCGCGCACCCCGTCGCGTCGTGGCTCGGGGTGCTCGGCTTCTGCGGAGGTCTCTACTCCCAGTACGTCTCCGCCACGACACCGGAGCGCGCGCTGAACATCGTGGGCATCGTGGCCTCGTTCGTCGGTGTGGCCTTCGGCATCCGCAACGGGGGTTTCCTCCCGTAGGGTCCCGAACCTGACGAGGGCCACACCGACGAGGACCGGGCCGCGAGCGGCCCTGGAAGATCTCGAACGCGAGCGGGGAAACGACCGGCCCCGTCCTCGGTACGTGCCGCCTCGCCGCGGGTCGGCGGCCGTGTCCGATCCGATGAGATCGGGGGCGCGTACAGGACGAGATCGGGGGCGCGTACGGGACGCGGGATCAGCCGAGGCGCAGATCCACGCCCAGCAGGATGAGGAACCACAGGAAGACGGCGAGCAGTGCCTCGGCGATGTCCTTCAGGAGCGCGGGGGTGATGTAGTCGTACAACCAGGCGACGTAGATGCCGATCAGGATGTAGATGAGACCGATGAGACTGATCCCTCTGCGATAGCGAGCAGCCACTTGGAACTCCTTGGGGTCGGCCCGTGGGGGCGGGCGGTGGGGCGCGACCTGCGACTGCCCCTGCCCTCGGCGTTGAAACGGCTACTCTCGGATACATGCCGCTTATCGGAGCTCACGTCGACCAGGACGACCCGTTGGCCCACGCCAGGGCACGCGACGCCCAGGTCGTGCAGTTCTTCCTCGGTGACCCGAAGGGGTGGAAGGCCCCGGTCATCGGCGAGAAGACCCGGGAGATCAAGGACTCGGACGTGGAGGTCTACGTCCACGCCCCCTACGTGATCAACGTCGCGACCGTCAACAACCGGGTGCGCATTCCCAGCCGCAAGCTGCTGAGCGCGCACCTCGCGGCGGCGGCCGAGCTGGGCGCCCGGGGTCTGATCGTCCACGGCGGGCACGTCGGCGCCGGAGACGACCCGCAGAAGGGCTTCGACAACTGGCGCAAGGTGTTCGAGCGCCTTGAGGAGCACGGGGTCCCCGTCCTCATCGAGAACACCGCGGGCGGCGGCAACGCGATGGCGCGCAAGCTCGAGCGCATCGCCCGGCTGTGGGACGCGCTCGACGGCTTCGACGTGGGCTTCTGTCTCGACACCTGCCACGCGCACGCGGGTGGTGAGGACCTGGCGGACGTGGTCGAGCGGGTCATGGCGATCACCGGCAGGATCGACCTGGTCCACTGCAACGACTCGCGCGACGCCTTCGACTCCGGCGCCGACCGGCACGCGAGCCTGGGTGCGGGTCAGATCGACCCCGAGCTCATCCTGGGCGTGTGCCGGAGCGCGAACGCGCCGATCGTGGTGGAGACCCCCTTCGACGGTCAGGCCGAGGACATCGCCTTCCTCCGGACGAAGCTCTGAGGCGAGGTTCCGGGGCCCAGGTGGCGGTGCCGCCGGACGGCGGCACCGCGGAGAACGTCTCGCCGGTGGGCGAAAGCCGATCCACAGCCTGTTGATCCACAGCCTGTGGATAACTTCATGGGATTACTTTTTCCGGAGAGTGGGTAAAGGGGCAACCCCTGCGGCTCAGCCCACCCAGGCGCCGTCGGCGAAGATCAACGCGTTGAGCGCCATCAACGGTCCCAGCACCAGGGCGTAGCCGAGGATGATCCATCGTCGCCACGGCTCAGGACCGCTGCTCGCCCTGCCGATCAGGACGAAGAGCGGCCACCACAGCAGCGCCGAGCGCGGTACCGACAGGTAGTAGGCGGAACACACCAGGGCGCCCACCTGGAGTCCCACATAGACGAACTCGCTCCATCTCCGCAGGTAGAGCAGGAGAAGCACGAGCGCGACCCCGACGATCGCCCCCGCGATCTCCAGCCGGAACGCCCAGGCCATCCGCCCCTCGCCCATCGCCGCGCCCAAGGTCGTGTTCCACGACTCCCAGGGCCAGACCATGTAACGTCCCCAACCGGCCTCCTGCGCGGTCTTCCAGGCCAACCAGTCACCCGTACGGGAGTACTGGTAGGCGGAGTAGAGGGCGAGCGGCACGAACGGAAGGAGCAGCCACCCCACCTGCCGTAGCGGGTGCCTGCGGACGAGAAACTCCACGATCAGCGCGACGGCGAGGAACAGGCCGGTGATGCGCACGCAGGAGGCGCCCGCCGCCAGGGCCGCGGCGAGCGGCCAGCGGCCCTGACGCGCCGCGAGCCAGGCGGGGATGGCGAAGGCGAGGAAGAGCGCCTCGCTGTAGCCCGCGAACAGGAACACCGCCATCGGCCAGAGCAGCAGCGCGAGCACCGCGTACCGGCCCGCTCCCCGCGGCCCCTCGAACTCGGCGAGCCTGGCGAGCGCCGTCATCGCGACGGCGCCGGCCACCAGGGAGATGAGCAGCCCGGCGAGCGTCCAGTCGTCGATCACGAGATGCACCGCGCGGAGCATCAGCGGCATTCCGGGGAAGAAGGCGGGCAACCCTCTGTCGGGCTCGCTGCCCGGAGGCCCGCCGTACCCGTGTTCGGCGATGGTGATGAGCAGATTGGCGTCCCAGTTGCGCCATCGCTCCAGGAAGGGCGCCGGTAGGGCGTCCCCCTCCATGAGCGCCTGGGAGCCGATGACGACCAGGACGACGATTCCCAACCTGGAGGCCAGCCAGAGCAGCAGCCCTTCCGTCGCGACATCGCGCCCAGGAGCGGAAGGCGCGGGAGGCGCGTCTCGCGGAGGAGCGGGGGGAGTGGTCACAAGGTCGAATTGTCCCGGATCATCTTGGCGAACCGCCAGATGTGAACGCTCACCGAACAGTCCCATCCGACCCCCTGTCACCCCGGCTGTCACCTCGGCCGAGCCCTGGACGCCCCGGCCTTTCCCCTTGCCCCCTGTCGCCCCGAGAGGGCTCGGCTCGCCGAACGGCCCCGAGGTCGGAGCACCGGTCAAGTAAAGCCCACGCGGTGTCCGGCCTTCGGCTGAACCGCAGGTCGCGACAGGTCGGCCCGGCCGCATTCGGTGTTGATCAACACTTTGTGCGGTTACTTGACCGGCTCCCTAGGAGAGCGCGAGCCGGAAACGGTCGGGTGCCTCGTCGAAGACGCCACCCGCCTGGTCGTCGGTCCCGTCCTGGCGGATCACGTCCTTGTCGGGGACGAAGATGTCCCGCACGACGAACGCCATCATGATCAGGATAGTGATCGCGCGGCCCCACACGGCGGTGAAGTAGGTGTCGCCCGCGATGCCCAGGGCCTCGTTGCCCGGCTGGATGCCGACCAGATACAGCCAGATCGCGAAGAAGTACCAGCACTCGGCGAGCTGCCAGAGCGCGATCGGCCTCCAGCCCGGCCTGGCGAGCACCGCGAAGGGGATCAGCCAGAGCACGTACTGCGGCGACCACACCTTGTTGGTCAGCATGAACGCCGCCAGGGTGAGGAAGCACAGCTGCATCAGGCGGGGACGGGTCTTCGCGGTCAGCGTGATCACGGCGATCGCGAGACAGAACGCGGCGAGCGAGACGACGCCCAGCCTGTCGAGGAGTTCGGCGTCACCCAGGATCGGCCACTGCTTCTGGTTGAAGAAGTACCAGATGGAGCCCCAGTCGGCCGGTCGCTCCTGGCTGAAGACGTAGAACCTCTTCCACCCCTCGAAGGCGAAGATCATGATCGGCACGTTGACGACGAGCCAGGCGCCCGCGGCACCGCCGATCGTCTTGAGGAACGGCACCCACTTACCGGTTCGCAGCGCGAGCAGGAACAGCGGGCCGAGGAACATCAGCGGATAGAACTTGGTGGCGATCGCGAGGCCCAGCAGGATGCCCGCGAGCCACTGCTTCCGCTTCGACCAGGCCAGCAGCGCGCCCAGCGCGAGGGCGTTGGCCGCCAGGTCCCAGTTGATGTACGCGGTGAGGATCAGCGCGGGGGCGAGGGCGTACCAGAGCGCGTCCCAGCGCCTGGCGGGACCGGCCAGCGCGGCCATCAGCAGCACGCCGACGACCAGGCAGAGCGCCATGAGGATGACGGTGAGGTCGTAGAACGCCGTCCCCGGATCGCTCATGGGGGTGACGATCCGGCGGAAGAACTCCATGATCCCGCCGATGCCGACGGGGTATTCGACCGGATAGTCGAAGTAGGGGACCATCCCCTCGTTGAGCTTCTCGTTCCACCACAGGGGATAGATGTCGGTGTAACAGAAGTTCGTGAACTGCAGGGTCCCGTCGTTCCATGCCCCGTCGACGCGGCACGGCCACTTCCAGAACCAGGCCAGAACCGCCCCCAGCCCCGCGAACAGGGCGAGGGGCGTGTACGGAATGGCCCGGTTGCCGAACTCGGACAGCGACTCCCGCTGCGGCAGAAGGTTCTTCATCAGGGACGTCGTCCGCTCGCTGTGGGTGTCGGCACGAGGGCCCCGGCAGGTGTTCCCGGTGCGCCGACCACGCCCGGCGCGCCGTTCTGCTCGATCACGCCGTTCGGCGGCCCGTCGCCGCCCCAACCGCCGTCGTCGCCGCCGTCACACGAGGGGTCCCCGGGCATGCACTCGTTGCCGCCGAAGTCGCCACCGTCGTCGGGGTTGTCGTTCGGCCAGCCGTCGTCGCCGTTCTCGTCGGGGAAGGGGTTGGTGTCCTCCATCGTCGGCGTCGGCGAGGGCGTCGGCTTGGGCGTGGCCAGGTTGTGCAGCGATCCGGTGTTGGCCCTCGGCGGGAACTGCACGACCTCGTCCTTCGCGGTCACGGTCTGCATGAAGTCGTGCCAGATCTGGGTCGGGGTGCCGCCACCGCCGATGAAGGAGGGCATGGGCTCCTCCTTCCAGACGATGTTCTCGTCCTTGATCTTCCTGCTCGGCAGGCCGTACTTGTCGACCTTGAGCTTGCGCGTCCCGGCCTTGTTGTAGGGCACATCCTTGGACATGCCGACCGCGGTGACGATCTGCGGGGTGAAACCGACGAACCAGGCGTCCTTGTAGTCGTTGTTCGTGCCTGTCTTGCCGGCCACCGGCCGGGTGCCGATGTTGGCCGCGCCACCGGTGCCGCTCTTGACGACGGCCTGGAGCGCGACGGTCGCGTCGGCCGCGGACTCGGGGGTGATGACCTGCCTCTCGTCGGCCAGTTCCTTGAGCACGACGGTGCCGTCGTGCTTGGTCACCTTGACGACGGTGTGCCAGTCGACGTGCTTGCCCTCGTTGGCGAAGATCGAATAACCGGCGGCCTGTTCGACCGTGGTCACCGAGGCCACACCGATGGTGGTCAGGTAGTTCTGGTGCTCGACCGCCCAGTCGACCGCGTTCTTGTCGCCGTAGGCCGGGTTCTGCTTCGCCGTCTCGCCGACCCCCGCCTCCCTCGCGATCCTCGCCACCTCTTCGAGGGTGACCTCCTTGCCCATCTGGGCGAAGACGGTGTTGACCGAGCTGGCCATGGCCTTGACCATGTTGATCGGCCCGAACGGCTGGTTCCCCGAGTTCTTGATCGGGGTGGTGTTCGGCATCTTGATCGACGCCATGCCTTCGACGTAGCTGTCGAGCGACTTGCCGCTCTCCAGCCAGGCGGCGAGCACGTAGGGCTTGAACGCCGACGCCGCCTGCTTGGTGGAGTCGAACGCGCGGTTGTTGAAGTCGTTGGTGAAGTCGTCACCGCTGTAGAAGGCGAGCACCCGGCCGTTCTTCGGGTTCACCGAGGCCAGCCTGGCGTGGATGGTCGGGTCCAGGCCGGCGGTCCTCGCCTTCACCGCGTCCCTGGCGGCCTTCATCATGTTCTTGTTGAACGTGGTGTAGACCTTGAAACCGCCGGTCTCCAGGTCCTTACGAGAGATGCCCCGGCCGTTGAGCTCACGGAAGACGATGTTGAGCATGTAGCCCTTGAGCCCCTTGAAGGTCTCCGTGACCTTGACGTCCTTGAACTTCAGGTCCTCGAAGGAGCTGTTCGCATACTTGCCGTACTCGGCGGGGTTCATGTCCGCCATGTTCCTGAGGGCCGCCTGGAAGCGCTCCTTGGTCGCGGCGTAGTTCTTCTTCTCCGACTCCTGGACGTCGAAGGCGGTCGGGTTCTGGATCCGGCCGGCGAGGTAGGCGCCCTCGGGCACGGTCAGATCGCCGACGTTCTTACCGAAGAACTCCTTCGCCGCGGCCTGGATGCCGTACGCGCCGCGCCCGAAGTAGACGAGGTTGAAGTACTCCTCAAGGATCTCGTCCTTCTCCAGCGTCTTACTGATCTTGACCGCGACGAAGATCTCCTTGATCTTGCGCTGGATCGAGACCTCCTGGCTGAGACCTTCGTAGTAACCGCGGGCCATCTGCTGGGTGATGGTCGAGGCGCCCTGGAGCTGGGCGCCGCTCACGGTGCTCCAGACCGAGCGGGCCATGCCCGCGACGTCGATGCCGCTGTCGGTGCGGAAGGTCTTGTTCTCCAGGGCGATCACCGCGTCCTGGACGTGGACGGGGATCTGCTTGAGCTTCACCGGGGTCCGCTTGGTGCCGTAGCGGGCCATCACGGTCTTGCCGTCGCCGTAGTAGATGACGCTGCCCCGGTCGTCGACGCCGGCCTGCCGGGACGAGGGGACGGGCGTGTTGGCGTAGGCGACCGCGATCATGCCGAAGACGCCCGCGGTGAGGACCACGAAGCTGGCCATCACGATCTTCCAGTTGGGCAGGAAGCGCGTCCACCTCTTCGGGGGGTCGTCGTCGCCGTCGAAACCGTCTCCGCCGGGGCCCTCGGGTCCTTCCGGGCCTCCTGGTCCCTCCGCGGCGAGAGCGCTCGCACCGCGTCCTCGGCGCCTGCGGCCGCCGTCGCCCGGCCTCGAACCTGCGGAACGCCCGCCACCCGACTGGGCGGCGAGCATCGCCTGGGTGTCCTCGAAGGCGGCCTCGGCGCGGCGGCCTGTCGGGTCGGTGTCACGGCGGCGCATCTCGCCGGGAGCACCGGGGCCGGGCCGAGGCGTCCCACCGGGAGCGCCGGGACCCGCGGGGCCGCGCGGGGGCACGCCGCCGGGAGCGCCCGCGTCGCGCCGGGGTGGTCCACCGGGCTGCTGGGACGTGCCGCCGGAGTAGGGCATGCCGCCGTGCTGGGGCATCATCGCGGTCCGGGGATCGGCTCCCGCCTGCGGTGCCTGTCGAGGAGAATCCCACCCCGCACCGGTTTGAACGTTTTGTGGAGGGGGGACTGCACGGGAAGCGGCTCCTGGGCTTGAGCGACGGCGCCGCCCCTGGCGAGCCGACTCGTCGGCGCCCTGACGGCGCCCGTCCGGCTCCGGGTCATTGCTGTTGCTGTAACTCACGCGTCCTCGTTCGGTCATCGGGGTCTACGACGGCGTGCAGGCGGGCGAGACTACCTCCTGATCGCCGGAGATCTCGTCGCCTTGGCTCACTGGTGGCCGGCCCATTCGGGTGGATCTCCATTCCCGGGGACGAACGAGATCGTCAGGTGGTTCCGGCAACAACCTTGGCAGACCTCTCCCACATTGAGGTGGGATTCCCGGTATTGAAAAGCGGCCCACGCCACGTGGGGGCCATCTCCCACCACCGTCTGCTGTGACCACATAGGCGCCAGACTACGGCTTTTTGGCGTTTGCTCCCAACCTCTTGGGAAAGTCGCTGATTGCAGCCTTATGTTGAATGGACGTATCCTGTCGATGTATCGGTTCGATACATCGACGCGAGAGGTGGTGGTTTCCAGTGGCCGGCGGACGTGGCGGCGTGCTGGAGCTGGCCGTGCTCGGGTCGTTGCACGAGACCCCCCTACACGGCTATGAGCTGCGCAAACGGCTCAACGCCCTGCTCGGTATGTTCCGGGCGTTCTCCTACGGCTCGCTCTACCCGTGCCTCCGCCAGTTGCTCACCGACGGACTGATCGTCGAAGACGGCGACGCCGCCGCGGCCACCACGGCCACCGACAGCGCCATCGTGCTCCCCGGCCGCCGTTCGAAGATCGTCTACAAGCTGACCGCGGAGGGCAAGGAACGCCTGCAGGAGCTCCTCACCCAGGCGGGCCCTTCCGCCTGGGAGGACGAGAGCTTCGGCGTGCACTTCGCCTTCTTCAGGCACACCGAGGCCGAGGTGCGCCTGCGCATTCTCGAGGGCCGCCGCAGCCGGCTTGAGGAACGTCTGGACAGCGTGCGCACGGCACTCGCCCGTACGCGCGAGCGGCTGGACAGCTACACCCTTGAGCTTCAGCGTCACGGCCTGGAGTCGGTCGAACGCGAAGTGCGCTGGTTGAATGAGCTGATCGCCACCGAACGGCAGGCATCGCCGCCGGAGGGGGAGCGGCGACCCGCGCGAGAGGAGACGTCCAGGGCGCCCGCGCCAGGGACGGGCACGACGGGGCGGCACGCCACCCCGGAAGAAAACTGACCATTGAGAAGAACAAAAAGGGGAGCGAGTGCCATGGGTTCGGTGCGCGTAGCCATTGTCGGTGTAGGCAACTGCGCCACGTCGCTCATTCAGGGCGTGCACTACTACCGGGACGCCGATCCCGGTATGCGGGTGCCGGGCCTGATGCACGTCAAGTTCGGCGATTATCACATCGGCGACGTGGAGTTCGTCGCGGCGTTCGACGTGGACGCCAAGAAGGTCGGACGTGACCTGTCCGAGGCGATCGTCGCCTCGGAGAACAACACGATCAAGATCTGCGACGTGCCGCCGCTCGGCATCACGGTGCAGCGTGGCCCCACCCTCGACGGCCTTGGCGAGTACTACCGGGAGATGGTCGAGGAGTCCGACGAGGCTCCGGTCGACGTCGTGCAGGTCCTCAAGGACAGCAAGGTGGACGTCCTCGTCTCCTACCTGCCGGTGGGCTCGGAGGAGGCCGACCGCTTCTACGCGCAGTGCGCCCTCGACGCGAAGGTCGCGTTCGTCAACGCGCTCCCGGTGTTCATCGCCTCCGACCCCACGTGGGCGCAGAAGTTCGTCGACGCGGGCGTCCCGATCGTCGGCGACGACATCAAGTCCCAGGTCGGCGCGACCATCACACACCGCGTGATGGCGAAGCTGTTCGAGGACCGCGGCGTCGAGTTGCTCCGCACCTACCAGCTGAACTTCGGCGGCAACATGGACTTCATGAACATGCTGGAGCGCAAGCGCCTGCAGTCCAAGAAGATCTCCAAGACCCAGGCGGTCACCTCGCAGATCCCGCACGAGATGCAGAAGGCCGACGTGCACATCGGCCCTTCCGACCACGTGCCGTGGCTCGACGACCGCAAGTGGGCGTACGTGCGCCTGGAGGGCAGGTCCTTCGGCGACACTCCCCTCAACCTGGAGTACAAGCTGGAGGTATGGGACTCCCCCAACTCCGCCGGCATCATCATCGACGCGGTACGCGCCGCCAAGATCGCTCTTGACCGGGGCATCGCCGGGCCGATCCTGTCCGCCTCCTCCTACTTCATGAAGTCGCCGCCGGAGCAGTACTCCGACGACGAGGCGCGCGAGTACGTGGAGAAGTTCATCCGCGGTGAGGTCGAGCGCTGACCTTCCCGAGCCTTCCGGCATCGAACGGCGAGAGCCCTCGGCCCATGTGGGCCGAGGGCTCTCGCCGTTGGACGACCGCCGGTGTGAGAGGCACCCACACCGCCGGAGCGGAAGGTCTCGATGGGAGGCGGGTGGAAGGCCGGCGCGTCAGCGGGCGGCGGGCGGGAGGTCGGCGGGGTCCGCGGCCCCCCAGGCGAGCGGGTCGGCGCCGAGCTCGACCAGCTGGGGAACCTGTTCGCGGCACCAGGGGGAGATCGCCAGGCGGTCGCCGAGCACCCCGTCGGTGAACTCCTTCCACGGCATCCAGCGGATGTCGTCGACCTCGTCGGGGTTCGGCGCGGCCTCCGCGGTCACGAGCACCCGGTAGACCGGGCACAGCTCCCGCTCGACGATGCCGTTGTCCATGACCGCCCGGTAGGAGAAGCGCGGCAGGAGGAGGTCGACCCGGTCGGCCGCGAGTCCGAGCTCGTGGGAGAGCCTGCGGGTCACCGCCTCGGCGAGCGGCTCCCCGGGGAGGGGGTGGCCGCAGCAGCTGTTGGTCCACACCCCCGGCCAGGTCGTCTTGTGCAGGGCGCGGCGGGAGAGCAGGACCCGCCCCTGCTCGTCGAACACGTAACTGGAGAAGGCCAGATGGAGGGGAGTGTCGAGACCGTGCACCGTGGCCTTCGCCGCCGTGCCGATCGCGTTTCCCTCTGTGTCGACGAGCACAACGTGTTCATCAGGTGTCACTCGAACGAGGGTACGTGATCATGTTGGTTTACCGCGCCCCCTAAGTGATACGTAGGCAAAGGTGGTAAATGCCCGCTAACACAATCAGGGAGGTTCCCGATGCCCGTCCAGGCCGCCCACGCATAGGCTGAGCGCGTGTCATTTGCATCCGATCTACGCGTGGTCCTGGAAGGTCGGGACTTCCGGAGGCTGTACGCGACCCGCCTGGTCTCGCAGTTCTCCGACGGGATCTTCCAGTTCGCCGTGGCCGGATTCGCGTTCTTCAGCCCGGAGAAGAGCACGAGCGCGGTGGAGATCGCCGCGGGGCTCGCCGTGCTGCTGCTGCCGTACTCGATCCTGGGACCCTTCGTCGGGGTGTTCATCGACCGCTGGTCGCGGCGGCAGATCCTCGTCATCGCGCCGATGGTCCGCGGGGCGCTGCTGCTCGTGGCGGCGACACTCGTCGCCGCGAACGCCCCGGACGGCATCTTCTACGTCGCCGCGCTCGGCGTCCTCGGGGTGAACCGCTTCTTCCTCGCCGCGCTGGGGGCCTCACTCCCGCACGTCGTGCCCGCCGACCGGCTGATGGTGGCCAACGCGGTCACCCCGACCTCGGGCACCGTGCTCACCTTCGTGGGCATAGGCGCCGGATACCTGCTCCGGGCGGTCTTCGGCTCCGGCCACCCGGGTACGGCCGTGCTGCTCGTCGTCTCCGGTCTCGTCTTCGGGCTCAGCGCGCTCATCGCCATGACCATGGGGAGGCGTCTGCTCGGTCCCGCCGACGACCCCGACCGGCCGCAGGCCCGCGAGGCCGTACGCCACGTGCTGACCGGCCTGGCCGACGGCGCGAGGCACCTCGTCCGGCACCGGGCCGCCGCGGCGGCGATGGGCGCGATGGCCACCCACCGGTTCATGTACGGCATGTGCACCGCGATGCTCGTGCTGCTGTCGCGCTACTACTTCGCGGAGAACGCCGAGGACGCGCTGAACGCGGTCTCCGTCGTGGTCGCCACCTCGGGGGTCGGCTACTTCCTGGCCATCCTGGTCACGCCGTGGGCCACCGAGCGCTTCACCATCGAACGATGGGTCCCGGCCATGCTGATCACCTCCGGGGTGCTGACGCTCGCGTTCTGCGCGGCGTTCCAGCAGTGGGGGTTCGCGGCCGCGGGCTTCGTCCTCGGCATCGCCGGGCAGAGCATCAAGATCTGCGCCGACACCGCCGTCCAGCGGGATCTCCAGGACGCCTACCTCGGCCGGGCCTTCTCCATCTACGACATGCTCTTCAACGGCAGCTACGTGCTGGCCGCGGCACTGGCGGCGGCACTGCTGCCGCCGGACGGCAGGTCGCTGCTCGTGCTGGTGCTCATCGCCACCGGATACGTCGCGGGCGCGGTGACCTACCGGGTCGTCACACCGGCCCGGGTGGCCGAACCGCTGCCGTCGCAGCCCTCGCAGTGAACGGGCGTCGTCGCCCCCGTACCCTTCACGACGACCGCACCACCGCCACCGTCGCCGTCGGGCCCCTCACGACGACCGGGCGGCCGCCGTCGCCCTCACACCGGTCACAGTGAGCGGGCCGCCGCCGTCATCGCCGTCGTGACCCTCTCCAGGTCGTCGTCGCCGATCGAGTAGGGCGGCATGGCGTAGATCAGCCGCCCGAACGGGCGGAGCCAGACGCCGTGCCGCATGACGAGGTCCTGGACGGCGGGGACGTCGACGGGCTCACGGGCCTCGATCACCCCGATCGCGCCGAAGACCCGCACGTCCCTCACCCCGGCCGCCCCCGAGGCCCCCTTCAGGCCCGCGAGGAGACCGGTCTCGATCCGGCCGACCTCCTCGCGCCACGGGCGCTCCCGCAGGAGCTCCAGGGAGGCGCTCGCGACGGCCGCGGCCAGCGGGTTGCCCATGAAGGTCGGCCCGTGCATCAGCACCCCGACGCCCCTCGCCACCCGTTCGGTGCACAGCGTCGCGGCCAGCGACATGTAGCCGCCGGTCAGGGCCTTGCCCAGGCACATGATGTCGGGCCTGATCCCGGCGTGGTCGCAGCCGAACAGCTCCCCGGTCCTGCCGAACCCGGTGGCGATCTCGTCGGCGATCAGCAGGACGCCGTGCTCGTCGGCGAGCTCGCGGAGCAGCCGCAGGTAGGCCGGGTGGTAGAAGTGCATGCCGCCCGCCCCCTGGACGACCGGCTCCACGATGATCGCGGCCAGCTCGTGGGCGTGCCGGGCGACCAGGTCCGACAGTCGTGTCGCGTAACCCTCGTCGTACTCGCGCGGCGGCCGGTCGGCGAACACGTGCTCGGGCAGCACACCGGAGAACAGGTGGTGCATGCCGTTGACCGGGTCGCAGACCGACATCGCCCCGAAGGTGTCGCCGTGGTAGCCGCCCCTCACCGTGAGCAGCCGTCCCCTGCCGGTGAACTGGAACGCCATCTTGATCGCGACCTCGACGGCGACCGATCCGGAATCGGCGAGGAACACCCTCGGCAGCCCGGTCATGGAGGCGAGTGTGGCGGCCAGCCGTACGGCGGGCTCGTGGGTGAGCCCGCCGAACATGACGTGCGCCATGTCCTCCAGCTGGTCCTTCAGCGCCCGGTTGAGCCGGGGGTGGTTGTAGCCGTGGATCGCCGCCCACCAGGACGACATGCCGTCGACCAGCTCGCGCCCGTCGGCGAGGGTGATCCGCACCCCGTCCGCGCGGGAGACCACGTGCGACGCCGTCGGCTGGGGCGCGGCCGCGTAGGGGTGCCACACGTGCTCCCGGTCGAGCAGGGCGATCCCGGCCCCGTCGAGACCGTCGAGGCCGCCGCGATCGGCCCGCGGACCGGAAGCGTCAAGGGCGTCACCACCGGGACGGGAGCCGGGGGTGACGTGATCGTCCGGCTCAGAGGCGCCGTTCAGAGCCCACCTCGCTCATCCCTCCCGCGTCACCGGCCTCGTCGGCCCTCGCCCACTCCCGGAGGGCGTCCGCGGCGGCCTCCTTGCCGATGACACCCCTGTCGAGGCGCATCTCCAGCAGGAACCTGTAGGCGCGGCCCACGACAGGCCCCGGCGGAACGCCGAGGAGCTCCTGGATCTCGTTGCCGTCGAGCTCGGGGCGGATCTTGCCGAGCTCCTCCTCCTCGGCCAGCCGGGCGATGCGCTCCTCCAGCTGGTCGTAGGTCTGCGACAGGGCCAGCGCCTTGCGCCGGTTGCGGGTGGTGCAGTCGGCGCGGGTCAGCCTGTGCAGGCGCTCCAGCAGGTGTCCGGCGTCGCGGACGTAGCGGCGCACGGCCGAGTCGGTCCACTCGCCCGTGCCGTACCCGTGGAAACGCAGGTGCAGCTCCACCAGGCGGGAGACGTCGGCCACCACGTCCTTGGGGAACTTCAGCTCCGTCATGCGCTTTCTGGCGAGCTGGGCCCCGACCACCTCGTGGTGGTGGAAGGAGACCCTGCCGCCGGGCTCGTGGCGGCGGGTCTTCGGCTTGCCCACGTCGTGCAGGAGCGCGGCCCAGCGCAGGATCTGGTCGGGGCCGTTCTCCTCAAGGTCGATCGCCTGCTCCAGCACGATCAGCGAGTGCTCGTAGACGTCCTTGTGCCGATGGTGCTCGTCGATCTCCAGGCGGAGCTTCGGCAGCTCGGGCAGCACGTGGGCGGCGAGCCCCGACTCGACGAGGAGCCGCAGGCCCTCGCGGGGACGGTCACCGCCGATGAGCTTGTCCAGCTCGTCGCGGATGCGCTCGGCGGAGACGATGTCGATCCTGTCGGCCATCGCGCCCATCGCGGCGAGCGCCGCCGGATCGACGGAGAAGCCGAGCTGGCTGGCGAACCTCGCGGCGCGGAGCATCCGCAGCGGGTCGTCGCCGAAGGAGCGCTCGGGAGGGCCCGGGGTGCGCAGCACCTTGGCGTGCAGATCGTCGAGGCCGCCGTGAGGGTCGACGAACTCGCGGGACGGCAGGCGCAGCGCCATCGCGTTGACCGCGAAGTCGCGCCGGGCCAGGTCGCCCTCCAGCGTGTCGCCGTAGGCCACGTCGGGCTTGCGCGACTTGGGGTCGTACGACTCGCTGCGGTAGGTCGTGATCTCCAGCAGCCACCCGTCCTTGCGGACGCCGACGGTGCCGAAGTCGATGCCGATCGTCCAGATGGAGTCGGCCCAGTCGCGGACGAGCTCCAGGACGGTCTCCGGCCTCGCGTCCGTGGTCAGGTCGAGGTCGTTGCCGATCCTCGCGAGGAAGACATCGCGTACGGAGCCGCCGACGAGGGCGATCTGGTAGCCCCTGGCCGCGAAAAGCTCGCCGAGCTCGTCCGCCACGGGTGCGATCTTCCGGAACAGCTCGCTCATGCCGTGGCGCTGGCTCTGGGTCAGATTTGAAAGGGACAAGCCGGGTAGGTCCTTCGGTTACGGAACATGTTCCCTGCGGGGATACACCTGAAGCGATCACCAGGTTACGGTCGGTCAGGAAACCTCGGGGACTGTGCGTCGAGGCAAGGAGCACACATGAAGGATGCGCTCGCGATCCACCGCTGGCTCCTCGCACACCAGGTCCATCATGAGATCGTACGCCTTCCGCGCGCGATGACATGTTCGGACGAACTCCCCGAGGTGCTGTCGGTGAGTCCTGAGATATGCGTGGGGGTCACGGTTTTCGAGGTCACGACACGACTCGGCCGCGATCCCGTGGCGGTCGTCACCTCCGTCGGCTCCCCGCCGCGTCCCGGCGTGGTCGGCGGCATCCTGGGGGCGAGAAGGGTGCGGGTGGCTCCGGCCTTCACCGTCAACTCCGCCACCGACTACGCCTCGGGACTGGTCTGCCCGCTGCTGTTGCCCGACACGCTCACCGTGCTGGTGGACGAGCGACTCACCCACGGCGCCACACTCGTTTACGTGCCCACCGGGGAGCGCAGGACGGCACTCCAGATCCGTGCGGACCACCTGCTCACACTGGTGTCAGGCAAGATCGTCGACCTGACCCGGCAGGGCTCCCGCGGGGAGCCGGCGATCTTTCCGCTCGCCGGTTAGGCGCCGGTTAGGCCATAGCATTACCGGCGTGCGCCGTACTCGACCCCTGGCCGGCACGTGATCCGCAAAGCCGCGCTGCTCGCCCTGTTCGTCACCACGCTGCTCGTTCCCGCGGCCGTGGTCGTTCCGGGTATGGCGAGCGCCCGGACGACCTCGGCGAGCCGGGCGGGCCTTCAGGTCGTGATGGAGGCGATCGGTCCCGACGCCCCCCGTGACCCGACCACCGAGATCAAACTGTCGGGCTCCCTGGTCAACTCGGGCGCCGAACCCATGAGCGGGCTGCGCATCCGGATGCACTTCTCGCCGCAGCCGTTCGCCAGGCGCGCCGACATGGAGGCGTACCTGGCCGGGCAGACCCTCCCGAGCTCGTGGTGCTGCGAGAGTTTCGTCCAGGCGTCGATCGCGCCCTCGGGCAAGCTGCCGTGGCAGTTCGCCTTCACCCCGCAGGAGCTGAAGTTCTCCGGCTTCGGCGTCTATCCGATCATGGTCGAGGTGCGCGACGCCTTCGGGCAGCAGGTCTCCACCCTGCGGACCATGGTGACCTACATGCCCAGGGAGACCAGGGTGCCCCGCACCCGGCTCGCCATGGTGCTGCCCATCGTCGACCAGCCGCGCCGGTCGGAGGACTCCACCTTCGCCGACGGGAACCTGCCCGCGGTGATGGCCCCCGGCAAGCGCCTGGGCGACCTTCTCAAGATCGCCCAGGACACCTCGTCCGCCAAGGGCCTCACCTGGATCGTCGACCCCGCCCTGCTCGACGACGCGCGGGCGATGGGCAAGCCGCACACGGTCAGGGTCAAGGACCGCGGCCAGCGGCGCCCCGCGGCCCCCGAGGCCGCCCGGTGGCTGAGCGACTTCCGTGAGGCCGTCGCCGACCAACCGGTGGTCGCCACCCCCTACGCCGACCCCGACGTCGTGGCGCTCGCCCACAACGGTTTCGACGACGCCACCCGGACCGGGATCTCGGCGGCCGGGATCGTCGCCAGGGAGACCCTCGGCCGCGACGTGATCACCAACGTGAACTGGCCGGTGGGCGGCCTGATCGACTACGACGGGCTTGACCTGCTCGCCACCGGCGGCGTCGACACCGTGCTGCTGAACGTGCTGAACCTGCCGCCGACGACGCCCCCGGTCACCACCCCCGACGCCTCGGCGACTCTGGAGAGCGTGAACGGCCCGCTCACCGCCCTCGTCGCCGACGCGACGCTGAGCGAGACCGTCGGCGCCGACACCTCCACCCCCGGCGCGGCGCTGACGAACCGCCAGCGGTTCATCGCGGAGACGGCGATGATCAGCTCGGAGCCCGTCACCACCGCCAGAACGGTGATCGCCGTCCCGCACCGCCGCTGGGACCCCGATCCCGCCTATGTCACCGACCTGGTCGAGACGGCCGCCGCCCTGCCCTGGCTGGCACCCGTCACGCTCGACACGGTCAAGCGCG
This sequence comes from Streptosporangium sp. NPDC000095, assembly GCF_042899335.1. Classification (NCBI taxonomy): domain Bacteria; kingdom Bacillati; phylum Actinomycetota; class Actinomycetes; order Streptosporangiales; family Streptosporangiaceae; genus Streptosporangium; species Streptosporangium sp. NPDC000095. The sequence continues at coordinate 157,568 of NZ_JBIAZS010000010.1, forward strand.
GCAAGGGCGCCGCGGTCCCCAGGTCCGGCCTGACCTACACCGACGCCGACCGCAAGCTGGAGCTTCCCAAGCAGTACATGACGGGCGTCAGGAAGGTCGGCGCCCGCGCCGACCTGACCTCCGCGATCACCACCGCCCAGGACCTCGACGTCTTCGACCTGGCGCTGCTGCGCCTGACCTCCTCGGCATGGCGGGGCAGGACGGGCAACGCGACCCCGTACGTCCAGCAGGTCGCGGGGGCGATCGACGGCCGGATCGCCATGGTCAACATCACCGGCAGCGAGCAGTCGCGGCTGCGCACCCTGGCCGGCAGCAACGGCGACGTGCCGATCAGCGTGCGCAACGATCTGAGCGGCGAGGCCAGCCGGATCGCGGTCCGGCTCAGGGTGACCTCCGACCAGCCGGATCTGCTCAAGATCGAGCCGTACGAGGACAAACTGGAGATTCTCGGCGGCCAGAACCAGACCATCCGGATCCCGATGACCTCGACCTCCACGGCCAGCGGCCAGACGACCGTGACGGTCCAGCTCACCACCGACGACGGCCGCAAGTACGGCAAGCCGGTCGAGCTGACCGTGCGGACCACCGGCTACACCGGGGTCGCCCTGGTGATCGTCGGAGCCGCCCTCGTGGTGATGCTTGCCGCCGTCGTCCTGCGCGTCCTGCGCCGCAGGGGAGGCCGCCGCCCCGCGGCCGCTCCCCCGCCCGAGCGCCTGCACGAGCCCGCCGGCACCGAGTCCTGAGCGCCTGGCGCTCCCAGCACGTAGCGGAGGAAAGCGCATGAGCAGGGTTCTGCGCGCGAGCGCGATCATGGCGGCGGGGACGATGGTCTCCCGCGTCACCGGCTTCGTCCGGACGGCGGTGCTCGCGGCGGCCATCGGCACCTTCGCGCTGGGCGACGCCTACAACGTCGCCTACACGATTCCGCTCATCCTGTTCGACCTGCTCATCGGCGGGATCCTGAGCAGCGTCGTGGTTCCGATGATCATCAGGCGGCAGAAGTCGGACCCCGACGGCGGCCGGGCCTACGAGCAGCGTCTGATGACGCTCGGGGTGATCACGCTCACCCTGCTGGCGTTGGTCGCGGTGATCCTCGCCGGACCGCTGATCAGCCTCTACAGCACCGACTGGGGGCCCAGGCAGACCGAGGTCGCGGTCAGGCTGGCGCAGTTCATCCTGCCGCAGATCGCCTTCTTCGGGATCGGCGCGATCGCCGGCGCGATCCTCAACACCCGCGACAGATTCGCCGCGCCGATGTGGGCACCGGTGCTGAACAACATCGTGATGATCGGCGTCGCGATCGTCTACTACGTGAAGCTGGGCGGGGCGGGCACCGACGTCGACACGATCGCCGACGCCGACCTGGCGCTGCTCGGGCTCGGCACCACGGCCGGCATCGTGGCGCAGTGCGCGGTGCTGGTCATCGCGCTGCACCGGGTGGGATTCCGCTTCCGGCCCAGGTTCGACCTGCGCAACGCCGGGCTCGGCGAGATGGGCAGGACCGCGGTCTGGACCTTCGCCTACGTGGGGATCAGCCAGCTGGGCTTCCTGATCACCACCAAGCTGGCGACCGGCGCGGGCCAGCGTGCCCCCGGTGCGGGAAACGCCGCCTACTCCTTCGCCTACCAGTTCTTCCAGCTCCCCTACGGGATCATCGCGGTCTCGGTGATCACCGCGATGCTGCCCAGGATGAGCCGGGGGGTGGCCGACGGCCAGCTCGACACGGTCCGCGAGGAGTTCGCCTCCGGGGTGCGGCTGGTGTCGGTGCTGCTGGTGCCCGCCGGGCTGCTGCTGATGGTGCTCGGCCCCGCGGTGACCGTGCTGATCTTCTCGTGGGGCAACATGACCGTCGACTCGGCGGTCTACATCGGCAACGTGCTGCAGGTCTTCGGGCTCGCGCTGGTGCCGTTCTCGATCTTCCAGCTCCTGCTGCGCGTCTTCTACTCCTTCGGCGACACCCGCACCCCGGCGTTCCTCGCCCTCGGCAACGTGGCGGTGAACGCCACGCTCAGCCTCGTGGCCTACTACACCCTGCCCGCCAGGTACATCGTGATGGGCCTCGCGCTCGCGTTCACCGTCGCCTACGTGGCCGGTGCCGCGATCGCCTGGACGATGGCCTCGCGCCGCGTGGGGGGCCTGGCGGGACGCACGGTGGCCGCCGGACTGTCCCGGATGTATCTGGCCGCCCTCCCGGCGGCCGCGTTCGCGCTCGGCGTGCTGTGGCTCACGCAGGAACTCACCGCGTTGGACGCGCTGAGTGCGGCCGTCATGCTGGCGGCGGGCGGCGGACTCGGTATGGTTCTTTACTTGGCGATCGCCCACCGGATGCGCATCCCCGAGGTGAGTTCGATCGTTGGAATGGTCGCAGGACGGGTAGGCCGGTAAGCCAAAGACTTGTCTTAAACGTCTGACAAGACGAACACGGGCGGAACCGGTGCGGGACTACCATGGTGCGACGCGTGTGGTGACATGCGGCTAATGGAAGCAGGAGGGCGTGGGCGGATCCACCCAGCATCATGTGATGTGTCTTGATGTGCTGACCGGGCATGGTGTTGTCGTGTTCTCAGGTACGGGGTCCTCGTGAGTTCCCCCGCCGTAGAGCCCGGCACCAAGCTGGCCGAGCGTTTCCGGCTCGAAGACCGCGTTCACGAGTCGGGCGGGGCCACCCTGTGGAAGGCCATCGACGAGGTGCTCGCCAGGCCCGTCGCCGTCCACACCTTCGATCCCGACTTCCCCCGCCTGAACGAGGTCGTCACGGCCGCCAGGGTGGCGAGCCGGCTCACCGACCCCCGTCTCACCCAGGTCTTCGACGCGACCGAGGACGACGGCCACTCCTATGTCGTCAGCGAGTGGGTGAGCGGCGAGTCCTTCGGCGACATGATCGCGGGCGGGCCCCTCGACCCCGAGCGGGCCGCCGCGATGGTCGCCGAGGCCGCGGAGGCCCTGGCGCACGCGCACGAGGCGAACCTCGCCCATCTCTGCCTCACCCCCGAGCACCTGGTCTGGACGGCGGGCAGCACGGTCAAACTGCTCGGCCTGGGAGTCGACGCCGTCCTGGACGACGTGATGAGCGACGACCCCGCCCGCGAGGACGCCGAGGGCCTCGGCCGCCTGCTGTACGCCGGGCTGACCGGCCACTGGCCGGGCGACGAGCAAAGCAGCGGCGGCCTGCCCGTCGCGCCCGTGACCGACGGGCACTTCTGCACACCGCGCCAGGTCACCGCGGGCGTTCCCGGCTACCTGGACGCCATCGTCTGCCGGGCGATACTGCCGGAGACCAGGCGCGGGCTCGAACCGCTGACCACGCCCGCCGAGGTCGCCGAGGCCCTGGCCTCGGTGTCGCGGCCCAGTCCCCTGCCGATGCCGACGCCGATGCCCATGACGGCGCTGCCTGTGGCGGCCTCGCGCTCCGAGGGGGTCGACACCGCGGCTCCCCAGCGCCACACACCGCCCTCGCAGCATCAGACCCAGCACCAGCACCGCCCGATGCCCCGGCAGGGGGGCGGCATGGTCAACAAGGTCGCCATGACCGTCGTCGTGCTGCTGGTGATGGTCGCCGTCGGTCTGGGCGCCTGGACCCTCGGCCGCAGCATCGGCAACGCCGGCACCCCGGTGCCCGGCGAGGAGAGCACCACGCCCACGCCGACCGCGACCGTCGCGATCCGCGAGGTGAAGTCCTCCTCGGCCATCGGCTTCGACCCGCTGGGCGACAGGGAGGAGCGCGGCGAGCTCGCCGGCTTCGCGGTCGACGGTAAGGATTCCACCGACTGGCACTCGGAGTCGTACGACTCCGCCGACTTCGGCCGGCTCAAGACGGGTGTGGGCCTCCTGCTGGACATGGGCGAGAGTGTCCCGGTGAAGCAGGTGACGGTCGATTTCGGCGGCACCTCGGGAGGCACCGCCGAACTCAGGGTGGGCGACTCCCCGCAGCTGGAGTCCCTCTCGGTCTTCCAGAAGGTCAACGGAGTCTCCGGCAAGAAGACGTTCAGCGCGGAGGAGCCGAAGAAGGGCCGCTACGTGCTCGTCTGGTTCACCAAGATGCCTTCCTACCAGGGGAAGTTCCGCGGGCAGGTGCAGGAGATCAAGGTCTTCGCTGCCAAGTGACACCGCTCCGATTTGATCTGTTTTGCATGGCTTCTGACAGATCATCGGAGAATTCGTGGCACCATCTATCCCGTAGAGGTGTTCTCCCCGGATCGGTATAGCAGGACTCTCCTTGTGAATTCCCCACCCGAGACCCCGCCAGCGGCGGACGAGCAGACGGCGAAGGCCCCCGTGTCCGACGCCGACCTGCTCACCCGGCACATCGCCGGGGATCCGCACGCCTTCAGTGAAATAGTCAAGCGACATCGAGACCGCATGTGGGCGGTCGCCCTGCGTACGCTGGGCGACCCCGACGAGGCGGCCGACGCCGTTCAGGACGCCTTCGTCTCGGCCTATCGCAAGGCCGGGAGCTTTCGCGGCGAGGCGGCCGTGACCACGTGGCTGCACCGCATCGTGGTCAACGCCTGCCTCGACCGCATGCGCAGGAAATCGGTGCGCCCGGTGGCCGACGACGAGCTCGTCGAGGCCGCGGAGCGTGATACCCCGGTGCTCGACCAGACGGCCGAGCGCGAAGTGTCCATGGAGGTTTCCGCGGCACTGAAGCTGCTGCCCTCCGACCAGCGCGCCGCGCTGGTGCTCGTGGACATGATGGGCTACTCGATCGAAGACGCGGCCCAGGTGCTGGAGGTGCCGAGCGGCACGGTGAAGAGCCGGTGCGCGCGCGGAAGGGCGAAACTCGCCCCGATTCTTTCCCATTTACGGAACCGATCAGACCTGTCTCGCGTCTCATCCGCGAAGGGAGCAGAACTTCGTGACGGGTGATACGCACTACGACCTGGAGATCTTGGCCGAACTGGCCGAGGGGCTCCTCGACGCCGCCACCGCCATGCGGGTACGCGAGCATCTCGCGATCTGCGACCCCTGTGGCGAAAGCCTCGCCGATCTCGCAGCGGTCCGTGAGGTCCTGGCGGCGACCCCCACACCGGCGATGCCGATGGGAGTCGCGCTGAGGATCGACCGCGCGCTGGCCGCCGAGGCGGAAAGCTTCCGTGGAGGTGGAGTGGGCCTGGTGGAAGCACCGGCCTGGGACGACATAATGCGCGACGCGCCGTGGGAGACGTCCTCTCCCGCACAACCGGCGCCATGGGAGACGACCCCTCACCGGGACCCGATCCCCGAAAAGGAGCCAGAGCTCGAACCAGCCGTGCGGCTGGGGGTCGTCGACGACGACGGCACCGTGGTCCCGGTGGTCCCCACCAGACGTCGCGGCGCGAACCGACGGCGCCGGTGGGCGATGCCCGCCACCGCCGCGGCGGGCGTGGCGGCGGCGGTGATCGGCGCGACCGCGCTGGCGACCGGGACGCTGACGGCGTCCGGCACGCCCGGCGCCACTCCGATCCCCTACGCCGCACCGGCGCCGGCGGACACGATCCAGTACACGCTGACCGACAGCAACTACAACTACACCGACGCCGAGCTCCGCGGCTCGCTGCTCGACTACATCGGCCCCGGGACCATCGTCGGAACGACCGACAACTCCGGGATCGACAAGTGCGTCCGGCAGATCTCGGCGCGGGTCGGCACGTCGCCCTTCGCCGTGGACCAGGGGTTCTACAACGGGCAGGAGGCCAACATCCTGCTCTTCTGGCAGAACAAGGCCAAGAACACGGTGCGCGTCCACGTCGTGGGTCCGCAGTGTGACGACGTGCGCAAGCCAGGTCTCGCGAGCTGGTGACCGGGAAGAGGCGGCCCCGGGGGACCTCGGCAGGCCGCGCGGAACGGTCGGTGGGGAGATACACGGGGTGATCGGCGGCGGGTAATCCGCTCCCAAAACCCCCGCACCTTCTCCGTACTCTTCGGCTGCGCCCGGCATGGATTCGTCCGTGCCGGGCTTTCCCGTTCCATCGGCGGATCCGTCACCGCGCCCGGTGGGAATCAGCGGCGCCTAGGATCTGTTGACGCCGGTGGCAACGACAGAGGAGAGGCGCGAGCACTGATGGACGTCCGGAATGTGATCATCATCGGATCGGGTCCCGCCGGTTACACGGCCGCCGTGTACTCCGCGCGTGCCGACCTCAACCCGCTGGTCTTCGAGGGCTCGGTCACCGCCGGTGGCGCCCTGATGAACACCACCGAGGTGGAGAACTTCCCCGGCTTCCCCGGTGGCATCATGGGCCCGGACCTGATGGACGGGATGCGCAAGCAGGCCGAGCGGTTCGGCGCCGAGCTGGTCGCCGACGACGTGATCGAGGTCGACCTGACCGTCACCCCGAAGGTCGTCAAGACCGCCACCGACACCTACTACGCCAAGTCCGTCATCCTCACGACGGGCTCGGGCTACCGCGAGCTGGGCGTGCCCAACGAGAAGCGCCTCTCCGGCCACGGCGTGTCGTGGTGTGCCACCTGTGACGGGTTCTTCTTCCGCGGCCAGGACATCGTGGTCGTCGGCGGCGGCGACACCGCGATGGAGGAGGCGATCTTCCTGACCCGGTTCGCCGCTTCGGTGACGGTGGTGCACCGTCGCGACGAGCTCCGCGCCAGCAAGATCATGCAGGACCGGGCGTTCGCGAACGAGAAGATCCACTTCCTGTGGGACAGCGAGGTCGTCGACGTACTGGGCGAGTCCAAGGTGAGCGGGGTGCGGGTGCGCAACCTCAAGACCGGCGCGGAGGCGGAGATCGCCGCCACCGGCCTGTTCGTCGCGATCGGGCACGACCCGCGCGTCGAGCTGGTCAAGGGCCAGGTGGACCTGGACGACGAGGGTTACATCAAGGTCGACTCGCCCTCGACCCGCACCAACCTGGACGGTGTGTTCGCCGCGGGCGACGTGGTCGACCACATCTACCGGCAGGCGATCACCGCCGCCGGCACCGGCGCCGCCGCCTCGCTCGACTCCGAGCGCTGGCTGACCGAGCACGAGAACGCGTAACCCCCGGGCGGAAGAGAGCGACGGGCGGTGCCCGCACCGCCCGTCACCCCGTCCGTCAGGGCGGGCCTCAGGCGCCGTGAGCATCGTCACGGGTCGGCAGGGCTCTCGCCCGCCGGGCACACGTCGCGCACCGTCGAACGGCGCGTCGGGCGTGCGCCGGTCGCCATGCCGGTGATCCCATCGGTATCGTCCTCGCCGCCAGGTCGGCGGAGAGGTGAAACGCGTGTCGGGCCGGTGCGAGACCCCGGGGAGGGTTCTCCTCGGCGGGTGACCGGCGACGAAGCGGGAACACCCTCGCGGGCGACCGTGGGAACCCCCCTCGTTCACGAGGGGGAAAGTCAACAGCAGCAGTCCTCAGGCAAGAGCAAGAGGGAGAGCAGGAACCTTGGGCACCATCAAGCACGTGACCGACGCCAGCTTCGAGGCCGACGTTCTCAAGAGCGACAAGCCCGTGATCGTCGACTTCTGGGCCGAGTGGTGCGGCCCGTGCCGCCAGGTCGCGCCCATTCTGGAGGAGATCGCCGGCGAGAACGCCGAGAAGCTGACCGTCGTCAAGCTGAACGTCGACGAAAATCCGGCAACGGCGACAAACTACGGCGTACTCCAGATTCCTACCCTGAACGTCTATAAGAACGGAGAGGTTGTGAAGCAGATCATCGGCGCCAAGCCGAAGGCCATGCTGCTTCGCGAGCTTGAGGGCATCATCTAGGCCCCCTGCGGTCGGCCGCCCCCCACGGCGTCCGGCCGTATCACCCGCTTCCGAGCGGCACACCCACCCACTGAAGGCCCCCCGTCTCACCACGGGGGGCCTTCACATGAGCGGGCACATGCGCGGGGCCTTCCCACCGCGCCGGGACGGGCCGACGGATCCGGGGACGGGTTCGGCCGGGGAGGGAGAAGAGGGGTTCGACCGACGCGTTCGACCTCGGAAGCCCGGCCCCCGCGGGAAGGGCCGGTGCGGCTCCGGAGGGCCTCGGAAGGGTGCGTTCGGCCCCAGAGCGTGCCGTACGGGCTCCAGAAGGTCTCAGACGGGCCGTAGCGCCCTCTCGGGACTCATCGACCCGAGGAGCCTCTCCAGTGCCACCTCGACGTCCTCACGCCACGAGACGGCGTTCTTGAGCTCCAGGCGGAGGCGGGGGAAGCGCAGATGCGGGCGCACCGTCTTGAACCCCACGGAGAGCAGGTAGTCGGCGGGCATCAGGCACGCGCCCGGCTGCTCCCACTTCAGATCGCCGAACGCCTCGATCGCACGCACCCCGCGCCGGGTCAGATCCTTGGCCACGCCCTGGACCAGCATCCGGCCCAGGCCGCCCCCGGAGAACTCCGGGATGATGTGCGCGGTCATCAGCAACACCGCGTCCGCGCTCACCGGCGAGGTCGGGAAGGCCACCGAGCGCGGCACGTAGTGCGGCGGCGCGTAGAGGACGAATCCGGCGGCCACCCCGTCCACGTAGACGATCTTTCCGCAGCTTCCCCACTCCAGCAGGGTCGAGGAGATCCAGGCCTCTTTCTCCAGTCCCGGGTCGCCGGCCTTCATCGCCCGGTCCGCGTTCACGGGATCGAGCTCCCAGAAGACGCACCGGCGACAGCGGCGCGGCAGGTCGTCGAGATTGTCGAGGGTGACGTTTGCCAGCCGACGCGACACCTGTTGGCCCCAATCCTGGCGAGACGAGTGCAAGCCATGGCGAAAAACGCGCGAAAACGGCGTCTCCAGCTGGCATCGTAGCCCAGTGCGGGTCCTGCTTTCAGGAGGTCCTCTCCCTACACGCAGACGAACTGCGACCCCTGACGTACGCTGGTTTCTCTGGTATGAGCGCTTTGTGTGCTCCACACAACCTAGGAGGTGGACCGTGCCCCAGAACCATGATCACGGTCAGGCCGTCACCCCGGCCCAAGGTTCGCGCATCGACGCCTACGTCGACCGTTACGCGGCACGGGCAACCGGGATGGTCGCCTCCGAGGTACGAGCTCTCTTCTCCGTCGCGTCGAGGCCCGAGGTGGTCTCGCTCGCCGGCGGCATGCCGTACGTCACCGCCCTCCCGCTGGACGTGGTGGGGGAGCTGGTCGCCGACCTGATCGCCAAGCGCGGCCCCGTCGCGCTCCAGTACGGCTCGGGGCAGGGCGACCCGCACCTGCGCGAGCAGATCTGTGACGTCATGCGGCTGGAGGGGATCGAGGCCAACTCCAACGACGTCGTCGTGACCGTCGGTTCCCAGCAGGCCCTCGACCTCATCACCCGGATCTTCATCGACCCGGGTGACGTCGTGCTCGCCGAGGGACCCTCCTACGTCGGAGCCCTGGGCACGTTCTCCGCCTACCAGGCCAATGTCATCCACATCGCGATGGACAACGAGGGGATCATCCCCGAGTCGCTCGCCCAGACCGTCTACGCCCTGAAGAGCGCGGGCAATCGGATCAAGTTCCTCTACACGATCCCCACCTTCCAGAACCCGGCGGGCGTGACGCTCAGCGCCGAGCGCAGGCAGCGGGTCCTGGAGATCTGCCAACGGGCCGACGTGCTGATCGTCGAGGACAACCCGTACGGCCTGCTCCGCTTCGACGGCGACCCCGTCCGGACGCTACGCGCCGACAACCCCGAGGGCGTCGTCTACCTCGGCTCGTTCTCCAAGACCCTCGCCCCCGGTTTCCGGGTCGGCTGGGCCCTCGCCCCGCACGCCATCCGCGAGAAGCTGGTGCTGGCGATGGAGTCCGCGGTCCTGTCACACTCCTCCTTCACCCAGCTCGCCGTCGGCCAGTATCTGGCCACCCAGCCCTGGCGCGAGCAGATCAAGACATTCGGGGAGCTCTACCGCGAGCGCCGCGACACCATGCTCTCCTCGCTGGAGGCCCTGATGCCCGACGGCGTCACCTGGACCCGCCCCGACGGCGGGTTCTTTGTTTGGGCCACCCTTCCCCAGGGACTCGACTCCAAGGCGCTCCTGCCCCGCGCGGTCGCGGAGCGGGTGGCCTTCGTGCCGGGCACCGGTTTCTTCGCCGACGGCGGCGGCGCGCGGCACATGCGGCTCTCCTACTGCTATCCCGAGCCCGACCGCATCCGCGAGGGCGTCCGCCGCCTGGCAGGGGTGATCGGGCAGGAGCTCCGTCTCCGCGACACCTTCGGGACCGGCTCGCCCACCGAACGCGTCGGCATCGACACCCCGGGACCCGACCTCGCGTAACCTCGCCCCCGTAAGGTGCCCCGTGCCACGGGGCACCTCCAGCATGAGTTCCTCCCCCTCGGTGCCGTACGGTGACTTCCTGCGCCGGTGCGCGGTGATCGATCCCGATCCGTCGGGACGACCGCGCACGCGGGACGAGAGCGACAGGACAGGCTCGGAGCGGGCCATGACGAGAGGTATGTCGGATGAGTGACCTGGGCCATGTGCTCGTCCTGGCGGGCGGGCTCTCCTACGAGCGGGAGGTCTCGCTGCGATCGGGCCGACGGGTGAGCGAGGTGCTGCGGGGAGCGGGCGTCTCCGTGGAGACCCGCGACACCGACGCGTCCCTGGTTCCCGCCGTGCTCGCGGACCCGCCGGACGCGGTCTTCGTCACCCTGCACGGCGGAGCGGGCGAGGACGGAGCCATCCGCTCGGTCCTCGAACTCCTCTCCGTCCCGTACGTCGGCGCCGGCCCCGACGCCTGCCGGGTCGCCTACGACAAGCCCACCGCCAAGACCGTCGTCCGCTCCGTCGGACTGCGCACCCCCGACTCGGTGACGCTGCCCAAGGAGACCTTTCACGACCTCGGCGCCTCCGCGGTGCTGGCCCGCATCGTGGACCATCTCGGCCTTCCCCTGTTCGTCAAGCCGTCCCGCGGCGGTTCGGCGCTCGGCGCGTCGATCGTCCGCAGCGCGGAGGATTTCCCCGCCGCCATGGTCGGCTGCTTCGCCTACGGCGACACCGCGCTGATCGAGCGCTGCATCGAGGGGGTCGAGGTCGCCGTCTCCGTGGTCGACCTCGGGGACGGGCCCGTGGCACTGCCCCCCGTGGAGATCGTCGCCGACGAGGGCGTGTACGACTACGCGGCCCGCTACACCGCCGGGCACACCGAGTTCTTCGCCCCGGCACGCCTCACGCCCGAGGTATCGGCTGCATGTGCCGAGATGGCCGTGACCGCGCACACCGCCCTCGGTCTCCGGGACATCTCACGCACCGACCTGATCGTCGACGCGAACGGCCTGCCCTACTTCCTTGAGGTGAACGTCGCCCCGGGGATGACCGAGACGTCGCTCCTCCCCATGGCCGCCGAGGCCGCGGGGGAAGATCTCGGCACCCTCTGCCGGACCCTCCTGGAACAGGCCGTCATCCGCGGATCCTGACCTTCACGGGCTCCTTCGCGGAAGGCAGCCGGGGAAGGTCCTCTCCGCCTCGACGGCGATGGGGATGACCGAGACGTCGCTCCTCCCAATGTCGGGGGAAGACCTCGGCACCCTCCTGGAACAGCCGCCGTCGCTCGCGGAGTTCCCTCCCGCGAAGGTCTTGCACAGGTGAGGGCCACACGGTGAAATCAGGATTTCCCAGACGAAAGTCGAGCCGACGAGCGGGGCGAGCCCGGTAACGGACCGGGTTTGCCCATACGCTGACCGTGTGCTGACCTCCACCCCATTCCCCAAGAGATTCCCCAAGAGCTTCGCGAGCGACAACCACGCGGGCGTGCACCCTGCGGTTCTCACCGCCATCCTCAAAGCGAACACCGGAGACGCCCTCCCCTATGGGGGGGACGTCTGGACCACCGCTATGGAGGACGCCTTCCGCGCCGAGTTCGGCGCCCGCGCGACCGCATATCCCATGTTCAACGGCACCGGCGCCAACGTCGTAGGGCTCGGACTCGTACTCCGGGCGTACGACGCGGTGCTCTGCCCCACCACCGCCCACATCAACACCAACGAGTGCGGCGCCGCCGAACGCATGCTGGGTGCCAAGCTGGTCACCCTCCCCACGGACGACGGCAAGCTCTCCGTGAACGACATCCGTGGCCAACTGTCCGTGCTCGGGAACGAGCACCACTCCCAACCCAGGGTCGTCTCCATCTCCCAGGTGACCGAGTGCGGCACCTGTTACACCGTCGACGAGATCGCGGAGCTCGCGGAGTTCGTCCACGAGCACGACCTCTTCCTGCACATGGACGGCGCCCGGCTCGCCAACGCGGCGGCCGAGCTCGGCTGCTCGCTCCGCTCCCTCACCACGGACGCGGGCGTGGACCTGCTCAGCTTCGGGGGTACCAAGAACGGTGCGATGGGGGCCGAGGCACTCGTGGTCCTCCGCCCGGAGCTGGACCCCGCCGCACTGTTCCTCCGCAAACAGGGGATGCAGCTCGCTTCCAAGATGCGCTTCGTCTCCGCCCAGCTGACCGCCCTCCTCACCGGGGAGCTCTGGCGCGAGAACGCCGCCCACGCCAACGCGATGGCCCACCGCCTCGCCAACGGCATCGCCGGCCTTCCGGAGGTCTCGCTCCGCTACCCCGTACAGTCCAACGCCGTCTTCCCCGTACTCCCCGAGAAGGCCATCGCGGAACTGCAGCAGCGCTATCTCTTCCATGTCTGGGACGCGGCGGAGAACGTGGTCCGCTGGGTCACGGCCTTCGACACCGCTCCCGAGCACGTCGACACCTTCGTCGCCGACATCCGTCTCGCCGTCCAAGAAGCCGTTGGCTTCTGAGGGGCGTTTGTTTCACGTGAAACAGCCTTCTCCCGGAAGGGGCGGCTGTTTCACGTGAAACACCGGTCGCCGTCCTGGTGGGCCGTCGTCCACACGCCACGGGTAAGGGCGTCTCGAACCTGGTCTCGTGCGCGATGCGCGTCCTGGCGGGCCGTCCACACGCCACGGGTAGCCCTGCCATTGACGACGAGAGTCCGGCTCTCGGCGACAAGCCCGGCCTCCGGAGGACGAGAGTCCGGCTCTCGCTCCTCGTCGCCACTCCCGCCCTTCTCGGCGAGGCCCGTCGTCCCGTCTCCGAGCTCGGTCCGCATGGTCGCCCCTCTGTGTTTCACGTGAAACGATGCCGTCTCATCACAGAGGTGGCCGGTGCCGCTCCGGTCGAACTGTCGCGGCGAGTCGGCCTTCGCAGGCCGCTCTCACCTCCCGGGGAAGCACCCCGAGAAAGTCGAGGCTGTCGAGGGCATCCAGACTCCGGAATGGTGTCGGGGTGGATTCACCGACTCGCCGGGGGCACCGCAGGACCACTTCCCGACCTTCGCGGTGGGCGTACCTTCCCGGACTCACCTTCCCGAAGTCACCGCAACCGGTTCGCCCGCTCCGACTCGCCGAGTGCACCGCAGGACCACTTCCCCACCTTCGCGGTGGGCGTACCTTCCCGGACTCACCGCAACCGGTTCGCCCTCTCCGGCTCACCGTCCCGGAGCCACTGCCATCGGTTCGCTTTCCCAGGTCTCCGGGATCGGCGAGATCACCCTTCCATCGCCTGCAGCGACCCCGGAGCCATCGTGCCGATGATGCGCTCCAGATCGTCGATGGTCGCGAACTCCACCACGATGCGTCCCTTGCGGCGGCCGAAATCGACCTTCACGCGGGTCTCGAAGCGGTCGGAGAGACGGTCGGCCAGATGCCGGAGGGCCGGCTCCTCGTCGGGCTTCGCCCGAGGAGCTCGCGGAGCGGGTGCCGGGGCCGCCTTGGCATCGCCCACGGCGACGATCTCCTCGACCGCGCGGACCGACAGCAGTTCGGCCGAGATCCGGTTGGCGAGATGTTCCTGGGCGGCGGGATCGTCCAGGCGGAGCAGGGCTCGGGCGTGGCCCGCGCTGATCGTTCCGGCCGCCACCTTGCGCTGCACCCCGGGCGGGAGCTTCAGCAGGCGCACCGTGTTGGTCACGTGCGAGCGGGAACGGCCGATGCGGGCGGCGAGCTGCTCGTGGGTGGCGCCGAAGTCGTCGAGCAGCTGCTGGTAGGCCGCCGCCTCCTCCAGGGCGTTGAGCTGCTCGCGCTGGAGGTTCTCGATGAGCGCGTCGAGCAGGAGCTTGTCCTCCTGGGTCTCCCGCACGATCGCAGGGATCTCGGAGAGCCCGGCGAGCTTGGAAGCGCGCCAGCGGCGCTCACCCATGATCAGCTCGTAGTGTCCCTCGCCCGTGGCGCGCACCACGATCGGCTGGAGCAGGCCGACCTCGCCGATCGAAGTCGCCAGATCCTTCAGGGCGTCCTCGTCAAAGATGTCTCGCGGCTGACGTGGGTTGGGCGCGATGTCGTCGACGGGAATCTCAAGGAAGTAGGCGCCCTCGACCGGGGCGGGCCCCGGCCGCTCCGGTATCACCGGCTCCGGGGCGACCATGGTCGCGGTCATCGACGCGGGTGGCTCCGCGACGACGGCCGGGCCCGTCGGGATGAGCGCCCCCAGCCCTCTGCCCAGCCCTCTCGGCTGCTTGCTCACTTGCCCCTCCCGAGACTCAAGGTGTCGCACTCACTGACAGGCCCGTGACCGCGGCCACGAGATTCCCGGCGCTCATACGGCCGCACCGCGATAAGCGATCTCGCGGGCGGCGTCCATGTAGGCCATCGCACCGCTGGAGCCCGGGTCGTACGTCATGACCGACTGACCGTAACTCGGCGCCTCGGAGACGCGCACGCTTCGGGGGATGAGGGTACTCAACACCGTCGCGCCGAAGTGGGAGCGAACCTCCTCGGCGACCTGGGAGGCGAGGCGGGTGCGTCCGTCGTACATCGTCATGAGGATGGTGGAGAGGTCGAGTGTGGGGTTCAGGTGCGCGCGGACCAGATCCACGTTTCTCAGCAACTGGCCAAGGCCTTCCAGCGCGTAGTACTCGCACTGGATGGGGATCAGCAGTTCGTTCGCGGCCATCAGCGCGTTGACCGTGAGCAGGCCGAGCGAGGGAGGGCAGTCAATGAGGATGTAGTCGAACTCGACGGCGTCGTACGCGGTCAGCGCGCGCTGCAGGCGGGCCTCACGGGCGACCATGGAGACCAGCTCGATCTCGGCTCCGGCGAGGTCGATGGTGGCGGGAGCACAGTAGAGGCCCGGCATGTCCGGAACCGCCTTCACGACCTCCGCGAGCGGCAGATCCTCCACGAGCACCTTGTACATGTCCGGTACGTCGCCACGGTGCTCGACCGCGAGGGCCGTCGAGGCGTTGCCCTGGGGGTCGAGGTCGACCACGAGCACCCGCTGGCCGTGCATGGACAGCGCCGCCGCCAGATTGACCGACGTGGTGGTCTTGCCGACGCCGCCCTTCTGGTTCGCGACGGTGAAAATCCGGGTTTTGGCAGGACGCGGCCAGTCCCCATCCCGGACCCCGGTGGAGCCTCCGGGAGCGGTGGCGGTCTTCTGGGCCGATGTTTCACGTGAAACCACTGAGCTGAGTGCCTCTCGTACCAGCGGCGAGTCGCCGGGATTAAGGGGGGTCTGGGTCACGGTCGTCTTCCTTTCAACCGGCCTGACTACGGCACCGGGAGCCGGTGCCGGCCAGCCCAGACCGGAAAGCCGTCCATGGGGCAAAACGGCAGGAACCTCGGGCCAGCCGAGACCGCTCCTCGCGCTGGCGATCGCACTCGAATGGTCTTCCACTGGCCTCGTACTCGCTTTGCTCGGTCTATCTGGGGGCCTCGCACTACCTGCCGCGCGAGGCACGATCCTTCCGGCGAGAGGTCTTCCGCGCTCCCTCGGGAGCTCGACCGGCGACCACTCGGATGAGAGTTGCGGGCGGCTCGACCTTACCGCGCCCAACCGATGCGAGCTCGGCGGTTTGCACCCCACTCGACCGTAATTGCGCCTCTGCGTCCGCCAACTCCTCAGCGGCACGCTCGCCCTTCATGGCCAGTAGCTCACCGCCCTCGCGCAGGAGGGGCAGTGACCATTTCAGCAGGCGGTCGAGCGGCGCCACCGCGCGGGCGGAGGCGACGTCGAACTCCCGCCTGCCCGCGAACTCCTCGGCCCGGCCGCGCAACACCTCGACGTTGCCGAGTTTCAGCGACTCCACGCACTCCTCCAGGAAGACCGTCCGGCGAAGGAGCGGCTCCAGGAGGGTGACGGTGATGTCGGGCCGCACGATCGCGAGGACCAGGCCCGGCAGACCGGCACCGGAACCGATGTCGACCAGGCGTACGTCGGCGGGCACGACCTCGGCGATCACCGCACAGTTGAGCAGGTGGCGGTCCCAGATGCGCGGTACCTCCCGTGGGCCGAGCAGCCCGCGCACCACCCCGGGACCGGCCAACAGCTCCGCGAAGGCCTCCGCTCTCGCCCAGGCGTCGCCGATGAACACCTCGCGCGCGACCTCGGGCGGTTCGGGGATCTGGTCACTCACTCGACGCTCACTCTTCCCTCGGAAAAATCGGGCTCAGGCCGGTCTCAAGGCTAATGGCCCGCCTCGGCATCGGGTGACGTCGCCACCGTGGGTTGGGGCGTGACGTCACCAGAACGGGCGTCGGCACCGCGATGGATCGAGGCGTGGGGTTACGAGAACGAGTGACATCGCCGCCGTGGATCGGAATGTGACGTCACGAGAGCGGATGACGGCACCGCGGTGAATCGGGATGCGGCGTCACGAAAACGAGTGACATCGCCGCCGTAGGTCAGGGTGTGACGTCACCAGAACGAGCGACATCGCCGCCATGGATCGGAATGCGGCGTCACGAAAACGGGTGACGTCGCCCTCCTGGCACAGGGTGTGGAGTCACGAGAAAGGCCGCCGCCCCCAGAAAAAACGGGGGCGGCGGCCTTTTGTCAGCGCGTAGCTTCGCGCCAAGGGGTGCTAGGCGGGAAGGACCACCACGAAACGACGGGGCTCCTCGCCCTCGGACTCGCTGCGCAGGCCCGCCGCGGCGACGGCGTCATGCACGATCTTCCGCTCGAACGGGGTCATCGGCTGCAGCGACTTGGGCTCGCCGTTCCGCTTGACGTCCGCTGCGATCTTGGTGCCGAGCTCGCTCAGCTCGCTCCTGCGGCGGTCGCGGTAGCCGCCGATGTCGAGCATCAGGCGTGAGCGCTCACCCGTCTGGCGGTGGACCGCGAGGCGGGTCAGCTCCTGGATGGCCTCCAGCACCTCACCGTTGGGGCCGACCAGGTCGCCGCCCTTGATATCGACGACCGACACCACGGCGCGATCGCCTTCGACATCCATGTCGATGTCACCGTCGATGTCGGCGATGTCGAGCAGACCCTCGACATAGTCCGCCGCGATCTCGCCTTCCTGCTCCAGGGCGGCGAGATCGGGAACCGCCTTCGCGGGCTCCTTCTCGGCCTCGGCCTCGGTCACGTCCGGCCACTCCTTCGTGCTGTCGGGATGAGACGTCAGGACTTCTTGCTGCCGGTCCGCTTACTGCGGGGCTGGCGGGTGGGCTGCTGCCGGATCACCTTGGTCTCCGGTACCGCAGGTGCCTCGGGCTCGGGAGCGGTCTTCTTGACCTTGCTCAGCAGGCTCGGCTTGGGCTCGGGAGTGGTGACGTTGCCCTTGGCGTCGACCACCGGGGAGGGGTTGCGGCTGTAGAACCAGTGCTGCTGGCCGAGGGTCCAGACGTTGGTGGTGACCCAGTAGAGGATCAGGCCGAGGGGGAAGTTCAGCGAGAAGATCGCGAACAGCGGCGAGACGTACATCAGGATCTTCTGCTGCTGCGCCATCGGGTTGTCCGGCATCTGGGCGATCGAGCGGGTCACGCTCTGCCGGACGGTGAGGAAGGTCGTCAGCGAGCTGACCGCCACGAAGATCGCGAGCACGACCTTGGTGATGATCGGGTCGGCGTCCAGCTGGACGATGTCGGCAGAGCTCGTGAAGAACGTCGCGGGGATGGGGGCGCCGAAGATGTGCGCGGCCCGGGCGCTGTCGACGAGGGTCTGCGTCATGCCGAACTTGGCGTGCCCGCCGGCCATGGCCTGCAGCACGGTGAACATCGAGATGAAGATCGGGAACTGCGCCAGGATCGGCAGACAGCCACCCAGCGGGTTGGCGCCCTGCCCCTGGTACAGCGCCATGACCTCCTGGTTCATGCGCTGCTTGTCGTTCTTGTACCGCTTGCGGATCTCCTGGACCTTGGGGGCCAGCTCCTGCATCTTCTTCGAGGAGCGCATCTGCTTGAGGAAGAGCGGGAAGATCAACAGTCGCATCAGCACGGTGAGCGTGATGATGGTCAGCGCCCAGTTGAGCCCGCTGTTCCTCGGAATGAAGGTGCTGTAGCCCTCGTGAATCCAGGTGATTACTTGGGCGACGGCTGTGTACAGCCAGTTCAGCCAGGACAGCTCCACCGAGCTAGCTCCCTTGCGTTTCGTCGGACCGGCCCGGGCGCGGGGGCACCGGGTCAAGGCCTCCGGGATGGAATGGGTGGCAACGCCCGATTCTCCGGATCGTCAACCATGTGCCGCGCAGCGCGCCGTGAACGGCCACGGCTTCGAGGCCGTAGGCACTGCACGAGGGGTGGAAGCGGCAACGGGGACCCAGCAGAGGGCTCACGAAGGCCCGGTAGAACCGGATCGGAGCCATCAGGATCCTGGCAGCCGGAGAAATTCCAGCGGTCTGCTGCGCCGTCATCATCGCCCATCCATGCGAGCCCCTGAGGGCTCCAGCCGCCTGAGTAAACGATCCAGCGCGACATCGAGTTCGGCGGCGATGCGCTCGCTTCGCGCGGACGCGGCCGGTGGATTGGCGCGTACCACCAGCAGGCTACCTCTCGGAAGCCGGTCGAGACGGTCTCGCATGAGGTGTCTCAACTGACGTTTGACGCGATTCCTGATGACCGCGCCTCCCACGGCACGGCTCACCACGAATCCCACCAGGGGGGGAGCATCCCTGTCAGAGCGCATGCCGAGGTGCGCGACCAGGGTGGGGCGGCCTACTCGGCTTCCCCTTCTGATCGCGCCGGCGAACTCGTCGCCCCGGCGCATGCGGGACCCTGACGGCAGCACGAGAGATCTTGTTCACCCTGGGCAGGTACGCCTGTCGCCCACCGGCAGCGATGCCGGTGGGCGACAGGCGCTACTGCCTCGGCCCGGCGAACGGGCGCAACGGATGCGTCAGGCGGAGATCTCGGCGCGGCCCTTGCGACGGCGAGCGGCAAGGATGGCGCGGCCGGCGCGGGTGCGCATGCGGAGCCGGAAGCCGTGGGTCTTCGCACGACGGCGGTTGTTCGGCTGGAAAGTACGCTTGCTCACGAGTGGGCTCCAGGCTCAAGACGCATCCCCAGCACATGGGGACGCTCGACAATGGCTGACCTGCCGGATGCGGGGCATGCGAAATAGCCGCCGCGTGACAAGCCGACCGTCGTACGTTACGGGTCAGGCGTGTCCCAGGTCAAACCAGAGGCTGTTTCCCAAGCACGCCCACACAGGTTATCCACGTTTCCACAGGCACGTTATCCACCGGCGCCTCGCCGTCCACAGGATGTGCGCTCCGTCCCCCTCGTACGCCACTAGGCTGTGGACAACGTCTTGTACACAGCTGTGGACAGGGCTACTGTCGGCCCTTCCAGACCCTCTCTCCGCTGCGAGGACGCGTCGGACCGCAGGTAACGGGCTGTGCACAGCCTGTGGATTCGATGTGGATTTCGTATGGCGCCCACGAAGGGGCCACGGGACTCCCGGCATGTGGACAACGACGAGATCCGGTGCGCCCGGCGGCCACCGTTGTGGATAAACAGATCGCGGTAGGCCAGCGGGGGCCGCGTCGGGAGGAGGGGAGCCGGACCATGGACGAAACGGACCTCAGCGCTGTCTGGGCGAGGGCTCTTGAGAACTCCCTGAACGAGAACGTCCCGTCCCAGCAGCGGGTCTGGCTCAACATGACCCGGCCCTTCGGCCTCATGAACGACACCGTGGTCCTCGCCGCCCCCACGGATTTCGCCAGAGATGTCCTGGAAAACAAACTTCGTCCGCTCATCAGCCAGGCGCTCTCCCAGGAGTTCGGCCGCCCGATGCGGGTGGCGGTCATGGTCGACCCCAGCGCGGCGGGCCCCGAGTCAGGGCTCACCCCCCGCCAGGACACTTATCCCCAGGCCCAGCCGCAGGGTTATACACAGCTCGGCGGGGCCCAGCAAGGTTATGCACAACCCTCTCAGGGCCAGCACCACGGGGGTTCCGGGCCGCAGCACCCCTATCCGGGGGGCAACCAGGCCTCGCAGTCGTCCACCGACTATCCACAGGCACAGGCGTTCTCCTATCCGTACCAGCAGGGCGAGGAGCCGCCCCAGCCGTACCTCCCCGCGGAGCCCTCGCAGAGCTCCTCGCAGGGGGAGCAGAGCCCCGGATACGGCCGTGGTTACAACCCCCAGCCGTCCCCGCCCCGGCCCGAGCCCGACTCCTTCGACCGCGGCGCGCCACCCGTGCCCGGCGCGGGCGGCGCCGGAGGGGTTCAGAACAGATGGGACGGGCGCGGGAGCAGGACGCAGGGCGAGCCGGCCCGGCTGAACCCGAAGTACACCTTCGAGACCTTCGTGATCGGCTCCAGCAACCGGTTCGCGCACGCGGCGGCGGTCGCGGTGGCCGAGGCGCCGGCCAAGGCGTACAACCCGCTGTTCATCTACGGTGACTCGGGCCTGGGCAAGACCCACCTGCTGCACGCGATCGGCCACTACGCCCAGAGCCTGTACGACGGCGCGCGGGTGAGATACGTGAGCTCGGAGGAGTTCACCAACGACTTCATCAACTCCATCCGCGACCACAAGGCCGACAACTTCCGTGGCCGCTACCGGGCGGTGGACATCCTGCTGGTGGACGACATCCAGTTCCTGGAGGGCAAGGAGCAGACGCAGGAGGAGTTCTTCCACACCTTCAACACCCTGCACAACTCCAACAAGCAGATCGTCATCTCCAGCGACCGGGCGCCGAAACAGCTGGTCACGCTGGAAGATCGGCTGCGCAACCGGTTCGAGTGGGGTCTGATCACCGACGTCCAGCCGCCCGAGTTGGAGACCCGGATCGCGATCCTGCGCAAGAAGGCGATCCAGGAAGGGCTGGCCGCGCCGCCCGAGGTGCTGGAGTACATCGCGAGCCGCATCTCCACCAACATCCGCGAGCTGGAGGGCGCCCTGATCAGGGTGACCGCGTTCGCGAGCCTGAACCGGCAGTCGGTGGACCTGCAGCTCACCGAGGTCGTGCTCAAGGACCTGATCACCGAGGACGCGGGCTCCGAGATAACGGTCGCCACGATCATGGCCTCCACCGCCGCCTACTTCGGCCTGTCGATCGACGACCTGTGCGGCGGGTCGCGCTCGCGGGTCCTGGTCACCGCCCGCCAGATCGCCATGTATCTGTGCAGGGAGCTCACCGACATGTCGCTGCCGAAGATCGGCCAGCAGTTCGGCGGCCGCGACCACACCACGGTCATGCACGCCGACCGGAAGATCCGCTCCCTGATGGCCGAGCGACGCTCGATCTACAACCAGGTCAACGAGCTGACGACCCGGATCAAGCAGCAGTCCCGCAATGGATGATGAGGTTTTTCACCCCGTGATGCACAGGCTGTGGAAAACCTTGTGGATCAACGGTTCGCGCGGGCCCCGGGAGCTCGGAGGCGCCGAACCATGATCATCTGGAAACCCGCTGGTCCGAACGCTGTTCGGCGTCTGTGGACAACTCTGGGGAGAACCTGGGGACAACCTGGGGACAACTCGTGGATAACCTGGGGACGCCCTGTGGGGAGAGTTTTCCACAAGGACAAAACGACCTCCTACCCCGTGGATAACCTGGGGAAACCTCGTGGAAAACTTGGGGACAGAGGGCACCGAATCTGGGGACGGCCTGTGTGTACTCCGGAGTTCTCCCCAGCCCCAAGAGTTGTCCACAGCGGCCACCCACAACCCCGGTGGATGAAAAAACAGCACTTGACCTGCGGAAACAACGGCTTTCCACAGTATCCACAGCCCCTAATACGAAGGCCACTTGTATCTCTAACTAGGAAACCCAAGAGCCATAAGAGGGGTTCCGAGGGAGCGCGGGTGCGCGAGAGTGAACACTTCAACCCCAGGCACCGAGCGGATGGCGCTCGACACACAGGAGGCGGATCCACGTGATGTTCCGGGTCGACCGAGACGTGCTCGCTGAGGCGGTCGCATGGACGGCGCGCAGCCTGCCCGCGCGTCCCTCCGTGCCGGTGCTGGCCGGCATGCGTCTTGAGGTCACGGAGGACGGGCAGCTCAAGCTCTCGGGCTTCGACTACGAGGTCTCCGCGGAGGTGACCCTCGAACTGCAGACGGGCGAGGCGGGCGTGGTGCTCGTCTCGGGCAGGCTCCTGGCCGAGATCACCAGGGCGCTTCCCGCACAGCCTGTGGATCTCGTGGTGGAGGGCGCGAAGGCCGTCGTCACCTGTGGCAGCGCCCGCTTCACCCTGCTCACCATGCCTGTGGAGGACTACCCCTCCCTGCCCACCATGCCCCCCGCCGCGGGACGGATCGGCAGCGACGTGTTCGCCTCGGCCGTCGGCCAGGTCGCCGTGGCCGCGGGCAAGGACGACACCCTGCCGATGCTCACCGGCGTACGCGTGGAGATCGAGGGTGACACGGTCACCCTCGCGGCGACCGACCGCTACCGCCTCGCCGTACGCGAGCTGAAGTGGCAGCCGGGCCAGCCCGACTTCTCGGCCATCGCGATGATCCCCGGCAGGACCCTCGCCGACACGGCCAAGGCCCTGGGCGGCACCGGGGCCGAGGTCGAGATCGCGCTGAGCTCGGCCGGCGGCACCGGCGAGGGCATGATCGGCTTCTCCAGCGCGGGACGCCGCACCACCACCCGGCTGCTCGACCCCGAGTTCCCCAAGTACCGCTCGCTGCTGCCGACGGAGTTCTCCGCCCGCGCCGAGCTGCCGACGGCCGCCTTCGTCGAGGCCGTCAAGCGCGTGGCCCTGGTCGCCGAGCGCAACACGCCCGTACGGCTGGCCTTCCGCGGCGACGAGGTCGTCCTGGAGGCGGGCAGCGGCGACGAGGCACAGGCGGTCGAGGTGCTCCCCGTCGACTTCGAGGGCGACGACATCAACATCGCCTTCAACCACCAGTTCCTGCTCGAAGGGCTCGGCGCGATCGACTCCGACGTGGCCCGCCTGCAGATGACCACGTCCACCAAGCCCGCCATCCTCACCGGGGGCAAACCCACGGACGACGGGAGTGTTCCCGACTACCGCTACCTGATCATGCCCATCCGCCTGTCCAGCTGATGCCCGCCCACCCGACGGGGGCCCGCGAAGGCCGGGCACGGCGGATCCCTCCTCCACAGGCCATGGGACGGACCGGGAAAAGGATCTCGCGGCGGCACCGGAGACCGGCGGGGAACGCGACCCCGGGGTGGACACGGCGGTGGACACAACGGTGGACACGGTGACGGGTGGGGACCCGGGACCGTCCGGCGGGGCCGGAGGGGGAGCGACGTGGCTCAAGGCGTGCCTGAACGGCGCCAGGAGGCCCGGCGAGCACCCGGCCCTTCCCCTGAGCCCTCTGGAGCTCGCTGAGGCGGCCCGTGAGGCTCGTGGGGCGGGTGCGGACGCCGTTCACATACATCCGCGCGACGAGGCGGGCAGCGAGTCGCTCAGCGCCGCGCACATCGGGGCGGCCGTGCGCGCCGTACGCGAGGCGTGCCCCGGTCTCCCCGTCGGGGTGAGCACAGGGCTGTGGATAACCGGCTGGGATGTGGACGCGCGGCGCGAGGCCGTGCGCGGCTGGGCCGGGCTCGCCCCGGGCGAGCTGCCGGACTTCGCGTCGGCGAACCTCTCCGAGCCCGGATTCGAGGCCCTGTGGCACGACCTGCGGCGGCTCGGCGTCGACGTGGAGGCGGGGGTCTGGTCGGTGGAGGACGCCGACGCCCTCGCCGCGACCGGCCTGGAGTGCGCGCGGGTGCTCGTCGAGATCATCGGCGGTTCCGCGGACACCGCCGTCCCACGGGCGCGTGCCATCCTGGTTCGTCTCGCCGAACTCGGCGTCCCAGGCCCGAGGCTGCTCCACGGGGAGGGGGACCCGACCTGGATTCTCCTGGACGAGGCGGGGCAGGCTGGACTCGCCACGCGTATCGGCCTGGAGGACGTTCTCCACAGCCCTGTGGGTGGCCCTGTCGGCGGGAACGCCGAGCTGGTAAGACTTGCGCGGGCGCGCTTGGCGTAGGTGAACACGAAACCCTGAAGGGGGTGCTCGTATGCAGATCGGCATGGTCGGGCTGGGCAAGATGGGCGGCAACATGGCTGAGCGCCTGCGCCGAGGAGGTCACGACGTCGTCGGATACGACCGTGATCCCGAGGTCAGCGACGTCGCCGACCTGGAGGAGCTCGTGGAGCGGCTCCAGGCGCCGCGCACCGTGTGGGTCATGGTGCCCTCCGGTGAGCCGACCAGGGCGACGGTCAGGGCACTCGGCGACCTGTTGTCACCCGGCGACATCCTCGTCGACGGCGGCAACTCGCACTACGTCGACGACCAGAAGCACGGCGCCGAGCTCTCGGCCAAGGGCATCGGTTTCGTCGACTGCGGCGTGAGCGGCGGCGTCTGGGGATTGCAGAACGGCTACGCGCTCATGGTCGGCGGCGACAAGGCCGAGGTGGAGCGGGTCATGCCGATCTTCGAGACCCTCAAGCCGGAGGGCGACGACGGTTTCGTCCACGCGGGCACGGTCGGCGCCGGCC
The DNA here is from genome assembly GCF_042899335.1 of Streptosporangium sp. NPDC000095. NCBI lineage: Bacteria > Bacillati > Actinomycetota > Actinomycetes > Streptosporangiales > Streptosporangiaceae > Streptosporangium > Streptosporangium sp. NPDC000095. Next base: position 182,089 of record NZ_JBIAZS010000010.1, read on the forward strand.
ACTTCGCCAAGATGGTCCACAACGGCATCGAGTACGGCATGATGCAGGCGTTCGCCGAGGGCTGGGAGCTGCTTCAGGCCTCCGACATCGTGACCGACGCGGCCGGCTCGTTCAAGAGCTGGCGGCAGGGCACCGTCATCCGCTCCTGGCTGCTGGACCTGATGGTCCGCGCGCTGGAGGAGGACCCGACCCTGGCCGAGTTGGAGGGCTACGCGCAGGACTCGGGCGAGGGCCGCTGGGCGGTGCAGGCCGCCGTGGAGCTGGCGGTCCCGCTGCCGGTCATCACCGCCGCCCTGTACGCCAGGTTCGCCTCCCGCCAGGACGACTCGCCGGCGATGAAGGTCGTCGCGGCCCTGCGCAACCAGTTCGGCGGCCACGCGGTCACCTCCAAGGCGGGCGCGACCGAGAAGGGCGCGGACTCCCCCGGCGCCGACGTCACGCCCCCGGTCGAGACGGCCGGATAGCCAGGCCGGCCCGGCATCGGCCCACTGCCGGTCCACTGCGGGCCCTCTGCAGGACCATCCTCGGTCCACCGTCGGCGGCTCGCGCCATGACCTTTTTCACTGGGTGCGAGCCGTACGGGCACGGGAGGCCGCGGTGACGGACGAGGCCGACTAATCTTCCTGGGGTGCATGTCGCCCATCTCTCCCTCACCGACTTCCGGTCCTACGAGAACGTCGACCTCGGCATGGAGCCGGGGGTCACGGCCTTCGTCGGACCCAACGGCATGGGGAAGACCAACCTCGTCGAGGCGCTGGGTTACGTGGCGACGCAGGCCAGCCACCGGGTCGCCAACGACGGGCCGCTGGTCAGGCAGGGTGCGGCGCGGGCGGTCGTCCGCTCGTCGGTGGTACGCGACGACCGGCGCGCGCTGATCGAGCTGGAGATCAACCCGGGCAGGGCCAACCGGGCCAGGCTGAACCGTTCCCCGGTCCCCCGTCCCCGCGAGGTCGTCGGCCTGTTGCGCACGGTCCTGTTCGCCCCCGAGGACCTCGCCATGGTCAAGGGCGATCCCTCGGAGCGGCGCCGGTTCCTCGACGACCTCCTGGTGGCCAGGACGCCCAGGTTCGCGGGGGTGCGCGCCGACTACGACCGGGTGCTCAAGCAGCGCGGCGCCCTGCTGCGCACCGCCGCGCAGGCCAGGAGGGGCCGGGGCAGGAGCACGCGGCGGGCGGAGAGCGACGCGGCGTTCGCCGAGGCGGGGGCGGGAGACCCGCTGAGCACCCTGGAGGTCTGGGACGCCCACCTGGCCACGCACGGCGCCGAGCTGCTCGCGGCCAGGCTGGAGCTGGTCGAGACGCTGCGCCCGCTCGTCGCCGCCTCGTACGCCTCCCTCGCGCCGGACTCCGCGGCCGCCGCGCTGGAATACCGGGGCACCCTGGCCGCGGACGCCGGGACCGATCGCACCGAGCTGGCCAAACGGCTGCGCGCCGGCCTGCTGGAGGTCCGGGCCTCGGAGCTGGAACGCGGTGTCACCCTCGTCGGCCCGCACCGCGACGACCTGTTCCTCGGCCTGGGTGAGCTGCCCGCGCGCGGCTACGCCAGCCACGGCGAGTCGTGGTCGTTCGCGCTGGCGCTCAGACTGGCCGCCTACGACCTGCTCAGGGCCGACGGCGGCGATCCGGTCCTCATCCTCGACGACGTCTTCGCCGAGCTGGACAGCAGGCGCAGGCGCCGCCTGGCCGAGATGGTCGCCCCCGCCGAGCAGGTTCTGATCACCGCGGCGGTGTCCGACGACGTGCCCGCCGAGCTGGCCGGAGGCCGTTTCGACGTGACCGAGGGAGGCGTGGCCCGTGTCCGATGACGCAGGGGAGCGCGCGAGCGGCCCGGTGCCCGTGCCGCGGGCCCCGGAGCCGAGGGGGCGCGCGGCGGCGGGGGAAGGCCGGGAGCGGGGCGGCGCGCGCCGGGCGGCCGGGCCCGCCCCGGGTTCGCGGGGCCCGGCGGACCCGGTCGGTAAGGGCCCGGCGGGCTCGGCCGGTAAAGGCTCGGCGGGCACGGGTGCGGACGGGGCGGCCGCAGGGTCCGCGAGGAGCGCGGCGGCCAAGGGGGCCGCGCTGGCGAGGGAGAAGCTCGCCCAGGCCAAGTCGGACGCCGCCAGACGGGGGCAGCTGCCCCGCCGAGAGCCGCGGCGCAGGGCGTCGGGGGCGCGCAGGGACGCCGGCGACCCCCAGCTCCTCGGCAGGGCGATCGCGGACCTGCTGTCGGACCGAGGCTGGGAGCAGCCCGCCGCGATCGGCGGCGTCTTCGGCCGCTGGCCCGAGATCGTCGGCGCCGACATGGCGGCCCACACCAAGCCGGAGACCTTCGCCGACGGCGAGGTCGTGGTGGTCGCCGACTCCACCGCATGGGCCACCCAGGTCCGTCTCCTGGCGAGGACGCTCGTCCGGAGGTTGAACGAGGAACTCGGGGACGGAACGGTACAAAAGGTAAAGGTTCGCGGCCCGCAGAACGGTCCCCGCTCCAGTGGCGGTCTGCGTGTCACCGGGAGCCGCGGTCCGGGCGACACGTACGGCTGACACGGGCCTGAAAAACGGATCAGCGGCTCTTCTGGCGCGACGAACCCCCTCCGCGTAGGGGGATGTCCAAGACGATGATCGTCGCGCGACAGGCCATTCCAGAGGCTGTCAATGCCACATGATGTGTTCTGAGCCGCTAGAATGAAATCGAATTCCGGACACGTCCGTTTGCGTGCCACCCCCCGGCGAGCATGTCGGCTCCCCTGGGTGAGCGCATCGGGGCATTCACGACGGTGACGGGCACGGCGGGGCTACATCTTGTCTCCCTGCCGCGTGTCCGCGGCAGGAGGATTTCGCACTTGTCCTACGACGCTAGCTCAATCACCGTTCTCGAAGGGCTTGAGGCGGTCCGTAAGCGCCCCGGTATGTACATCGGCTCGACCGGCGAGCGCGGTCTGCACCACCTCGTCTACGAGGTCGTCGACAACTCCGTCGACGAGGCCCTGGCCGGGCACGCCGACCGGATCGAGGTCACCCTGCTCGCCGACAACGGCGTTCGGGTCGTCGACAACGGCCGTGGCATCCCCGTCGGCATCGTCCCCGGTGAGAACCGTCCCGCGGTCGAGGTCGTCCTCACCGTGCTGCACGCGGGGGGCAAGTTCGACGACAAGTCGTACGCGGTCTCCGGCGGACTGCACGGCGTGGGTGTCTCCGTCGTCAACGCCCTGTCCAGCAAGCTCGACGTGGAGATCCGCACCGACGGGCACTACTGGCGGCAGAGTTATGTCGAGAGCAGGCCCACCGCGCCCCTGGCGAAGGGGGAGAAGACCGACTCGACCGGCACCTCGATCACCTTCTGGGCCGACGGGAGCATCTTCGAGACCACGACCTGGCACTTCGAGACCCTCGCGCGTCGCTTCCAGGAGATGGCCTTCCTCAACAAGGGCCTGACGATCTCGATCAGGGACGAGCGCCCCGATTTCGTCGACGGAGAGGAGGGGGAGCCCCGGGAGGTCACCTACCACTACGAGGGCGGCCTGTCCGACTTCGTCAAGCACCTCAACTCCAAGAAGGAGCCGGCCCACCTCTCGGTGATCGACTTCGAGGCGCAGGGTGAGGGCATCGCCGTCGAGATCGCGATGCAGTGGAACAACTCCTACAGCGAGTCGGTCTACACCTTCGCCAACACGATCAACACCGCCGAGGGCGGCACCCACGAGGAGGGCTTCCGCGCGGCGCTGACGTCCATCGTCAACCGCTACGCGCGCGAGCAGAAGTTCCTCAAGGAGGGCAAGGACGACAACCTCGCGGGAGAGGACATCCGCGAGGGGCTCACCGCGATCATCTCGGTGAAGCTGACAGACCCCCAGTTCGAGGGACAGACCAAGACGAAGCTGGGTAACACCGAGGCGAAGTCGTTCGTCCAGAAGGCCTGCAACGACCACCTGCGCGACTGGTTCGAGCGCAACCCCGGCGAGGCCAAGGACATCATCACGAAGTCCCTGCAGGCCTCCCGCGCCCGCCTCGCGGCCCGTCAGGCCCGCGACCTGACCCGGCGCAAGTCGCTGCTGGAGTCGGGCTCGGGGCTGCCCGGCAAGCTGGCCGACTGCCAGTGGAGCGATCCGGAGAAGTGCGAGCTGTACATCGTCGAGGGTGACTCGGCGGGCGGCTCGGCCAAGGGCGGCCGCGACTCCAAGTTCCAGGCGATCCTCCCGATCCGCGGCAAGATCCTCAACGTCGAGAAGGCCCGGATCGACAAGGTCCTGCAGAACAACGAGGTCCAGGCGCTGATCACCGCCATGGGCACGGGCGTGCACGACGAGTTCGACATCACCAAGCTCCGCTACCACAAGCTCATCCTGATGGCGGACGCCGACGTCGACGGCCAGCACATCACGACGCTGCTGCTCACCCTGCTGTTCCGCTTCATGCGGCCCCTGATCGAGGCCGGGCACGTCTACCTCTCCCAGCCGCCCCTCTACAAGATCAAGTGGGACAGGAAGGGCGAGGACGCCTCCTACGCCTACTCCGACCGCGAGCGTGACGCGGTCATCCAGGCCGGTATCGACGCGGGCAAGCCCGACCCCCGGCCGCGCGACAACGTGCAGCGCTTCAAGGGACTGGGCGAGATGAACGCGGGCCAGCTCTGGGAGACGACCATGAACCCCGACACCCGCCTTCTCCTCCAGGTCACCCTCGACGACGCGGCCCAGGCCGACGAGCTGTTCAGCGTGCTCATGGGTGAGGACGTCGAAGCCCGTCGTTCCTTCATCATTAGGAACGCCCGGGATGTCCGTTTCCTCGACGTGTAGCGGTAGCCGTACCAGAAAAGGATCCTGACCTGTGACGGAAGTCAACACTCCGCCCGGCCCTCCGACCGACCGCGTCGAGCCGGTCGACATCCAGTCCGAGATGCAGCGCAGCTACATGGACTACGCGATGTCGGTCATCGTCTCGCGTGCGCTGCCGGACGTCCGCGACGGCCTCAAGCCGGTGCACCGCCGCGTGCTGTACGCCATGTACGACGGCGGTTACCGGCCCGACCGCGGCTACTTCAAGTGCTCCCGCGTCGTCGGTGACGTCATGGGCTCCTACCACCCGCACGGTGACACGTCGATCTACGCGACCGTGGTGCGGATGGCGCAGCCCTGGTCGCTGCGCTACACGCTGGTCGACGGGCAGGGTAACTTCGGTTCCCCGGGCAACGACCCGCCGGCGGCGATGCGCTACACCGAGTGCAAGCTCGCGCCCATCGCGATGGAGATGCTGCGCGACATCGACAAGGACACCGTCGACGTCGTCCCCAACTACGACGGGCGCTCCCAGGAGCCCCTCGTCCTGCCCTCGCGCTTCCCCAACCTGCTGGTCAACGGGGCGGCGGGCATCGCGGTCGGCATGGCCACCAACATCCCGCCGCACAACCTGCGGGAGGTGGCGAGCGGTGTCGTCTGGTGCCTGCAGAATCCCGACGCCGACGACGAGGAGCTCCTCGAGGCGCTGATCGCCCGCGTCAAGGGGCCCGACTTCCCCACCGGCGCGCTGATCGTGGGCAGGCGCGGCATCGACGACGCGTACCGCACCGGTCGCGGCTCGATCACCATGCGGGCGATCGTCGAGGTCGAGGAGGACGCCAAGGGCCGCCAGTGCCTCGTCGTCACCGAGCTTCCGTACCAGGTCAACCCGGACAACCTCGCGCTGACCATCGCCGAGGCGGTGAAGGACGGCAGGATCAGCGGCATCGCCGACGTCCGCGACGAGAGCTCCTCGCGGGTGGGCCAGCGTCTGGTGATCGTGCTCAAGCGCGACGCGGTCGCCAAGGTCGTGCTGAACAACCTCTTCAAGCACACCCAGCTGCAGACCACCTTCGGCGCCAACATGCTGGCCCTGGTCGACGGCGTGCCGCGCACGCTCAGGCTCGACCAGTTCGTCCGCCACTACGTGGCGCACCAGATCGACGTCGTGGTCCGCAGGACCCGATACCTTCTGCGCAAGGCCGAGGAGCGGGCACACATCCTGCGCGCGCTGCTCAAGGCCCTGGAGCGGATGGACGAGGTCATCGCCCTGATCCGCCGGTCGCCCTCGGCGTCCGCGGCGCAGGGGGGCCTGATGGCGCTGCTGGAGATCGACGAGATCCAGGCGCAGGCCATCCTCGACATGCAGCTGCGCAAGCTGGCCGCCCTGGAGCGCCAGCAGATCACCGACGAGTACGACGCGCTGATGGCGCAGATCACCGAGTATCAGGCGATCCTCGCCTCGCCCGAGCGGCAGCGCTCGATCGTCCAGGAGGAGCTCACCGAGCTCACCGGGCGGTACGGCGACGACCGCAAGACCGAGATCATCGCCTACGAGGGCGACATGTCGATCGAGGACCTCCTGGCCGAGGAGGACATGGTCGTCACAATCACCCGCGGTGGCTACGCCAAGCGAACCAACACGGACCTTTACCGGGCGCAGAAGCGCGGCGGCAAGGGCGTGCGGGGCGCGCAGCTGCGCCAGGACGACATCGTCGACCACTTCTTCGTCACCACGACGCACCACTGGCTGCTGTTCTTCACCAACAAGGGCCGTGTTTACCGGGTCAAGGCGTACGAACTGCCCGACTCCGGCCGCGACGCGCGCGGGCAGCACCTGGCGAACCTGCTGGCCATGCAGCCGGACGAGGTCGTGATGGAGGTCCTCGACCTGCGCGACTACGAGGTCGCCCCGTACCTCGTGCTCGCCACCCGCAGCGGCCTGGTGAAGAAGACGCGCCTTTCCGAGTACGACTCGCCGCGCACGGGTGGTCTCATCGCGATCAATTTGCGCGAAGATGACGAAGTGATCGCTGCCAGGCTGGTGTCGGAGGACGACGATCTTCTCCTCGTCTCGCGCGGCGCCCAGTCCATCCGCTTCACGGCGTCCGACGAGGCCATGCGCCCGATGGGCAGGGCGACGAGCGGCGTGATCGGCATGCGATTCCTCGACGGGGACGAGCTCCTCGCGATGAACCGGATCGCCGACGGCGACAACGTTCTCGTTGCGACCGAGGGCGGATACGCCAAGCGCACCCCCGTGGATCAGTACCCTCTTCAGGGAAGGGGCGGAAAGGGAGTCCTGACCGCCAAGATCGTAAGCGCCCGTGGCAAGCTGGTTGGCGCGGTCATGGTCAGACCCGAGGACGAGGTTTTCGCCATCACGTCCGCCGGAGGGGTTATCCGGACGAGTGCCGGGGAGATCAAGCAGTCTGGCCGCCAGACGATGGGGGTTCGGCTGATGAATCTGGCGGAGGGGGACAGCGTCGTGGCGCTGGCCCGCAATGCGGAGGCGCTGGAGACCGGGGAGAACCCGGTGACCGGGGAAGGCGCCGAGACGCAGGTGGAGACCGGTGAGAACGGGGAAGGGGAGAATCCGTGAATGCTCAGGGCAATCCGGGATCGCGCCCCGCCTCCTCGTCGACACGCGATCAGGCGACGGAGAAGATGGACAAGATCGCTGGAACGAAGGACGTCGAGGCGGCCTCGTCACCGGTTAACGGTAGCGTGCCCGCGCCGGAAACCGATGGATCGGTATCCGACAATCGCAAGGGCAGGCCAAAAGTGACGACGACAGAGGACGGCAAGCAGGCCGACACCACGGTGCGGATCCGTCCAAGCGGATCTCCACCACCATCCGCGCCACCGCAGTCCTCACATCCGCAGGGAGGGCAGCAGGGGCGTTCCTCCTCCGCGCCCTCGCCCGGGGGACAGCAGGGCCGTCCCCCGTCGGCCCCGCCGACGTCCCCAACCGGCGGGCAGCAAGGGCGTTCTCCGTCCGCCCCGCCGCCGGGACAGCAGAGCCGGCCGTCGGCCGGGCAGCAGAACAACCGGGCCTCGTGGTCGCCCGGCAGCCTGTCGTCGCCCCAGGCCCCTGCCGACGCGGCCGACAGGAAGGCCGCGGACGTCGGCGGCCCGAGGTCGCCCCGCAAGGCGCATCTCGTGTTGCGCAGGATCGAGCCGTGGTCGGCGATGAAGTTCAGCTTCGTCGTGTCGCTGGTCTGCTTCGTGGTGCTGTTCATCGCGGTCGCGGCCCTCTACATGGTGCTGTCCAGCCTCGGGGTGTTCGAGAACATCATCCAGACGGTCACCCAGCTCACGACGGCCGACGGCAACGCGACCAACGGCGTGGACATCGCCTCCTGGTTCGAGCCGGTCCGCATCCTGGGCTACACCGCCCTGATCGGCGCGGTGAACGTCGTGCTGATCACCGCTCTCGCCACCCTCGGCGCCGTGATCTACAACATCGCCTCCGACCTGGTCGGTGGCGTGGAGGTCACCTTCAGCGAGGCTGAGTAGTCGTAGTAGCGGTCCCGCCGAGTGTCCCCGCCCTCTTTCCGGGGCGGGGACATGGCGCGAGCAGGTGCCGAAACAGGGTAAGCTTTTCCCTGTTCGAGCGAACGGGTTCGTCTCCACCACACGGATACGAGACCGTTCGTCTGTGTGATGAGGGGCTATAGCTCAGACGGTTAGAGCGCTTCCCTGATAAGGAAGAGGTCCCAGGTTCAAGTCCTGGTAGCCCCACCTCGATAAACGCCCCGAAGCGATCATGCTCCGGGGCTTTTTGCTGCAACAGGATACTGCAACGGCCTCATTCGAACAGTCCGTTGACCTTCTTGATGGCGTCCTGGCGGCTCTCGCCGTCCCCGTGGGTGTAGATCTCCATCGTGACCGAGATTCGGCTGTGCCCGAGGATCTCCATCGCGTCACGTGGCGCGACCCCCAGCTTCTTGAGCAGCGACGCGGCGGTGTGCCGCAGGTCGTGAACCCGGATCGGCCGCAGCTTGTTCGCCGCCACGATCCGGGCGAAGGACCGGGCGAGGTTGCGCGGCTCGATCGGCCGCCCCGACTTGGTGGTGAAGACGAGCCCGGTGTCCACCCAGTCCTCGCCCGCTTCCTCCCTACGGATCTTCTGCCCGTCCCGCTGGATCTCCAAGGCTTCACGGACGACACCAAGGCGGCGGCGCGCCGCGCCGCCGCAACCGGCCCTCCGCCGCCCGCCGGCCGGGCGTGCGGCGTGGGCGCCGGTTCCGGACGGCGGCGGCCCGGGCCTCCACCGACCCGCGCACCCGCCGTACGCAAGGCACCCGCCGACCACCGGCACGCCGCCGCCTCCTGACACCCGGGAGAGCGGACGGTACGGTCGGCAGAAACGTCCCCTCGAAAGGGCGCCTCATGCTGGTCATAAGTACCGAGGAACCGCTGGCACTTGCCGTAGTAGACACGATCCACACCGGCGACCAAGCCGCGTTGCGTCGACTGCTCAACGAGAATCCCGGTCTCGCGACGGCCCGACTCGGCGATAGCCCGGATACAGAAGGCGGTATGTCGCGCTCGCTCCTGCACGTAGTCACCGACTGGCCCGGCCATTTCCCCAACGGTGCCGCGACCGTCGCCACTCTTGTCAGCGCAGGAGCCGCCGTCAACGCGAGATTCACCGGCCCGCACACCGAGACCCCGTTGCATTGGGCCGCGAGCAGCGACGACGTCAAGGTCCTGGACGCCCTGCTGGACGCGGGCGCCGACATCGAGGCCCCGGGAGCAGTCATCGCCGACGGCACGCCGTTGACCGATGCTGTCGCCTTTGCTCAATGGAACGCGGCGCATCGCCTCGTCGAAAGAGGAGCCAAGACCTTGCTTGGTGACGCGGCGGCTCTGGGCATCCTCGATCTCGTCACGGACTTCGTCGCGGGAGACCCGCCTATCCAAGAGGAGATCAGCCATGCGTTCTGGCTGGCCTGTCACGGAGGGCAGCGCCGCACCGCAGAGTTCCTCCTGTCCCAGGGCGCCGACCTGAACTGGCTCCCAACCTGGGAGTCCCTGACGCCCCTGGACGCCGCAATCCGCAGCAATGGGACCGAAGTGATCGACTGGCTCCGCTCACAAGGAGCTCTCAAGGCCGAGCAGATGAGCTGACAGCCCGGATCAATGCTGACAGCCCGGATCAATCGCGAACGGCTTACAGTCCGACGACGGAACGCGACGCCCCCGAACCACCGGCGCTCGGGCTACCCAACACCTTGATGCCTCCGGTGGGGGCCTCGGCTCCGGGATGATCGCCGGGAGCTGGCGCGCGGTCCCAGGTGGCTGAGGTGGTGGCCTGATCGTCCCGCTGCCACCTCCCAGGCAAGCCCAGCAGGCCCGCTCCTACGGGTCAAGCCCGTCTGTGACCGTTGGCATCCCATGACCGTGGAACGGCGGCCCGTCGAGGTACACGCGAAGGCGGGCTTGACCCTCCGTCGCCGGCCTGCTGCCGCTTCGTGGTGGGACGAGGCAGACGGGACGATCAGGCGGACCAGGTATGCGCGCCCGCGTCGGGTACGGGCAGACCAAGGGGACGGGGCGGGTACTGCAACGTGTACTGCAACGGCCCCACACAACCGCTTACGGCCACGGCCATCGGTCACCGTCGCCGGACAGGCCGAGGCCCCGCGATCTCGCGGTGAATGGTCCTGATAAGGAAGAGGTCCCAGGTTCAAGTCCTGGTAGCCCCACCCAGCTCAGAGGCCATTTCTCGATAAGGGGAGTGGCCTTTTTTGATCTTCCGGGTGATTAGGTGAGTGACCATGCTCCCCCTGGCCTCACCTTCATCGCGGGGCCGTGCCGGTGGTCGTCGTGTCGTGCTCCGGCGAAGCGGCGGGCGGGGCGGGTGAAGGCGTCCTTTGGCTCGGCCGGGTCGACGACCTCGATGTCGGCGTCGAACCTGCCGATGGCGGAGGCCAGAGCGATCCACGTTCGTGACCTCGGCTGATCATGGGGGCGGGCACCACGAGGTGTTCGCGGGTGGTGCGTGGCTTTTCGCAGGTAGGGGATGGCGAGGGCGAGTGGCGGTTGGACGTTTGCCCACGAGGGAGCGGGTAAAGACCTGGCCTCACGTGGAAAGAAGCGCCGCTCATGGAGTGTGGAGTCGCCGGGTAGGGCACACGTCCGAACGAACGATGTCCGCACCCCGTGTCGCGGAGCCGGTCAAGAACGGGGATTCCGGGTCGTGAGCAGCGGGATCCCATAACCGTGATCAGGTCATGTGCCGAAGCCGGGGCATCGCGTAACGCCGCCGGCTCTCGACGGTTCGACCGCGCCCTGGGCGCGTCGGCCGCCGAGGACCGGACGTGATCTCACACGGTGCCGTCACACCTTGAGGGGGAACGATGGAGAAGTCTCATCCGATGAAGGAAACGGTCGACAAGGTCGTCGACAAGGTGGTCGACGCCGTGTCGGGCGATGGATCTTCGGGCGTGGTCCCCGGCCGGCCGAGCAGCGGGACACCGTCGCCGGATGAGCCGACCGAGCCCCGGGCGCCTCTGCCGCCCAAGCCCGACCAGAGCGGCCCCGATCCCTTCACCCCGACCGGGCAACCCGCCGATGTGCCGCCGGCGGCGCGGGCGCAGGGCGGCGAGTACCTGACGACGGCGCAGGGCCTGCGGCTGGCGGATACCGATCACTCACTCAAGGCCGGCCCCCGCGGACCGGTGCTGCTGCAGGACCACCACCTGCGCGAGAAGATCATGCATTTCGATCACGAGCGCATTCCCGAGCGCGTCGTGCACGCCCGCGGCGCCGCCGCGCACGGCGTCTTCCGCGCCTACGGCAACGCCTCGACGGTGACCAGGGCGGCGTTTCTCGCCGAGGGCGTCGAGACGCCGGTCTTCGTGCGTTTCTCGACCGTCCTCGGGTCACGGGGGTCGGCGGACACGGTGCGCGACACGCGGGGATTCGCCACGAAGTTCTACACCGGCGAGGGTGTCTTCGACCTGGTGGGCAACAACATCCCGGTGTTCTTCATCCAGGACGCGATCAAGTTTCCCGACGTCATCCACGCGGCCAAGCCGCACCCCGACCGGGAGATCCCCCAGGCCCAGAGCGCGCACGACACGTTCTGGGATTTCGTGTCCCTGCACACCGAGGCCACCCACCACACCATCTGGAACATGTCCGACCGGGCCATCCCCCGCTCCTACCGGACGATGGAGGGTTTCGGCATCCACACCTTCCGGCTCGTCAACGCCGAAGGGGCGACGACGCTGGTGAAGTTCCACTGGAAGCCCAAGGCCGGGGTGCACTCACTGGTGTGGGAGGAGGCCCAGATCATCAACGGCATGGACCCGGACTTCCACCGGCGCGATCTGGCCGACGCGATCGAGGCGGGCGCCCACCCGCAGTGGGAGCTGGGTATCCAGGCGTTCCCCGACACCCCCGAGCAGACCTTCGAGGGCATCGACCTGCTGGATCCGACGAAGATCGTTCCCGAGGAGCTGGCGCCGGTCCAGCCGATCGGCCTGCTCACCCTCAACGCCAACCCGACCAACTACTTCGCCGAGACCGAGCAGGTCGCCTTCCACCCGGGTCACCTGGTACCCGGTATCGACATCACCGACGACCCGCTGCTCGCGGGGCGCCTGTTCTCGTACCTGGACACCCAGATCAGCCGGTTGGGCGGCCCCAACTTCGCGCAGATCCCGATCAACCGCCCGCACGCCCCGGTGAACGACATGCTGCGTGACGGCCTGCACCAGACGGCGGTGCACGCGGGCGTCGCCCCCTACAAGCCCAACTCCCTCGACGGCGGCTGCCCCTTCTTCGCGGGGCAGCAGGAGGGCGGGTACGTGGAGAGGCCGGTGCAGGTCGAGGGCCGGAAGGTGCGCGAGGCTCCGGCGTCGTTCGCCGACCACTTCAGCCAGCCCCGCCAGTTCTGGCTGAGCCTTACCCCGGTCGAGCGCGAGCACATCATCTCCGCGTACACCTTCGAGCTCGGCAAGGTCTACGAGCAGGCGATCAAGGAGCGCACCCTGCGGGTGCTCGCCGAGATCGACTCGTACCTGTGCGCGCAGGTGGCCGCAGGACTGGGGCTCCCCGTGCCGAAGCCGACAGGTCCGCTGACTCCGGTCGAGCCCAGCCCCGCGCTCTCCCAGCTCGGCCGGACCTGGCCCACCACCGGCCGGGTCATCGGCATCGTCGTCGGCGAGAACAGCGGCCTGGAGACGGTGCGCGCCGTTCGCCAGGCGATCCTGGACGGCGGCATGGTACCGCTGGTCATCGCCCCGGCGGGTGGCGTGCTCGGAGCGGACGGAGCCGATCCCGTCACCGTGCAGCGCACTTTCGCCACCGCCCGGTCGGTGGAGTTCGACGCCCTGCTGCTGGCCGGTGCGCCCGCACCGGGCAAGGACGCCTACGGCGCCCGGGACGCCAAGGCGGGCACCGGCACGCTCGCCGCGGGAATCGACCCGCGGGTGCTGCTGATGCTCGGCGAGGCGTTCCGCCATGCCAAGCCGCTCGGTGGCTGGGGAGATGCCGAGCGGGCGCTCACCGCCGCGGGGATCGACACCGCGGCACCCGGCGTGCTCGTCGGCGAGAGCGGTGACGGCGTGCTCGGGGAGGTCGTGCGGCTGCTGGGGCAGCACCGGGTCTGGGAACGCTTCCCCACCGCGATCGACATCACCTGACGGGAACGCTCGGGGCAAGGCGGTGGCCTCGTGGGCCCGATGAGCGCGTACTCCGGCTCGTCGGCCCACAGACGGCCATCGGCCTCTCCCCGCACGCCGGTGACGCCGGCCAACCTCGACGTCAACGCGCGCGATCACGGCGGCCTCTCCTCGTGCGCCGGTGACGCCGTATCTCTGGCCGCGCCACCTCAGGGGGCGCGTCGACCACGAGAACATTAATCCTTTTAGCGTGTTATGTCGTTTTTGTCAGGGTAAATCGACTCTGCACGATGGGAGTCGAGCCATGACAACACGAGATGGACGACGCGTCGTAGTGATCACCGGAGCCAGCGCGGGTATCGGCAGGGCCACCGCCCGCCGTTTCGCCGCCCGGGGCGATGCGGTGGCGCTGATCGCCCGAGGTGCCGACGGCCTGGAGGGGGCCGCGCGTGAGGTGCGTGAGGCGGGCGGAAAGGCGCTGGTCATCGAGGCCGACACCGCCGATCATGATCAGATCGACGCCGCCGCGGAGCGGACAGAGGACGAACTCGGCCCCATCGACGTGTGGGTGAACGTCGCCTTCGCGTCGGTGTTCGCCCCCTTCACGCAGATCACACCCGAGGAGTTCCGCCGCGCGACCGAGGTCACCTATCTCGGCTTCGTCAACGGCACGCGCGCCGCGCTGAAGCGGATGCTTCCCCGCGATCACGGTGTGGTCGTCCAGGTCGGCTCGGCGCTGGCGTACCGGGGGATTCCGCTGCAGAGCGTGTACTGCGGAGCCAAGCACGCCATTCAGGGATTCAACGAGTCGCTGCGCTGCGAGTTGCTGCACGACAAAAGCGGTGTACGGGTCACCATGGTGCAGATGCCGGCGGTCAACACACCGCAGTTCGACTGGGTGCTGTCGCGCCTGCCCGGCCATCCCCAGCCCGTTCCGCCGATCTACGAGCCCGAGATCCCGGCCGACGCCATCCTGTACGCGGCGGAGCACCCGCGGCGGCGCGAATACTGGGTGGGTGTCTCGACCGCGGCGACACTCCTCGCCAACGCGGTGATCCCCGGCCTCCTGGACCGATACCTGGCCTGGACGGGTTACGCCTCCCAGCAGACCACCGAGGTGACCCACCGGACCTCTCCCAATCTGTGGCGTCCGGCCGACGAGGAACCCGGTACCGACGAGGGGGCGCACGGCTCCTTCGACCACAGGGCGATAACGCGCAGCCCTCAGCTCTGGGCCTCCCAGCATCACGGACTGCTCGCGGGGGCCTCGGCCCTGACGGCGGGGCTGGGCGCTCTGGCGTGGGCGCACGGGCGTACGGCGAAGGGAACGAGGTGGCGCGGGTCGTTCGAGGAGCGGTCGATGCCACCGGTGCGGGCGATCGAGGTCACGCGCGCGGCATGGGGGCTGGCACTGCTGCTGGCGCCCTCGCAGGTGCTCCGCGTTCTCGGGGGGAGAAGGAGTCGCGGGGCGAAGGTCGTCGCCCGTCTGCTGGGGGCCAGACAGCTGGGCCAGGCGGCCTGGTCGGGCCTTCGCCCCAGCCGGTCGGTGCTCGCCGGTGGCGCCGTGATCGACCTGGTGCACGCGGGCACCGCCGTGGCGCTCGGGGTGGTCGACGACCGCTGGCGCCATGTCGCGCTCTCCGACGCGGGGGTCGCCCTCGCCTGGAGCCTGGCCGGACTGCGCGACAGCGGCAGGTCGTGACGCCGGCCGCGTCACGGGAGGGTACGCGCACCGCTTCGCCCGGTTCCCCGCGCCGAGAGTGTCACCGCCGACTCCAGCAGCAGTGCGTGCACGAACGCCTGGGGCAGGTTGCCGCGCGACTGCCGCTGGCCGATGTCGTACTCCTCGGTGTACAGGCCCGGTGAGCCGCACGCGGCACGGTTGCGCTCGAACCAGCGGACCGCCTCGACCTCGTCTCCGCTCTGGTAGGCGGCGAGCGCGGCCATCAGCCCGCACATCACGAAGGCGCCCTCCGCCTCGCCGAGAGGCCGCTCGTCCTGCCGGAAGCGGTAGAGGTAACCGTCACGTTCGAGGTCGGTGTGTACGGCCGCACGCGTGGCGACGGTCCGCGGGTCATCCGGTGCGAGGGCGCCGCGGACGGCCGGGATGAGCAGGGCCGCGTCCACTCGTCGATCGTCGAAAGCGCGCTGCCAGCGGCCGGACGGGTGGAGTCCGTGCCGTGCGGTGTGGGCCAGGACGGTATCGGCGAGAGTGCTCCAGCGAGCGGCCTGCCTGGCCGGGGCGACGTCGGCCGCCGCCTTCAGCCCGGCGACGCAGATCAGCTTGGAGTGCACCCACTGCCGCGGGGGCAACTCCCAGATTCCCGAGTCCGGGTCCCGCCACCGTCGTGCGATGGTGTCGAGCGCGCTCTCCAGGGCGTTCCAGGAGTCGATGTCCAGCCGATCCCGGCGCGCGGCGGTGGCGAGGAGCAGCAGCGCCTCGCCGAACGCGTCCAGCTGGAACTGCCCGGTCACCCGGTTGCCCACCCTGACCGACGACCCCGGGTAGCCGGGCAGGAACGGCAGCGGGCGCTCCTCGGGCACCCGGCCGCCGCCGGTGGTGTAGGCGGGGGCCAGATGAGGGCCGTCGGCGAGCAGCCGTGCGGTGACGAACGCGACCGCCGCGTCCAGCAGATCGTCGAGACCGGCGACCGCCGCCGCGCGGCCCGCGTAACACTGATCGCGGATCCAGGTGTAGCGGTAGTCGTAGTCGCGGCCGGCCTCGGCGCGCTCGGGCAACGAGGTGGTGGCCGCGGCGACCATGCCGCCGCCCGGTGTCGTCATGCCCCGCAGCACCGTGTGGGCGTGTACGGCGTCGCGGTGGGCGACGTACCCCCGCAGGGAGGGGTCGGTGACGAGCCACGACTGTTCGGTGGTGCGCCATGCCGTCACCGGATCGACGGGCGCCACGTCGAACGGCCGGCAGGCCAGTTCCAGCACGAGGTCGTGATGCCCTCCCTCGGGCACCCGCAGGTCGGCGCGTAGCTCTCCCCCCGCTCCTTGGCCGGCGTGTTCGGCACCCGTCCAGCGCAGATGGAGGTCGCCGGTGCGCCCGGTCCAGACCCCCGACTCGCGGTGCGGTTCGCGCAGGGACCGCCTGCCGAAACCCGCCCGCGGATCGAGGATCACCGCCACCCGGGCGGGGCCGTCCACGGCCCGTATCCGGCGCAGCAGCACGGCACGTTCCGGATCGGCGGGGAAGGCGAGGGCCTCGCGGCACTCGACGATGCCGTGCGAGGTCACCCACCGGCTGTTCCAGATCAGCGAGCCGTCCTCGTAGAACCCGCCCCACACGAACCGCGCGTCGACGGGTGTGACGGCGTACACGCCGCGGCCGCCGAGCAGGTTCGTGAACACGGCGTCGGAATCCCATCGCGGCACGCACAGCCAGCAGATGTCCCCGCGCGGACCGATGAGGGCACCGCGGTACCCGTCGGCGAGAAAGGCGTACTGCCGAAGCACCTGCGGAGCGAAACCCACGGTGTCCTCGCTCGTCATGGAGTCGGCCTCCCTTCTCGGCGTGTCAGGGCCGCATGGAATCGGACTCCCCTGTCTGGGGGGCAGGGCGCTGACGGCCCGCTTTCCCTCCGTCGGATACGCGACGGGAGGCCGGGGTCGGCGAGACGGTTCAGCGGGCGCCCGAGCGCACCCGTTCCTGCTGCCGGTGCGCGGGGGCCGGTGGCGACCGCAACAGCACCTCGGCGAGGAGTTCGGCCAGATGAACCGGTTTCGCGTGGGTGCCGGACTCGATCTGGGTACGGCAGGAGAAGCCGTCGGCGAGAATCCTGGTCCCCTCGTCCGCCGCCCGCACGGCGGGCCACAGTCCCAGCTCGGCCACGCCGGTCGAGATCTCGTGGTGGCCGCGCTCGAAGCCGAAGTTGCCCGCGAGCCCACAGCAGCCCACGTCCAGCACCTCGACCTGGATCCCGACGCGCTCCAGCAGCCTGGTGTCGGCCTCGAAGCCCCAGATGGCGTGCTGGTGGCAGTGCGGCTGGGCGAGCGCGCGCACTCCGGTACCCGGCGGCGGGGCGACCTGTGCCCGGTCGAGCAGCATCTCCGACAGCGACCTGATCCGGTGGCCGAGCAGCTCCACGTCCGGGTCGCCGGGCAGCAGTTCGGGCGCGTCGGAGCGCAGGACGGCGGCGCAACTCGGCTCCAGCCCGACGACCCGCATCCCCCGCCGCAGCCGGGGGGCGAGCGCCGCCGCGGTCCGACGCAGCACGCGCCTGGCGGTGCCGAGCTGGCCGGTGGAGATCCAGGTGAGCCCGCAGCACAGCGGCACCGGCGGCACCTCGACCCGGTAGCCGTGCGCCTCCAGCAGGCGCGTCGCCGCCACGGCCGCGCCGGGACGGAAGTTGTCGGTGAAGGTGTCCGGCCACAGTACGACCGGCTCGCCCCCGTCGAGATCTCGTGGCGGCCGGTCGCGGAACCAGTCGGTGAAGCGCTCGGCGGCGAAGCGCGGCAGTTCGCGACGCCGGTCGACACCTCCGGCGAGCCGGACCAGCCCGCTCAGGCCGGGCGTGTGGGTGAGCGCGTTGACCGCTCCGGGCGCGAGGGCGGCGATCCTGGCCCACAGGGGCAGCCAGCCCATCGAGTAGTGCGCGACCGGCCGTGGCCGTCCCCGGTAGTGATGGGAGAGGAACTCGGCCTTGTAGGTGGCCATGTCCACGTGCACCGGGCACTCACCTCGGCAGCCCTTGCAGGACAGACACAGGTCGAGCGCGTCGTGCACCGCCCTGGAGCGCCAGCCGCCGGTGACCGTCTCGCCGCGCATCATCTCCATCAGGATGCGGGCCCGGCCCCGGGTGCTGTGCCGCTCCTCCCGGGTGACCCGGTAGCTGGGGCACATCACCCCGCCGGAGTCGGAGCGGCACTTGCCGACGCCGACGCAGCGGGCGGCGGCGTGGGTGAACCGGTGGTGGTCGTCCGGGTAGTCGAAGTACGTCTTCGGCTCGGCGGGGTGATAGTCCAGGTGGTCGAGGTTCTCGTCCAGCCGGTACGGATCGACGATCTTGCCGGGGTTCATCCGCCCTTCCGGGTCCCAGATCCGCTTGAAGACACCGAACAGTCCGACGACCTCGGGGCCGAACATGATCGGCAGCAGCTCGCCCCGTGACTGCCCGTCGCCGTGCTCGCCGGACAGCGATCCGCCGTAGGAGGCGACGAGGCGCGCGGCGTCCTGCACGAATCCGCGATATTTCGCCACTCCCTCGGGGTCGTCCAGGTCGAACGGTATCCGGGTGTGCACACACCCCTGCCCGAAATGCCCGTAGAGAGAGGAGTTGTGGTAGCCGAAGCGGTTCAGCAGCGCCTGGAAGTCGCGCAGGTAGTCGCCGAGCCGCTCCGGCGGGACGGCCGCGTCCTCCCAGCCCTCGTGGGTGTCGGGATTGTCCGGCGGGTAGGCGGTCACGCCCAGCCCGGCCTCGCGGATCCTCCACACCCGCTCCTCTTCCGCGGGGTCGTCCAGATAGGTGGTGTGCGCGCCCGCGGCCTCGCCGAGCAGCCTCCTGGCCCGCTCGTCGGCCTCCTCGCGGGTGTCGCCGCCGAACCGCACCATCAGCCACCCCGAGCCTTCCGGCAGCCTGTTCAGTACCTCCTGCCCGGCGACGTGTTCGACCCTGGCCAGGTCCATCAGTTCGTGGTCGAGCCCCTCCAGCGCCAGCGGCCGGTGCTTCACGATCTTCGGCACCGCGTCGCCCGCCGTGGCGATGTCGGGGTAGCCCAGCACCGCCAGCGACTGGAACCGGGGCACCGGGAAGAGGCTGATCTCCGCGTGCAGCACCGTGATCAGCGTCGACTCGCTGCCCACCAGCGCGCGGGCCACGTTGAAGCCGTTCTCCGGCAGCAGCGAGTCCAGGTTGTAGCCCGAGACGCGGCGCGGGATCTTCGGGTAGCGGGTCCGGATCAGCGCGAGGTTCTCGTCGCGCAGCCTTCGCATCGCCCGGTAGATCTCCGCCCGACGCCCACCCAGCGTGAGGATGCGCTCGTACTCCTCCTCGGAGGTCTCCCCCACCCACATCCGCAGGCCGTCGTAGGTGAGCACCTCCAGCCGGATCACCGAGTCGGCCATCTTCCCGTACGCCTGTGCCGAGGCGCCGCACGAGTTGTTGCCGATCATCCCGCCGATGGTGCAGGTGTCGTGGGTGGAGGGCTTGGGGCCGACCATCAGGTGCCGGTCGGCGAGTTCGGCGTTGAGGTCGTCCAGGCAGATGCCGGGCTCGACCAGGGCCCGCTCGCCGTCCACCGACAGCAGTCGCGTGCAGTACTTCGACCAGTCGATTACCACGCCCTCGTTGCAGCACTGCCCGGCCAGGCTGGTTCCCCCGCCCCGGGAGTGCACCGGCGTCCGGTGCTCGTGGCAGACGCGCACGGCCTCGGCCCCGGCCTCCACGGTGCGGGGCACCACGACCACGGACGGGGTCTGGCGGTAGTTCGAGGAATCGTGGGCGTAGGCGGCGAGCGACCCCTCGTCGCATCGCACCTCCCCGTCCACCCGGGCCCTGAGGTTGCGATAAAGGGACACGAGTCGCTACATACCCGACATAATTCACATTAGGGTGAAAAAAGGTAATTTTCCGGCGTGGAGTTCTTTCGTTTCCGCCGGGGTCGGGGCGTGCCCTCGGACCTTACCGCCGCTGAAAGCCATACCTGGTCGGCCGCCGGGCGGCACGCCGTCAGCCGACCCGGTACGGTTCGGCATCGGCGTCGCGCAGGCTCAGCCCGTGTCCCGGCGCGTCCCGGCGAAGCCGCAACAGCCCGTCGTCCGGGTCGAGGGCGCCGTCGAAGAACATCGTCTCGATCCGCGCGTGGTCGTGGAACCACTCCAGGTGGCGCAGGTTGGGAACGGCCGCGGCGACGTGCGCGTGCAGGTGCGGCGCGCAGTGTCCGGACAGCTGCAGGCCGTACGAGGCGGCGACGGCGGCGACCCGCAGCCACTCGCTGATCCCGCCGCAGCGCGACACGTCGGCCTGCAGGCAGTCCACCGCCCCCGCCTGGCACATCCGCCGGAAATAGGTGAGGTCACCGCCGTACTCCCCGGCGGTGACCTCGGGCGGCACGGCGGCGCGGACCTCGCGCAGCCCGTCGAGGTCGTCGGAGGAGACGGGCTCCTCCAGCCAGCGCACATCCAGCCCGGCCGCCTCCCCCATCACCCGGACGGCCTGCTTGACGGTGTAGCCGCCGTTGGCGTCCACGAACAGCTCGACGTCCGCACCCACGATCTTCCTGGACAGGCGCATCCGCTCCAGGTCGCGACCCGGGTTCGCGCCCCAGGACTCCCCGATCTTGATCTTCACGCGGGGGATTCGCCGTTCCTGGGTCCAGTGGGCGAGCTGGCGGGTGAGCGCGCCGTCGTCGTAGGTGGTGAAGCCGCCGCTGCCGTAGACCGGTACCTCCTCGCGGGCCGCGCCGATGAGCCGGTGCAGTGGCAGGTCCAGCAGGCGGGCCTTGAGGTCCCACAGTGCCACGTCCACGGCGGAGAGCGCGTACCCGGCCACCCCCTGCCTGCCGTCGTTGCGCACCGCGCGGACCATGGCCTGCCAGGCGCCGGTGATGTCCAGCGCCGCGCGGCCCCGCACCGCCGGGGCGAGCCGGTCGCCGATCACGGCGGCGCAGGCGGCCGGCCCGTACGTCCAGCCAAGTCCGGTGCCGCCACCGGCCCGCACCCGCGCCAGCACGATCGTGGTCGAGTCCCAGGCCAGCGTCCCGTCGGCCTCGGGCGCGTCCGTCGGGACGGTGTAGGCGCTCGCCTCGACCGCATCGACGAGTGGGCCGGTCACAGGCCGCTCACCCGCCGCCGTCGCGGTGCGGCAGGAACTCCTGCATCTTGGTCCTGATCCCCTCCCGCAGGACGCCCCAACGGTTCTCGTCACCCCGCAGAAGCGCCTCGGCGGAGTCCTTCATCTGCTCGAAGGTCGCGTGCGGCGGGATCGGAGGCACGTCAGGATCGACGTACACGTCCAGGAGGACGGGCCGGTCGGCACCCAGCGCACGTTCCCAGGCCGGCGCGACCTGTTCGGGGCTGTCGACGGTGAACGCCCCCATGCCCAGGCTCGCGGCGAAGGCGGCGTAGTCCACGTCCGGCAGGGTCTGCGACTGGGGGAACTTGGGCGAACCCTGCATGGCGCGCATCTCCCAGGTGACCTGGTTGAGGTCGTTGTTGTGCAGCACCGCGACGATCAGCCGCGGGTCGGACCAGTCGCGCCAGTAGTGCTTGACGGTGATCAGCTCGGCCAGGCCGTTCATCTGCATCGCCCCGTCACCGGCGAACACGATCACCGGGCGGTCCGGGTGGGCGAACTTGGCGCCGATCCCGTACGGTACGCCCGGCCCCATGGTGGCCAGCGTGCCCGACAGCGAACCACGCACGCCGTCGCGGAAGCGCAGGTTGCGGGCGTACCAGTTGGCGGCCGAGCCGGAGTCGGCGGTGACGATCGCGTCGGCGGGCAGCAGCGGGGACAGCTCGTGGAACAGGCGCATCGGATTGACCGGCTTGGCCTCGACCATCGCCTCCATCCGCATGGTCTCCCACCACCGCTCGACGTCGGCCTCGATGCTCTCGCGCCAGGAGCGGTCCTGTTTGGGTTTCAGCAGCGGGATGAGGGCCCGCAGGGTGGTCGCGGCGTCGCCGACCAGGTTCACCTCGTACGGGTAGCGCATGCCGATCAGCTTGGGGTCGATGTCGATCTGCACGGCCCGCGCCTGGTCCAGGTCCGGCAGGAACTGGGTGTAGGGGAAGCTGGAGCCGACGGTGAGCAGCGTGTCGCAGCCCTTCATCATCTCGTAGCTCGGCCGGGTGCCCAGCAGCCCGATGGAGCCGGTCACGTACGGCAGTTCGTCCGAGAGCACGTCCTTGCCCAGCAGTGCCTTGGCCACGCCCGCCCCCAGCAGTTCGGCGACCTCCATGAGCTCCGCGCGGGCACTTCGAGCGCCGGAACCGGCCAGGATCGCGACTCTCTCACCGGCGTTGAGCAGGTCGGCGGCGTAGTGGAGCGCCGCGTCGTCCGGAAAGATCTTCGGCCAGTCGATGCCCAGGCTGGAGGGCACCATCTTGAACTCGTGGCCCGGCGGGGTGTACTCGAGTTCCTGTACGTCGGCGGGCAGGATGATCGCGGTCGGGGCCCGCTCGGCCAGTGCCACGCGGATCGCCCGGTCCAGCACGTTCGGCAGTTGCTCGGGCACGGTGACCATCTGCACGTACTCGCCGGCCACGTCCTTGTAGAGCGAGAGGAGATCGACCTCCTGCTGGTAGGAGCCGCCCATCGCGCTGCGGTTGGTCTGGCCGACGATCGCGAGCACCGGGACGTGGTCGAGCTTGGCGTCGTAGAGGCCGTTGAGCAGGTGGATCGCGCCCGGCCCCGAGGTCGCCGCGCAGACCCCGAGGCGCCTGCCGAACTTGGCATAGCCGACCGCCTCGAACGCGCTCATCTCCTCGTGCCGCGCCTGGACGAACACCGGTCGGTCCCCGGCCCGCCCCCACGCGGCGAGCAGGCCGTTGATGCCGTCGCCCGGATAGCCGAAAATCCTCTGGACCCCCCACTCGCGCAGGCGTTCCAGCACATAGTCGGCAACAGTCGTCGAAGTCATCGGTCATCCCCCCTTGGTTGGGATACAGGCGGCCGAACGACCGCTCTCACCTCGCCTTTCGCCACCCCGTCGGTCTGCTCCAGGTCGGCCGGTCGTCCCGGCGTTCCCGTGAGATCCGTGCCCTCCTGTCGGCAGATGGCCGTCGGGGCTCAGCGGCGCCGAGGTCCGGACCTGGTGGGGCCGCCCCTGCGCAGGGTCGCCAGCCACTCCCCGGTGACCAGCGCGTAGGCGGCGGCCAGCGCGGTCAGCGCGATGCCCGCCAGGAAGAGCGGCCACCTCTGGGAGATCCCGGCCCCGAGGGTGAGCGCCAGCAGGATGATGAAAGCGATGCAGGAGACGATCAGCCGGGCGTTCGGCGGTTTCCTCATGACCCTCCTCCCGGCCGGTGGTGCCGTCGGTCATCTTTCCTGCTGCTCCCCTACCCCGACCAGCGTCAAACCACCACAAAAGCTGACATATAACTCAATCGGCTTGTTTGTCGACACCCGCTTCGTGATCCGGGGGTCCGGCGGCGGGTGCGCCGATCAGCGGACGCAGTCCGGCTCCTCGTGCCCGGAAGGTCCAGCGGTGGTGGCGAGCCGAATTCGGCCGGTGCCCGCATGTCCGGAAGGCGTTGGGGCACGGACCGGACAAGGGCACGAACGACGAAAGGATCAAGGAAAGGGGATCGTCATGCCTCGGGGATCGAGTCCCAAGCGGGAACGACAGTACAAGCACATCAAGGAGAGCGCACGCGAGCGCGGCGAGAGCGAGAAGCGGGCGACCGAGATCGCGGCCCGCACGGTGAACAAGGAGCGGGCGAGGGCCGGTGAGTCGCGGACCGCGAGCCGTACCTCGACCCAGGACATCTCCTCCTCCCGGCGCGGCGGGCTGCGCTCGCACTCGGGTGCGGGTGGCCGGACGCGGGACCAGCTGTACGCCGAGGCCAAGCGCCGCAACGTCAAGGGGCGTTCGAAGATGACGAAGGCCCAGTTGGAGAAGGCGATCGGCTAGCGATCGGCCACTGATCGGACGTCAGGGCCCGGTCGGCTTCGGGCGCGACGGTGAGGCGACCGTCCTGAAGGCCGGTGCCACACGGACCGCGATGTCAACGGTGCTTGTCGAGAACACCGTTGACATTGTCCGGATGCCGGTGGCACCGGTCAGGGGATGCCGGGACTGCCGGAGATGTCGGAGAGGCCGAGAGCGCGGCCGTCTCGTGCGAGGTGAAGGCCTATACGCCGGGCGAATGCGGACCACGGTGTCCGAGCCTGGCCGTGCGGTTTCGCGAATCTCCGCCGGGTGGACGGAGGCGGTGCGACCATGCCGTCCCCCACGGGATGTCATTCTCTATTCGGGGAATTCCTCATGGTGCTTACGGTCGCATGGCCGATGGATTTATATGAGATGCCATGTCAACAGTGCGGCGATATGTTGAAAATGTTGTACGCGCATAATGTTGATCCTATGATGACTCGAGTTATGGATCCGTGCGGGTGAATTGAGGCCGAAACTCGGGATTCGGGCATGTTTCCTGACGCGCCGGACGAACTCGCATCGGCCTCGATCCGTGCGAGCCCGGCCGTGGACGTGCTCACCCTCGCCGTCTCCGGGGTGTGGTCTGGCCGGCAGTTCGCCGATCGGTGCTGTCGCGGCCGACATCCGCGTCGAACAGTTCATATCCGGGGAGAGGGTGCCATGAAGGACGATCAACCCATGGGGTCCGGAGAACCTTCACGAATCAGTGCCTATCGCATTGTCCGGAGGATCGGGGAGGGCGGGCAGGGCGTCGTCTATCTGGGTAAGGCGGATTCCGGCACTCCTGTGGCCATAAAGCTCTTCCATATCCGGCTCGGCAGGGACAGCGCCGTCCGTGATGACTTCGAACGTGAGCTGAAAGTCGCGAAACGGGTCGCCCGTTTTTGTACGGCACAGGTGCTGGATTTCGGCATCTGGGGAAACCACCCGTACATCGTGAGCGAGTACGTCCCTGGCCGTTCGCTCCAGGAGGTGGTGACCGAGGAGGGGCCGCGCTCGGGCAGCGCCCTGGAACGCCTGGCCATCGGTACGGCCACCGCACTGGTCGCCCTGCACGACGCCGGAATCGTCCATAGGGATTTCAAGCCGCAGAACGTGCTGATCGGCCCGGACGGGCCCCGGGTCATCGACTTCGGCATCGCCCGGGACCTCGCGGTGACCGGTGCGGTGACCAGCAGGGTCGTGGGAACGCCCGCCTACATGGCACCCGAGCAACTGAGCGCCGGTCGGCCCGGCCTCGCCCTGGACGTGTTCGCCTGGGCCTCCACCATCGCCTTCGCGGCGACGGGCCGTCCGCCGTTCGGCGACGACGCCATCCCCGTGATCATCAACAGGATCGTGAACCTCGATCCCGACCTCGACGGGATCGAGACACCGCTGCGGGACCTGCTCGCCGCGTGCCTCGCCAAGGACCCCGGCCGAAGGCCCACGGCGCAGCAGATCCTCGATCGGCTGGTGCGCGGAAACGGGGCCGCTCCCGTCGACTCACGGGAGACCTCCGCCGTCGACCGACCGGACGCCCCCACGGGAGACGGCGCTTCGCGATCACCGGTCCGAGATGGGACGCCCGGTTCGCCGGGCGGGAACGGCGGAGGTGGCTCGCCGGCCAGGGATAGGGAGTCGAGTCTCCCGAGCGGGGGCGGAGCGGTGAGTTCGCCGGGCGGAGTAGTGGATTTGCCGGGCGGAGTGGCGGGTTCGCCGGGTGGAGCGGATGCTTCCGGCGTCATGGGCGCCGCCACGGACCCGGACACGCTCAAAAGGCGCGGGAAGAGACGTACGAAGGTCCTCGCGGTAGCCGCCGCCGTGGTCGTCGTGGGAGTCGCCGGGGCCTTCGTCGCTCTGGTGCCTGTCGGGGACTCGACCGTGCCGGTGGCCGGCGGGCCGCGGACCTCGTCGGCGCCGACCGGTGGGACAGGAACGATCGGGGAGGCGGAAACGAGCGGTGGGACAGGAACGATCGGGGAGGCGGAAACGAGCGGTGGGACAGGAACGATCGGGGAGGCGGAAACGAGCGGTGGGACAGGAACGCCGAGGGACGTCGCGGGCCCCATCTGGGCCTCCATCGGTGTGGGGACCGTCTCTCCGGAGGCGGTTCCCACATCATCGGTGTCCGATCCCGTCGCGAGCAGCCGCCCCGCGACGAAACCGGCGGTGCCCCAGCCCTCCCGCGAACCCTCCGTCGGCACCGAACCTTCGAGCGGAGACTCGCGCCCCGGACGCTCGTCGCCCGAACCGACGCGGCTCGTCGAACTCGGTCCCGGCCATTTCACCGAATACTGCAGGACGATCGGCTGGGAGTGGGTGGAATACCGGAAAACTCCCACGCCGGGGGCGTACTGCGTCATGCGGAAGGGAGACCGGACCATGTATCTGACCCAGGCCAAACGTGACGCCGGCTGCCGGTGGCGGTTCGACGAGCCGAAGGCCGTCCACCGCTTCAAGAACAGTTCGAACTACTGCTACGTCTCCCGCTGACGGGGCCGCGAGCGGTATGTGTACGGTCTGCTGAGCAATGGGCTGGTAAATCGATGGAGCCGGGGACGGTCCGTCAGGGCGCGGAACCGGTGTTTTCTCCGGGGCGCGGTGGGCACAGGGGCGATATGCGCTCAAAAATGGATGATTCGGTCACAGTGACCTCCTGTGAGGACGGGCCACTGCTGATCCGAGGGCCGTTCACCCTGCTCACTCAGGACGGGGCCGTCATCGATCCCGGCCGGGTGACGGTGGCGCTGTGCCGTTGTGGCCTGTCCGCTTCCAAGCCGTTCTGTGACGGCTCGCACAAGCGGGCCGGTTTCCGGGCCGCGAGCGAGCCGGACGCGGCGGCCTGAGCAGACGTCTGAGTCTGAGCACACGTCTGAGCAGGTGTCCGAGCGCGCCTCTGAGCACGCGTCCGAGCGCGCCTTCTGAGCAGGCGGGGTGGGTGGGCGGCGGCCGGTATCCGGCGTCCGGCGTAGAAGACGCCGCCGCGCAGAAATCGGGTCGCGAGGGCGAGCCAGCTGCAGACGGCCCGTTCCAGCAGCCATACCGGGGCGAACAGCGCGGCGGTGAAGGGAAAGACCTGTGGCCCGCCCGCGCGGCGACGACCGATCTCGGCCAGGCCCACCGCCAGCCCGGCCCCGGCCAGGGCCGGTCCGGGGCGCCGTCGTAGCAGCGCGACGGCGAGAGCGGGTGCGACGGCGAGAAAGAACGCCATCCGGGCCGGTTGCGCGAGGTCGTCGTAGGCCTGGCGAACCCGCTGGGACCAGAAATGGTGCGGATCGGGCGGCAGGCGGCGAACGTAGAGATCGAGCGGGCGATCCTCCCGGCCTCCGTGGGCGCGGACGGTGCGGATCAGCTCAAGGTTTTCGAACAGGACGTCCCCGTCGTAGCCGCCCATCGCGAGGAAGGTCGAGCGGCGCACCCCGAACGTGCCGGGATAGTCGGCGCCGAAACCGCGGTTGAGCAGGGTGCGGGCGGTGTCCCAGCGGGCGTGCCAGGGCATCGGATCGAAGTGGTTCTGCGGGCGTACCAGCTCGGCGTTCCTCAGCAGGGCGTCGACCCTGACCAGTTCGCCCTCGCCGTAGCGGACGTCGTCGTCGGCGATGACCACGTGTTCCGCGCGGGCCAGGCGCAGTCCGGTGATCACCCCGTTGACCTTGCCGTTCGCGAAGTCGAGGTCACCGTCGGGCCGTACGTGCAGCGCGAGGCCCTCCCAGCGGGCGGCGTGCCGGGCGAACAGCGCGGCGGGTGAGCCGTCGACGACGATGACGCGGACGAGCGGGCGCAGCCGGCGCAGGTAGGCGGTGAGCTCCTCAAGACCGGCGTCGTCACTCCAGCGCAGCGGCAGCACGTAGTCCATGCCCGGATCCATGCCGGGGTCCACGCCGTAGTCCTTGTAGGGGTCCATGCCCGGGTCCGTGTCGGGGGCTGTGTCGGGGGCCGCGTCGAGGTCCATGTCGAGGTCCGTCTCCCTGTCGGGGGCCTTGTCGGGGTTCGTCAGCGGCTCTCCGCCATCACGTTCGTCTCGCGCAGTGAGGAGGCACCGCACCGCCAGTGATCCATGACGTGCTCGGCGAAGAGCCGATCGAGGGTGAGGGCGCAGGCCGCTCCGTACAGGACGTCGCCGGCCCGCGAGGGGTGCTCGCGGACGAAGCCGCCGCACATGTCGTGCGCGGCGATCTGCTCGTGGACGGCGTCCGCCTGTACGTGCTCGTCGTAGAAGCGCCTCGCGGCCTCGTCGCCGCCCAGCCTGCGCAGTCCGGTGGAGTAGCGGCGGTTGGGGGCCGAGGAGGTCATCTCGAACGCCGCCAGGTGACCGAGCAGCGCCCCGAGGTGGCGCCGGTGAAGACCGAAGAACGACATGGTGTTGGAGATCGCCAGCGTGATCGCCGGGACCCGGTCGAGGTAGGCGCCGTAGGAGTCGTCCAGGCCCAGCCCGCGCATGGTGGCTCGAAACAGCTCGGAATGCATCTTCTCGACGCGCCCGCCGCCGTACTCGTCCGCCTGGATCTCCACCAGCGCCGCCTTGGGGCGGCCGTCCAGCCGGGGGATCGCCCAGGTGTGCGGATCGGCCTCCTTGAGGTGGTAGATCGACCGGTGCGCGACGAACTCGCGGAACTGCTCCAGATCGGCTCGCCGGGCGAGGAAGGCCGACAGGGAGGGGCCGTCGTCGGCGGTCACCAGTTCGGCCAGGGCACGTCGCACGGACAAGTCCGGTGGGTACGGCGGGCGGGGTACGGCTCGTGCGAGACCGTTTTCCAACCGTCGCTCCAGCACCTTCCTCATCGCCAGCAGCGACGGTTCCCATTCCCACTCCTCGTCCACCTCCTCGAAGCCCCGGTAGTGCAGCTCGTAGCAGGTGAAGAGCGCCAGCTGGAGATCCTCGTCGGCGATGGCGGGAGTTTCGGCCGGTGCCGACGGTGGGTCGAAGGGGTGGGGCGGACGCCTCAGCCGTTCGAAGAGCGCGGCGGTAAGGGGACCCCGAGGCGTGGGAAGCTGCATCACGATCTCCCGTGTCGGCGAAAGGCTGCGGGTGGAAGGGTGGGTGATGGACCGGTGGAGCTTCAGGTTCCCGAGGGGTCTCTCCCCGCGAGGCCGCGCGGCGGGTTCTCCGGCCCGGTGGATGAATGGGTCCCGATGCGCATGCGACCGTCTGTGGATATGTGGCCGTATATCGACTTATCGAACACCCGTACCATATGTCCCTGATGCCCTCATCTTTACCGAGCTAACCTCCCGGCGGTGCAAGCCGTGAGGAGAGTCGCGGCCGAGGGGAGGAGCGATCAGGGTGAACACCGTCATCCCAGATGACAGCGGTCGGCGGGCGCCGGAGCCGGTGCCGGGTGCGTCGAGCCGGGGGTCATCCCAGGCAGCGTTCGGCGGGAAGGAGTTCGGCGCGCATGTTGCGCTCCATCATCCGCAGTGACGCGTCGGCGAGGTCGGGATGGATGTGGGCCACACAGTCGGAGGCCACCCGGATGGAGAAGTCGCGCACATAGGCGTCCAGGGCGCTGTAGAGCACGCACTGCTCGGTCACCTGGCCGGCCAGCACGACGGTCTCGATCTCCTCGCGGCGCAGCAGATACTCCAGCGGCGTGCCGAAGAACGCGCTGTGGCGCACCTTGGACATGAAGGCGCAGCCGGCCGGGGGAAGCACCGGCTCGACCAGGTCGGGGCGTCGTCCCTTTAGAGCACGACGCCGCAGGTCCTCGGCCGTGGCGGCGAAGTCGCCGTGGTTGTCGTTGACCACTATCAGCCGGGCGTCCCGATGCCGGTGGGCACGCCTCATCAACTCCGCCAGAGGCTCCACGATCTGCTCGGCGCTCTTCTGCAGCGCGTCGGCGTCCTCGTGGTCATAAGGGTTCAGCATGTCCACCACGACCACCGCGACAGCACTCATGTTTCCGTCCTCCGTGATCCGAGCCGAGGGTGATCACGGCTCTCGCGGGACAAAACCATGATCACCCTTCGGTCTCAGCCCTGTCCGGTCTCTTCCTTGCCGTATCCGAGTGCCTGAGCCACGTCCGCCAGGGTGTCGAAGGTCTGTTCCGGCAGTGACCGCACCGCCCCGAGCACCGCGTCGGGCGCGCCCTGCTCCTCGGCTCGCGCCAGCAGGGTGGCGCGGTCGGCGGGAAAGGTGTCGGCGCCGCTGATCCACCGGGCCAGTTCGCTGCGGGCCTGTACGCCCTGCGGGGTGATGCCCTGCGGGGTGCCGGGTTCGTGGCCGGGCGCTCGCGATGTCGGTGTCATATCGTTCTCCCTCGATGTGACCATGAAGTTCGTCCCTTCTCGGGACGGACTTTGGCGTCAGGTGAGCGTCTCGTATGGGTGTCGGGCGTCATGACTGGCATTTCCAGTCCATGGTGCTTTTGTCCCGAATCGGCCCTTACCCGCTCCCTATGGGGCAAACATCCATGTGGAAGGGCGATCACCGGCCGACGCCGCGGGCCCGGCTCGCCGGTACATACCCGGATAGGGACGTCACCGGAGCGGAATCGACGTCGATGTCCAGCATGAGGCGGTCACCGGGTTGAGGGCTCAGACGGAGCCGATCACCCGTCGGCTCTACAAGGAGATCGGGCTGATCAAGGAGGAGCACGTCACTACGAGTCGCTGGTGGACCCGGGCGAGACGCCGTCCTGCGCGTCGACCGGTGTAGTCCTGGGCGCTGGGCGCTGGGCGCTGGGTGCCGGAGCCGGGGAGGGGGCTCCGGCATCCGGCACCCGGGGGTGAGATCTCGCTCCACGCGTGCGGCCCGCGTTCCCCGATCGGGGAACGCGGGCCGGGGCGACGACCCGTTCAGCCCTGTTTGCCCATGGCCTGGCGGATCACGTCACGGGCCCGGTCCATCATCGCGACCGGTGTGCCCACCAGCAGGTTCTTGGTCGCCGACTCCACCCCGGGATGCGGGTGGGTCGGCGCCATCGCCTCGGCCGCCTTCACCCCCACCGCCATGGCCCGGCGCTCGGCGGCGTTGGTCTCGGCGCGCAGCCGGGTGAACTCGTAGCGCTCCTCGCTGCGGGCGTGGGCCGTCACCGCCGCCCGTAGCACCGCCAGGTTCTCCGCGAACCGCGGATCGTCGGCGCCGGCCTTGTCCATCTCCATGAGCAGTTGCTTGGCCTCGTTCTCCTCGGCCAGCCGGTCGTCCACCACCGCGTCACCGTCCTCGATCTTGTGGCGCGCGTACGGGTGGACGATCTCCTCCTCGGCGGTCTCGTGCACCGCCAGCAGCCGCACCAGGCGCTGGAACGCCTCCGGCCGCTCGCTCGGCGAGGCCTTCTTCACCTCGTCGAACAGGTCGCGGATCAACGCGTGCTGGGCCAACAGCAGATCCACCACATCGTTCTCGCCCATCAGCTCGGGCACTGTCTGATGATCACCCATGTCCTCTCTCCCCTCGTGTCCGGCCTGCCCTACCCTTTTGGCGCGACAAATCCATCCGAGGGACGTGGGAGAGCGGAAGGCGAACCAATAATTTCCCTACGGATGGTCCTGGCTCGCCCGGGGCGTCACCTCCGCCATCCGCGACCAGCCCTCGCCGGGCACCTCGACATTGATGATCTCCGGCGTCGTCGCCACCACATCGGGCATCCAGGCCATGGCGGTCTTGAAGTGCTCCGATCCCACGTGCGCCGCACCGGCGGCGGACGAGGCGAACGCCTCCAGGAGAACGAACTGGTCGGGTGTGTCGACGCTCCTGGACCATTCGAAGAAGATGTTTCCCGGCTCGTCGCGGGTGGCCCGGGTGAAGTCGTCGACGAGTGCGAGCCACTCGTCGGCTCGCTCGGGACGGATGGTGAACTTGACGGCGATGAAGATCACGAATTGGCCCCTTCGGCTCTGTTCGGGAATCTGTTTCGTTGGAAGTCTGGCCTTGTTTACGTCGAGACGGATGTCGCCGGGGACGACACCCGGCGTCATGGCCAAGATAAGTGGCGGACACCCTCGCCCGGGCACCGCCACCACCAGAGAAGGAGCGGATCATGCAGGCTCCGCCGTCCCCTCACCTGTCCCACCCGGTCATGTACCACCGCTGGTCCGAGATGACCTTCATGCACTGGCGGTACCCACCCGCCGTGATCCAGCGGCTGCTGCCTCCCGGGCTCACGGCCGAGACCTTCGACGGCACGGCCTGGGTCGGCCTCACCACCTTTCTGATGGAGGACGTGCGGGCACCGGGCGTGCCCGCCCTGCCGTGGCTGTCGCGGTTTCCCGAGACGAACGTGCGCACCTACGTACGGGACGAGCAGGGGCGTGACGGCATCTGGTTCCTCTCGCTGGACGCCGGGCGCCTGCTCGCGGTGCTCGGCGCGCGAGTCGGGTACGGATTGCCGTACTTCTGGTCCCGGATGGCGGTGAGTGCCGTCGGCGAGCGGCGCGGCTACCGTTGCCGGAGACGCCTGCCGGGGCCGGTGGGGGCGCGGTGCGACGCGATCGTGGAGCACGGCCCGCCGTTCACCGAGCCCGAGCGTGACGAACTGGCGCACTTCCTGACCGCCCGCTATCGGCTTTTCACCACGATCGCCGGTAAAACGGTCACCGCCCAGGTCGAGCACCCCGACTGGCCGTTGCGCCACGCCCGGCTGGTCCATCTGGACCAGGACCTGCTCCAGGCAGGCGGTCTCGACGCACCCGATCACGCTCCCGTACTGCACGCCTCCCCCGGGGTGCCGGTGCGGATCGGGATGTGGACTCGGTGACGCGCGGGCTCTCCCCTCGGCGGACCCGGTGACGCGGGCCCTCCCGCCCGGACCCGGGGGCGTGGCGTGACCCGGGCCGCAGTGACCTTTGCTTGAGGTGACCTTTGCTTGAGGTGACTCCTGCCGGAGAGGGACGACCGTACCGTCCGTCACCCCTGCCTGACGAGAAGGTGGCGCGGGCCGCGCAGGACCGCGCTCTGCCGGTACGGGGGCGGATCGGCGACGAGCCGGGGGTTCTCCAGGTTGCGCACGAGTTCGGTCAGCGCGATCTGTGTCTCCAGCCGGGCCAGTGGAGCGCCGAAGCACAGGTGGACGCCCCCGCCGAAGCCGAGGTGCTGGTTGTCCCGCCGGTCGGGATCGAACCGGTCGGGGTCGCGGAAGCAGGAGGGGTCGCGGTTGCCGGAGGCGAGCACGAGCGTGATCTGCGAGCCTTTCGGGATGACGGTGTCCGCGACGGTGAGGTCGCTGTAGGCGGCCCGCCAGGGGATGAGATGCACCGGAGGTTCGTAGCGCAGCAGTTCCTCGACCGTACGAATGATCATTTCGGGCTCGCGGCGCAGGCGTTCCAGCACGTCGGGGTGGCGTAGCAGCGTCAGCACGC
This sequence comes from Streptosporangium sp. NPDC000095, assembly GCF_042899335.1. NCBI lineage: Bacteria > Bacillati > Actinomycetota > Actinomycetes > Streptosporangiales > Streptosporangiaceae > Streptosporangium > Streptosporangium sp. NPDC000095. The sequence continues at coordinate 215,356 of NZ_JBIAZS010000010.1, forward strand.
CGTTGGTGATCAGGTTGACGGTCGTCTCGTGGCCCGCGATGAGCAGCAGGTTGGCGGTGCTGACGATCTCCTCGTCCGTCATGCGCCCGTCGGGCCCCTCGTCGTTGGCCAGCCGGGAGAGCAGGTCGTCGCCCGGCGGCCGGCCACGACGGCTCTCCAGGAGTTCGGCGAGGTAGGCCCTGAGGTCCTTGCGGGCCTGGATACCCTCCCGTACGCGTTCCTCGGGGTCCGTCGCGGGGTTGAAGTCGAGCACCGCGACGATCGCCTCGACCCACCCGTGGAACCGCGGCTCGTCCTCGCGGGGTACGCCGAGCAGGTGGCAGATCACGGTGACGGGGAAGGGGTAGGCGAAGTCGTCGACGATGTCGATCTCGTCCTCGCTCACCAGGTTGTCGATCAGGTTCGTGACGACGGCCTTCAGGTCGGGACGCATGTCGTCCACCAGCCTGGGCGAGTGCGGGGGGCCGAAGTACCGCATCGCCATGCGGCGCAGCCGGTCGTGGCGCGGCGGGTCGAGGCCGATGAACGCCGGTGGGTCCTCGCGGTCGGCGGCGGGCCCGGGGTTGTCGAGATTGTCGGTGTCGGAGCTGAGATGCGGGTTGTGAAGCAGCGCGGTGATCTCCCGGTAGGTGCTGACGATGTAGCCACCGTCCTCCTGCCGGGCCACCGGGGTCCTGCGCAGCTCGGCGTAGAGCGGGTACGGATCGGCCCGGCTGGAGTGGTCGAGAATGCGCTGGAAGACGCTGGACGGATGGGTGACTGTCATGACCGCTTCTCCTAGGGTGTCGCTGGTTCCCGCCGCCCCGGCCGGATCGGTTCGAACGGGTCGGTCATCCGGCCGGGCGAGTCGGCAGGGGCGGCCTTCCGGCCGGGCGGGTCGGCCGGTTCGAACGGGTGAGCCGTCTGACAGGACAGGTCGACGGCCCGGTTCAACAGATCAACCGCCCGGTCGCGCGAACGCCACGCGCCGCTCACTCGGCTCGTAGCCGGTGACCACCACCGTCGCCCCGTGGGTGATGATCTCCCGGTCGGGGAAGTGGGCGGGCACGGGCTTCATGTCGGCGGGCTGGTCGGGGGTGGGACAGGAGGGCGGGAACGGGGCCGCCGTCTCGATCAGGTGCCGGTAGTGGTCGAGCCACTTGGCGTTGTCGAAGCTGACCGCCGCGGTGACCCGGCCGCGGTAACCGTACGCGGCGACGAAACGGTGCTCCTCCACCGACCCCTGCGTCACGACGACCTCGTCCGACAGGACAGGGACACCGACGGACTTGATGTTGACGCCGAACTGCGTCGACCAGAACGCCGGCATGGACAGGTGCGGCCAGCGGTCGGTCGGTGAACTCACCATGTTGTGGGCCGCGACCTGGGCCTGTTCCACCGCGTTGACCCAGTGTTCCAGCGACAGGAATCGATACTCGTAAACCGGGTGCGGGCAGCGTGCCACGTCCCCGGCGACGAAGACGTCGTCGGTGACGAGGCCGTTGACGTCGAACGCACGGCAGCCCGAGTCGCAGGCCACACCCCAGACACCGGCGGCCAGCCCGGAGTCCCGCAGCCACTCGGTGTTGCGCACGCCGCCGAGGGCGACCACCACCACGTCGGCGTCGACCGTGTCGCCGTCGGAGAAGTGGGCGCGGCGCACCCGTCCCCGTTCGTCCCCCTCCAGCCGCGTGACCTTGACGCCGCAGCGCAGGTCGACGCCGTGGGCACGCTGGAGGTTCGCGGCGATCGAGCCGACCATGCCTCCCAGGGCTCCCACCAGCGGGGCCTCGGCGCTCTCGGCGACGGTCACCGGTATGTCGAGCCCACGGCACACCGAGGCGATCTCGGAACCGGCGAAACCGGCCCCGACGACGAGCACCCGGCTGGGCCCGGCGGCGAGCCGTTCCCACAGGCGGCCCGAGTCCTCGCGCGTGCGTACCACGAACACGCCGTCCAGGGCCGCCTCGGACTCGTCGGCCCAGGGCCTGGCGCGCACGCCGGTGGCGATCAGCAACCTGTCGAAGGGGACCTCACGTCCGTCCGCGAGGTCCACCCGCTTGCCCGCGAGGTCCAGCCCGGAGGCGGGCACGCCGAGCAGCCAGTGCGCGTCGATCTCACGGCGCCGCGGTAACGCGGTGCCGTTCGCGGGCACCCAGCCGGTCAGGACCTGCTTGGACAGCGGAGGCCGGTCGTAGGGTTCGCACACCTCGTCGCCGACGAGGGTGAGCGAGCCGGTGAAGCCCTCGTCGCGGAGCGCTTCGGCGGCCCGCAGTCCCGCGAGGGAGGCGCCGACGATGACGATGCGGCCGTCGTGCGGGAACGTCTCCCCGCTCCGCCCGCCGGTCACACCGTTCTCGTTCCGCTCGCCGCGGCCGTCGCCGCGGTCACGGGCGGGATCGCGACGGTGTCCAGCAGGTCGACGAGGATCGCCTGGACCGGGCAGGCGGCCGCCGCGCGCAGGACCGCTTCCCGCTGCGCCTCGTCCGGGCTGGAGTGGAACATGAGCGCCTCCTCGCCCTGCATCCGGAACGTGTCCGGGGCCAGGAAGGCACACTGCGCGTATCCCTGGCACCGCGCCAGATCGACGACAACCCTCATATTGACCATCCCTTCCGAACCTGCGTACGGCTGAGTGAGACGAAGAGAACCGGGAGAACGGGGGTCGGCTTCTGAGGCGGGCGGTCTCGGCATCGTTCCGGCGGGTGTTGACCGGGGCGGGTGGTTTCGCGCGCAGCCGGAGACGCGGTGAACTCCGGAAGGCCGCTCCGGAAGGCCCAGAGGGCCCGGGACGCCGTGGGAGCCGTGGGAGTGGTGTCGGTTTCCTGGTTTCGCTTTCCAGAGGGAGGCCGGTGTTCCGGAAAAGCCCTGCGGGCATCGCGGATGTTTTCTCCGCGAGGTCACCTATTAAGGCGCTGACCTGGCCAAATAATCATATCGCGGGCATTTGTCCGGTACGTCGACCTCCCGCCAGATGACGGTCAAGGATTGCGTACGGAGAAGGGGCGGACCGGGGGCGGCGCGACAGGTGATCCCTTCGCCGCGGCCGCCGGACCGCGAAGACCGCCCCTGAACGGCGTTTCGGAAATTCTCCGGGTTCTTTTGGAACGAGACCGGAACTCTTGGAACGAGACCCGGAGGCCCTAGAGCGAGACCTGGAGTTCGTCCTGGCCTGGATCGTCCCGTGCGGGATCGGAGACACCCCGGCTGGGATCGGCGGCGCTGGAGATGGGGCCGGTCCGTACGTGGTCCATGGTGCTGGGGGTGGAAGTGAACCGCCCGGAGTCGGTGGCGCCGGAGATGGGAGTGGACCGCCCGGAGTCGGTGGCGCCGGAGGTGAGGGGGGACCGCGCGGAGTCGGCCGGATCACCGGCCCCGTTCCCCTCCGCCGGAGGGACGAGGCGCATGCGCAGGCGGACGCGTGACCCCTGCTCCGTCTGGTCGATGGCGAACTCGTCGCACAGCTGGTTCATCAGCCACAGGCCGAACCCGCGGACCGTCCCCGTGGGACGTTCGCTGGGAACGAACCGGGTGGTCAGGAGCCCCAGGGTGTCGGTGACGTCGACGGTCAGGTGGGTCTCGTTCTGCCAGATGGCCAGCGTGCCCTTGCCGCCGCCGTGCTCCAGGATGTTGATGACCGCCTCGTTGGTGACGAGGAGGAGGTCGTCCAACCGTTCGCCCCGCATGCCTGCCTGAACGGCGTGATATTGGAGACGCTCCCGCAGACCGCTGAGGTCCTCGTCGATCGGCCAGTGCTGGCCGTGGTCGCCGGTCACGACACCCCCTTGAGATCGCCTTATCTGGCAGTCACCGGGGGGCGCGCCGACTTGCTCCAGAATCAGGGCGTTGCTGACGAGTTACACGATGCTAGACACCTGCCCGCTCATTGCCAACTTACGACCGCCGGGACCAACAGATGTTCGCTCGGTCGTGCTCTCGGTGAGCGGCGGCCGGGCGGGGCCGGGATCGGTTACGACGGCTGACTCGGTCGCAGTGCCTTGAGCGCGTCGGCCACGGTGGGCTGGATGCCGAAGGCCTGGGCGAGGCCGGTCAGGTGGAAGAGCCTCTCCAGGCGGGGATGCAGGTTGGTCAGGACGATGTTGCCGCCGCGGTCCTGAACGGTCTGGCGGGTCTTCAGGAAGCTCTGGATCCCCGTGGAGTCGCAGAAGGTCAGCTCGGTCAGGTCGATGACGAGGTCGCCCCTGCTCTCACCGATGGCGTCCTGCAGGTCGTGGTGGAAGCGCTCGGCGTTGTTGTAGTCCAGTTCGCCGGCCAGCGCGAGGAGAAGGGTCTCCTGCGCGGCGGGGTCGGACACGTCGGTCACGCGGACGGTAGCGCTCACGGATATACCTCTGCAGACGGTTGGTGGGAGGAGAGCACGGCCGAGAGACGGCAGCCGGGCGTGATGCCCGTATCGGAATGGGAGAGCATGATCGCCCCGGGAGCCGGGGCGGGGGCCGATCCGGTCACTCTCAGCGTACGATCCTCCGAATTCCTCTAGAGAACCCTTACGGTACAACTGAGGAGCAACCAGGCGTTATCCCACTGTGGTTACGGTGCCAGGACCCGCGGTCGGCACCGCCGTCCGGTCGCACGGTTCGACGATCCGGAGCGCGTGCGACAGAGACCGCCACCGACGAACCCCCGCTCGCAAGATCAATGATCTGCCATGTCTGTTCGACTGCTTTCCGCGACAGATCTCCTTTGTGAAGAAATTCGACCTTTCAGGGTGAATGTCCGGTTCTGTTGAGGGTTAAGCCGAGGCCGGGAATGAACGCCACGCGGGAACGGCTGACCAAGAGACCGTCGTACGACCGTATGGCGGCCCGGCGAAGGAGGACCACCATGCAGGCGGACGTCAAGCTCTCTCCCGACGGTGATTCCTTCGTGGCCGAAGTGGGCGGCAGGCCTGCCGGGCGGCTGGACCTCATCCGGCGCGATGGGGTCATCGTCTATCCCCACACCAAGGTCCAGCCGGAGTACGAGGGCCAGGGGATCGGTGCCGCACTCGTCCAAACGGCACTGGACGCGGCCCGTGCGGAGAACGCGAAGGTCGTCCCCCTCTGCTGGTTCGTGCGGGAGTGGATCGACCGCCACCCCGACTACGCCGATCTCGTCGAAAACACCTGAACCTCCCCGGGCGTCTCGTCGCCTGTAACGCCCCATACCGAGCGGGTTTGTGTCATTCGCGCTCCGGGTAATCGGGTCGGAGCGAGTGAACGCGCTGGTCGTGCCCGTGGCGGACGCCACCATTCCCGGGCGGTCGAGGACCGGAACCTCCGGGCGGGTAAAGTGGCCGCTTCACCGGGGTTATCGTGAGAACCAGGACGGTTTCGCGACAAGACTCACGGTAGATCGTGATCGTCGGAACGCGTTCCGTACGGCATGATGCTGAAAATCACCCGGTTGGTGTAGATCGGCCCTGGGCCTGTCGTACGGACCGGATCACCGCCCGATCCCTTGCTAGGCTGCAGGGAACCGTTCGAACCGGGCGTTGTCTCACCCCGGCAGGTGAGACTTCTCAAGAAGTGGGGTCACACCGTGAAGAAGTTGCTCGTTCTGGCGCTCGTCGCCCTCGGGGGGCTGCTGGTCTGGCGCAAGGTGCAGGCCGACCGCGCCGAGCTCGACCTGTGGACCGAGGCCACCGGCAGCGAAAACTGACATACGCGGCTACCGATTCGGGTGCTTTCATGGTCCTTGCCCAAGATGGAATAACACCCATCAGGCTTGTCTGCCTGGATCTGGCAGGCACCACGATCGGTGATGTCGCCATGGTCGAGCGGGCGTTCGCCGAGGCGATCGCCACTCAGGGCATCGTGCCCGGGACCGGTGCGTACGCTCGTGCCATGGTGCACGTGCACCGGTCCCGGGGATGTCCCACGATCGACGTCTTCCGAGGCATCTTCCCGGACAACGAAGCCCAGGCCCAGGCGGCCAACCTGACCTTCGAGCGCTCCTACGAGGGCGCCATCGCACGCGCGGGCCTGGCCCCGCTCCCCGGGATCGTCGGGGCACTCGACAGGCTCCGCGACGCCGACGTCAAGATCTGCCTCACCACCGGCTTCAGCCGCGTCACCCTCAGCCGCGTGCTGAGCGTCCTGAGCTGGTCCGACAGGCTCGACCTCGCCCTGTGCCCGGAAGACGCCGGACGAGGACGCCCCATGCCCGACATGATCCTCAACGCGGTCATGCGCCTCGGCATCGAGGACGTACGCCAGGTCGCCGTCGTCGGCGACTCCGAGAGCGAGATGCTCAGCGGCCGCCGGGCCGGCGCGACGATGGTCGTCGGCATCATGACCGGAGTCCACAGCAGGGAACGCCTCCTCAACGGCGGGGCCACCCACATCCTCGACTCCATCACGTGCCTGCCCGGCCTCCTTGGCGGCGTTCCCGCCGAAGCACCCTTGGCCGCCGCGTCCCGCTGACGGGAAAGTAGTCCGGCTCGACGGCGGAGAAAACAGGGCCGAACAGGGATCAGCCTTTGACCGCTCCTCCCACGGGCGAATGTGCATCTCCGTGCACTGGCCGTCGCAGTTCATGGCCCAAGCGGTGATGCCGAACCGCAGGCTCTTCGTCGTGCTGTTCAGTGTGCTGGGGATTTGGCGAAAAATCTATACGTACAGCAGTTGCTTTGCTGCACAGTGTGACTGCATGATGCTTCTGTGGTCCGGGGCGGAGAGTGATGGCTTGGTGACAAAATCGAACAAATGGCTGCTTGTGTCTATGCACCGAAGACCTCAATCTTCGGCTGGCTCCCAATCGTCGGGAGATCGCGCAAACGTTCCCAAACCTCGGACGGCGTAGACGACGCCTTCCCCGCGAAGGCGCACCAGCACCTTGCGAGCCGTCGGCCGGGATACGCCGAACTCCTGGACGATCAGGTGTTCGCTGGCGACGGGTTCGTCGACTACGTAGGTGCCGTTACGAATGCGATCCTTGATCACATTGGCGATCTGTACCCATTTCGGCTGGTTTGCGCGCCACGCTATCGTCACTTGATCACCGTAGACATCTCTTATTGCCCCGAGATACCCACCATGAATAGCTGTAAAGAACTGACGACAACAGATGTTCATACTTCATAGTTGTTAAGGGTAGTGAAGTAAGATCAAAAACGAGCCCGTCCAGCGCTGCAACGACTGAACGGGCCCTTGATCAGGAAGGTAGTCCTGACCCGATGCCTAACCCTAGTGCCCCGGTTCTCGACCGGGCCATGATGAGTGGCTGCGGCTGTTTCGCCGAGGTGCCGCCGATGCCGATGGGGTGTGCCGTCTGCGGGCATGCCCCCTACGCGCACGGCTGCCCTGATCGGCCCGCCGATCACGAGTACGTCCAGCCTTCCGGCGACCTGATGGACATCCGGCTGCGGGTCCGTCGTACCGGAGACCGTTCCCTGCCGTGTTTCGAGCCCGCCCCTGTGGCCCCGGCCGCCGTGATCCCCGCTCAGCGATCCATCGAGGGGATGCCGCCGATCCCCGAGCAGCGTCGTCCTGAGCGGAGTGCGTCCGCCGAACGGCTCGTACCGGTGTCGTCGCTTCGGCGGAGGCTCTGTCGCCCGCGTCCGGCGTCGCCGTCAGGGACCGCTCCTGCCAGGCCGTCTGGGCTGGGCTCCCGGCATCGCCTCGTGTCCCGTCCGAGGCGAAGAACCACCTGCGCACCGAACCGCTCAGCGGTCACCCCATCTTCGTGCCGGTCACCTGGCCGGTACGGCGAACCCCTCCATTTCATGAGGCAGGCCCGCCCCACGCTGCGAACGACCGGGCGGGCCTTTGATCGGATCGAGGTCCAATCAGTGACAGATGGTAGTTCCACCCACCCAGAGCCCACCAGTAGTCCCACGACGATTCCCGGCTGGCGGCTGATCCTCAGCGACGCCGGACGGCTGTGGGCCAGCCGCGAACGGCCCTTTTCAGAGGTGGCCACCCATGCCGGGGCCGAGCGGACCGTCGACGCCGACGACCTGGAGGCGTTGCAGGTCGAGACCACCCGCCAGGAGACCTTCGCCCGCGAGGTGGAGGAGGCAGCACACGAACAGGTGGCACGGGAGATACCTGAGCGGGAGCAGGCCGGGCAGGTGATCTCATGATCCGCCGCTGCCTGTCTGCCGCCCGGGGCCGCCACCGCGACGGCCAGGCCGTCATCGCGGTGCCGCGCTACACCTGGGATCACGAGGCCCGCGCCGAGGCCGCGATGCTGCAGGCCACCCGCCCAGGCTGGTCGGTGCTGTACGGCACCGGCAGCCGCCTGTTCCACGCCATCGCCACCTGGCCCACCCCGGAGCCGCTGATCATCTGCGACCGGACCCTGGAGGGGCTGAAGACCCAGATGTACGAGGCCGAAACGACCGTCCTCCACCGCTGGGCCCTCACCTCCAGCTCGGTCACCATCGGCCACTTCTGACGAACGGGCACGGCGGGTGCGTCGGGTCCGTCACGTACCCGACGCACCCGCCTCGCCCCTGCGATCCAGGCTTGCCCGCTCGGCTCAAGCCAGTACCGGTCCGCCCGATAGGTTGATCGCCAAGGCCGCCCCCTTGCCCTGGAACCCTCCAGACCTCCGGTTGTTTCGCTCAGTACGACATGCCGGCGCCCCGCCAATCCAATTGGCGCCAGGGCGGCTCCTGTTGCTACCGTGTACGACTGAAGCAGGTCCCCTCTCAGGTACCCGCTTGAATCTCGGGGCCTTAGCTCAGTTGGCAGAGCGCCTGCTTTGCAAGCAGGATGTCAGGAGTTCGAATCTCCTAGGCTCCACTCCCTCTCGGACACGAAAAAGCCCAGGTCAGGCATGGTTGCCGTAACCTGGGCTTTGATCTTCATTCGGCCTTCTTTCGCTCTCGTGCCCGTTGTGTGCCCGATCCCTTCGCGAGCGCCCCACGGGCGAGGCCGTCAAGGCGACGGCGCGGCGCGCCGCCGCACGGCCCGGCGCCTGCCTGCCTTCCGGGCGTGCGGCGTGGGCGCAGACACTCCGCGTGCCCGTCAGAAGGGTGATCAAGGGAGAATCACGGGGAACCGCGGATAATCGGAACCCTCCCTCGCAGGTCATCGTCTCTCCAGCTCAGTGACCAGGTGCGATAGAGACTTCCCAAGCTGATGTTGTCGCTGGAAGAGCACCTGATCTTATTCATCATCGTCGTCACTCGTGTACGCGTCATATAACTTGCGGCGGAGGAGATCGGTTCGGACAGTCAGGGCACCAAGAAGTTCCTCATCGCTCAGCCCATCCGTGGTCCTGAAGGCCCATGAGGAGTGACCTTCCTCATCAAGGCACTTCACGAGAACTATCGCGCCCAGAGCGGTCCATCCTTCGGGAAGCGAGTAGACGTTGAGACCATTCAGGGCCTGGCCTACGGGTATTTCTTTCTCTCCCTCTGTCACGGAGCCTCCTGATGGCCGGTAGTGGCACGAATCGAGATGTGCTGCTCAAGCGCGTCGCAGCAAACATCGAAACCACTGTGTCGAGGGCACTCGACTTCACCAGCTCGCGGGCAGTAGTAGATGTTCGAGCAACCGCAGTCGAAGAACACAGGCAAGGGGTCAGGCAGGCCAGCCATGTTTCTGATCATGTGCCGTTGGTTCCCTGCCGTGCAACTGCTTTGATCTTCGATGGTCCGGTAGTACCCAACAGAGGCACATGGCGGCTCATGTCCACCCCGTCCAGCACCGGTCAGGAGCAAGTTCCGAGTCACTGATCATGGCCGGGACAGTCCTGATAAGGAAGCGATCAGGCCATTGAGGGAGCCCTGGCTGTACAGCCATAAGTACAGCCAAGAGGGCGAACGACGCCGGGACTCAGCGAACGTCCACGGACACCGCCCCCAGGCCAGAGCCCCAGACCTCGACTAGACCGACTTCTTTTAATCCGCAGGTTGATCGTTTTCGTCGACTGGCAGTGCACTGCACGCGCTTTCAAGCTCTCCAGTCGCGATCATGTCTCGTACGGCGTCGGTCATCGAGACGAAGCCAGGCTTGCGGATGATGACCAGGTCCGAGCACCAGAAGTACCGGCCGTTGAGGCATTCGCCCGTACCCCGCCAACGATCCATGGTCCCGGAGATGGTCCCGAGGGTTATAAAGGTGGCATAGCGCCGAGTGCCGTCAGGAAGCGTGATGGTCGCGTCGGCCTGATCGGCGGTCTCGGGATCATGCCCTTCCCAGCGGGGGATCAGCATCTCGAAGCCAGGGTCGCTGATGCGATAGAAGGGGCCGTCGATCTCGATCATGTGGTGAGTCTGTCAGCCGTGCCCGCTGCGTGCCCGATCCGCTGTTGAGTTGCCCTCTCGCGAGGCTGTCGATCTGCTTCGCGACCTGGTGCCCTCGCTTGTCGGTAGCGTGCTTGTAGATGATCGCGGCGCGTGTGCTGGAGTGGCCCGTTATGATCTTGTGATCCGCGCGCGGGCTGTGCCCTACGATGTCCGTCACTGTTCGGGGCGGCACCCATGGCGAGCGGCGCGGCGCCTCTGCCGTACTAGGTTCCTTGCCGTCTCTGTGTCACGGAGGAGATGGTCACGTTGACCAAGTATGTGATCGGGCCGGACGTGGCCCTTCGATTGGCCCATAACGAGGCCGTGATCCCCGGCGAGCATCAGATCCTGGCTCCAACGCTTCTTCGCTCACAGATGCTGTCGCTTCTCTACCAAGCAGTTGGCCGCGGTGAGATGACCAAGAAGGACGCCGATCGCCTGCTCAACTACGTGCGAGGGCTACGGATTCGACTGCTCGGCGACCGTGTCCTTCAGAGCACCGCGTGGAAGATCGCCGACCAACTCGGGTGGCCGGACACGTTCGCCGCCGAGTACATCGCCCTGACCCTGCTCCAAGCCGATGCGTTCATCACGCTCGACGCGGAGCTCGCTCAGGCCGTGCAGGAGCTGGTGCCCACAGCACCCATCGAGGCCCTGTCTTAATCGGGCACCGGCATGGTCGGGGTGCAGCGCCAGGTGGCCGACTCTTGGCGAGATCCGGCGCCTGTTCGTTCGTCTGCGCGACCGGGCCACCTGCATTGTGGCGGACGTCCTGCACTGGTCCTATTGGAGGCGACGCCGTTAAGTCCGCTCCCGGTCAGCCACTACCGGCGGGAAGCCGCACGCGAGGCGTGATCAGGATCTACGGTTGGAGTACAAGGTCCACCGCAAAGGCCACTTCCCATGATCAGGAAATGGTCTTTCGGTGCCGGCGGCGCGGTGAAGTATGGAAACGGTGCCGATCCCTCCGCCCAGATAGAGCCTTACTGCTCAGGAGTCGAGTACGGCGGCGACGGCTTCGATTTCAACGAGCTGGCCGTCGTAACCAAGCACGGTGACTCCCATCAAGGTGCTCGGTACGTCATGGTCACCGAACGAGTCCCGGACTACCTGCCAGGCAGCCACCAAATCCTCCCGCCGGGTGGACGCGACGAGAACCCGTGTGCTGATGACGTCCTGCAATGATGCGCCAGAGGCAGTGAGAGCCGCCCGCATGTTCTCGATGGCTTTCGCTGCTTGGCCCGCGTAGTCCCCAATCGCTGCCGTCGAGCCGTCCTCGTTCAGAGGACACGCTCCGGCGAGGAAGATGAGTCGCGACTCGGCAGGCGCCGTGGCTGCGTAAGCGTACTCGGCGATGTCGGACAGAGAAGCGGAGCGGATCAAAGTGATGGCGCTAGGCATGGTCGCTCAGTTCCTTTCATATCGGGCACAGAGCGACCATCCTGACGTGGGCCTCCTACCGGTCGCCTCCTATTTTCACAGGCCAAGCCGCCCGTACCTCGTGGCCCGCCCATGGTCACGCCGCCGCACAGATACAGCCCTACGATCGCCACTGCGTGGTCGGACGCCGTACGTGGTCGGGGGCCGATCGCTGATCCGGGACTTCGTTCCTCACCCTGGATCAGCGAGGTGGAGTGCTGTAATTAGCGCGAGACGTCAAAGTGTAAAGATCGGGCTGAAGCCCTTCACCGTGTTGGGCACGAGTGGGAGTACGTTCTCAGATGAGGCGATGGATCGCTGCGTCGGCCGTCATGCTGGTCGTCCCGATGGTGGCTGGATTCGGTACCACCGCAGGCGCCCAGGGAGCTCCCGTTGACCCGATCGACGCTCTCAAGCGCCGGCTCGTCGAGAACCGGGGTGTGAAGATGTCGATGGTCCGCACCGTAACGGAGGAGCAGAAGGATAAGGACTACGTCTGGACCAAGGCCGTCGCCGAGTTCGGTAAGGGCAAGATCGTAGCCGTCGATATGACACATGACTCCGACCGCATAAAACGGGTCGATCCCGTACGGCAGATCATCTTTGAGGGCCGCCAGTACATCCAGAACGACTACTTGCCCGACGGCAAAAGCTGGTTCCTCAACGAGGACGACGAGGTCCGTCCGGAATTGGACGCCGGCTGGATCAAGCTCGCCGATCCAGCCATGCTGAAGGCGGTGCTGGCCACTACCAAGGTCAAGCGCCCCGCAGGCGTCTACGACGGCACTCGTACCACGCTCTACCAGGGCACGATGACCGTCGGTCAGCTCTCCAAGGCCTCTCAGGGATTCCCCTTCGGACTCGTGGTGATGCTCACCGAAAAGGAAGCGAAGGCCAAGATGTCTTGGCGACTCTGGCTCGGTGAGGACCAGCTGGTGCGCAGGGCCTGGGGTTCATGGAGCCAACCGTTTTCCAAGAACGGTGGTGTCCCTGTCTCGTCTGTCGTTGATGCTCGTCTGACCGGCTGGGGTGCCGAAACCGACATCGCCGCGCCTTCCGCCGATGATGTGATAGACCCCTCGCACTGGTCGATGCCCGAGACTTCCGTCCCCCTGAATCCGGCCGCCGAATAGTAACCGCCGCTCCAAGCGGCCAAGGCGTCCTGATATCCAGTACACACGAGGGCGCTCCAGCCGAAAGGCAACGATTTATGATTGGAGCGCTGATTTTACGTAAGAGGCGCCATCAGGATGGAACTCGTGTCTGGCGAGCAATAGACGTCTCAGGCGGGCCCTGAACGGCAGAAGAATCAGGTAGGCAATTCCCGATACCTTCAGCAGGGGCCAGTACGGCAACGGTATAGGAGACTGGATCAATGTGAGATACAGGCTCCAGCCAAGCACGGCGAAGACCACATGCCGTTCCAGGAAAAATCGGCCTTGGATATCGTCTCTGGCCCACCAGCGATATTTCCAGGGCAGTCGCCAGCCGAATGCCCGATAGGGCAGCCAGTGCCACACCGGCGGGTGCTCGCGCAGGCGCAGCGTGAGTCCGCCACGGAGCACGTCCAGGCCGTCGCGCAAGGTTGGGCTGCTCTGCCCTGGTTCGGCCAGATCCATCAGGGTGCTCAGCAGTTCGGCACCGCGGAACTCCCGGAAGCGGGCTGGGTAGGCCAGACGCATCAGCAGTCGGCAGCGACGCTCGTAGGTAGAGGTGACCTCGGGGGTCATCACATCCCCATCCCGGGCTGGAGGCTCAATCGGCGCTGAGCGGTGGCGGCCAAGCGCGTCAGGCGGGCGGTCTCCTCGGACAGCACCTGACGACCGTGGCCGGTGAGATCGTAGTAGCGGCGATGACGGCCGGAAACGACCTCCTCCTTGACCACGATCACCAGTCCGTCGCCCGCCAGTCGATCCAGAGCGCCGTAAAGAGTGCCCGCGCCAAGGCGTACACGCTCTTCGGACAGTTCCTGCACTGCTTTGATCACCCCGTATCCATGGAGCGGGCCTTGGGACAGGGCCAGCAGGATCAGGTAGCTCTGCTCACGTAGCGCCATAACTGATATATATCGTCATTCGTACTATTGGTTCAAGGGCAACCACTCCTGTCCAGCCCCAGGAGATGACTGACGTTTCTGTCCCGACCCATAGACGACAGGTGATCTAGGAAACATGGTCGACCTTGCGGGGAATCTCGTCGCGCGTGCTCATCCCGCTCTGAGGAACTGTTCGAAGGCTTCCCATGCCAGCGCGGATACGCTCTTGCCCTCTTGCTCGGCGCGGGCCTTCGCACGTTCACGCAACTCCTCAGGAGCTCTGAAGGAGACCCTTGGGGAATGCGTGCTCTCGCCTGTGAGCTATGGACGATCGGGGCGACCGGTAGGCACGGGTACACGGTCTTCGTCGATCGCGCGATGAACGTCGCTGATCGCGTCCCGTACGTACTCGTTCGTGATCAGATTGCCTTTGGCATCGTGGATCTCTTCGGAGTCGTGGTCCAAGGTCAGCGCTCGGAATGCTCTCGATCATGCTTCAGGGCAAGGCGTACGGCGAAGTAGACGACCAGGAACTGAACGAGAGCGCCGAGCAGCACGAAGAGCACGCCAGAGACACCAAAATTCATGATCTCTTCCTTATCGGTGTGATCAGGCGGTCCATCCTAGCCTACATCGTCCGCTATTTATCCCATGAAAGGTGTTGTTTTCAAGCCAGTGATGCGGGCTGATTTCGGCCTCTACCCGTGTGCTCAGCGCGCTGGCGATCTTCTGATCGACATTCCGTGTGGCGTGTGCCAAGGATATCGCTTACCATCGCTCGTCATGACCAATGATGCGAGGCATGTCGGGAACAATTCGTTGCGTACGTCGGACGACACCGCCGTTGGGTTTTTCACGTTCCTGAGTCTTGGCTCACTTGCTTTAGTCGCCGCGGCCTACCAGGTCCTCACGTACTCCTCAGAGCACTACTTCCTCAAGGCGATAGCCCTCGGAATCATCGGTATCGGCTTCATGATGGCCGCCGCCGCTTGGGCGATCTACCGTCAGGCAAACAAACCAGCCTCCGGCGGGGGCACTCGGCTCCGGGATGATCGTCCGAACGAACCTATGGAGCCGTAAAAGGTTGAGGTGAGATCAGATCTTCCCGCCTGCCACGTCCCAGGCAATCCCGACATCACGACTCCTACGGACTGAGACCCTGTTAAGTATGGTGTCCCCGAGTTAGACGTCGTAGAGACAAAATGGCTCGACAAATAGTGAAGACCTGTGGATTGGTTTAGGTGCGTGGTTAAGTGGGGTCGTCGGTCTGCCAGGGGTAGAGGAACTGGTCGGGGCGCAAGTGCCATGCGTCGAGCGTGGTGATCAGTTCCTGTTCGTTGGCGATGGCCGCAGCCCGGATGAGCACGGCTCCGATGTCGTGGTCGAAGCCGGAGATGCGGTCGGCGTCGTAGTCCCAGTGCTGCAGATGGAACGCGCGTGCGTCGTCGGCTCGTTTCCATCCTTCGCGGCGGGCTTGGGTATCGGCCGGTGTGAGGACCGGGGTGATGCCGATGAACGCGCGCCGTTCGGGCCTTGTGGCCGAGACCTCGATGACCAGACGCTGTCCACATCGTAGAGCGGTGAGTTTGTCGATGGGCCAGGAGCGCTCGCTGCTGTTCGGGCGGGATGAGGTACTCATGCGGTGGCCCTCCCGGTCGGTCGGACGGGGCAGGGACCATGGTAGGCATCGGGCGTGCCTTCCCGACCGACGTTGGCGCGTTGGTCATGCTTAAGATCTCACGTGATCATCGGGAAGGTACACCCCTTCCCGGCAGATCCACAGGTTTCAAGCATTGCTCGCATTAATCCATTCTGGTCTTATGGTTGAGGGGTTTTCCCGCTAAGCTTTGGGGATGCTTAGTTGGGAAGCTTTCGGCTTAATCGGAGTCCCTGTCGCGTTCTTTTCTTTTCTCGTCTTCGCATGGGTGAAGGCCACTCGGCAAAAGCAGGTGCTCAGATATACGGATCCGATACGTGCGATGGAAATTACGGGGCGGGTCCGTCAGCTCAAGGTTCGGGGGCGAGAGGAGGAGGCCGTCCGCCTCGTTCACGAAGAGCTGGCGATGGAAATCGACAAGGCTCGGAGCTGGGTGAAGAGCATCTGACGTTGATGGTAGGCAAACTATGCGGCGGAATATGATGTGATATGGCAGACGGTGCACTGCCACCATCTGATCCTATGATCAGGTTCGACATGTCTGCCTCCCGACAAGGAGTGAACCATAGGTGGAGGACTGGATCGATGAGCCGATTGTTGATCCGATCGTTTCGGAATCGGATCGGCAGAAGATCATCAGTATGCCCGTCCTCCTGCGCGGATCATCTGAGCTTTCCCCGCGAACAAGGCAATTTTTTACCGTCAGTGGTTATATCGCTGGAGTGATCGGAGCTTTTCTGGCTGGTGTGGCCATCCAGTCCGATTCCCAGTATGCAGCCTTTGTAGCTGTTCTGGCCCTTATCATAGCTGGCCTCTTTGTCAGCAATGGACGCCCCGGTCTCGCCGCGCGACTGCAACATCTCTATGGGGACTGCTACATAGTTCCAGCGGATCTAGATGACAGTTCCTTGGGTCTGATCCGTCGTGCGCGGAAAGCGATTGATAGCGTGTCCGCATCCAGAGTAAATCGCTTAGGGATGCTTGACGACATAGCCAACGATGTCGTTCTTCCAGAGAAACTCTGGAGTATCGCCCGCCTTCTCCGAACTCAGGTGGCCTTACGGGCAGAGCAGGACGAGGCGATGAGTGAGGTGGTAACCCCCGAGTTGACGGCGATTCTCGCCCCGCAGCAGGAAGCCCTGAATCGTTCGGTAGCGTCAGTCGTCAAACAGGTTGTTGAACTCGAAGATTATGCGAATCGCGTTCAGGAGGCCGACGCGGCACTTCGGGCTCATGAGCTATTGAAGAGCAACGATAAATACCGAGACCTCTTGGCTCAGACCGACGATGCTCAGGGCCTTCGTAATCTCACTGAACAGGTCAATTTACTCGAAAGCACGCTCGCCAAAAATTTGCGAGACGCGATTGACGCAGGCCAAACTCTAGCGACCCCGTAGGACATCGACGCAGTATGAATCAAGGCATACGTCCTTCTTTCGTACGGAGGCTTGAGACTTCGTTCCTAATGAAGGTACGGGCGCGTTATTTGGTTCGGTCGATGTGGCTGATGCCCCATGGTGGTCAGGCGTTCGCGCAGCTCTGCCGGCAGCTCCATCCGGTCGGCATGTCCTTCAGGGGAGTCAACAATCGTCTGGACGAGTGGTTCCGAAGTGATCAGCGAAGGTGGTCGGTCACGTATCGGGCGCGTTCTTTCACGGGCACGCGAGGAAGTCGCACCAGCTCGTAGCCGTACTCGGTGTAGGTGGTGACCATGGACTCGTGGGTTCGTTCCGCCTCGGCGAGTGACTGCTTGCGTTCGGCGTCCTGTCGGTAGATCTCCGGCCAGGGCGGGGCGATGAAGACGCGCGGGTGGTAGCGGAACGTGCGGGCGGCGGTGTGAAGGTGGGCAGGCACCGGCCTGCCTTCGAGAAGGAGGTAGCCGATGATGTCGGGGATGCCCCGGTCGAAGAAGACGGATGTCTCAGCCCCAGTCCAACGGGCTTCGGTGGTGACCGCCGAGCAGAGTGCTGATCTACCCATCGGTGGCCACCGCGTCACGGAGCGCCGGCGTCCGCTCCGGCTCATTCCCACGCCCGCGTGCGATCGGCGTGATCAGTGAACCACGCCAGGGTACGGAACTCCCGCTCCTCCGCGGCGGAGCGTTCGGACAGCGCCGCCAGCTCGGCGAGACGTCCACGTTGTTGCTGTTCGGTCATGCGGCGATCTCGGGAATACGACGGGCCGAGACCGCCTGATGGTGCCGGTGGTCTCGGTCCACAAACGCACGCCGTCGTCCATCGTCACGAACCGCACCGGGCGAGCCTACGCGTCACCTGAGGCGTCTCCCCGTCTCGGGGAGAGGGCGTTGTGTCTCCGAAACATAAAACCGTTGAACCGATTGTTTCAGACGCATTGCCGTAAGAATATTGACGCTCAGGTCAGCAGAGCCCTAATGTCCTGGATCAATGACCGGTGTGACATTCCGAAAGTTTCATGTTCAAGAGCGATGTCAGAAGGCTTCGCAGGTGAGGCGGCAGGTCGGCATGGCGGTGTCGAACCTGTCCGGCGTTCGCGATCCGGAGTCTGAGGCGGCGCGGCACCGTCCTGCGCGCGGAGGAGGTGCCCGGCGAGCGCGGCGCATCCTCGCGTTGCCGGGCCGCACATCGCATCCCTGACCACAGCAAGCGAAAAGAGGTCGCCGTGAAGTTCCGTAACGTCTCAGCGGTCGTGTTGGCCGCTACCGCGGCCCTCAGCATGGCAGCGTGCTCAGGCTCGTCGTCCGGGACTCCCTCCGGCGAATCGGACGGCTCGTCGTTCGAGTTCTGGTCGTTCACCGGGATCAACCAGAAGGCGTCCGTCGCCGAGTACCAGAAGAAGAAGCCGGACGTGCAGGTGAAGCTGACCGAGGTGGGGAACGCGCAGGAGACGGCGCAGGCACTCACCACCGCGCTCGCCGGCGGCAAGGTGCCCGACCTGGTGCTGATCCAGGGCGACGACCTGCCCAAGTTCGTCCAGCAACCGCAGAACTTCGTCGACCTGCGCACGCTGGGTGCCGACAAGGTCAAGGGTGACTACCTGGACTGGGTGATCAGCCAGCCCACGGCCAAGGACGGCTCGATCATCGGCATCCCGACCGACGTCGGCGGTATGGCCATCGCCTACCGGACCGATCTGTTCAAGGAGGCCGGGCTGCCGACGGACCGTGAGGAGGTGGGCAAGCTCTGGCCCACCTGGGACGCCTTCATCGAGATCGGCAAGAAGTACAAGGCGGCCACCGGCAAGGCGTTCATCGACAACGCGGGTGGGAGCGTCTACTCGCAGGTGGTCAACCAGGGGCAGGAGAAGTACTACGACCCCGCGGGCAACCTGGTGTACGAACGCAGCCCTCAGGTCAGGGCCGCCTTCGACCAGGCGCTCAAGGCCGTGGCCGCCGGGATCACCGCGAAGCAGAGCTCGTTCACCGAGGGGTGGAGCGCCGCGATGAAGCGGGGGGACTTCGCCGTCGCCGCCGCACCGGTCTGGTTCCTCGGCCAGATCCGCGACAACGCCCCGGACACCAAGGGCAAGTGGGACATTGCCACGATCCCCGGCGGCTCGGGCAACTGGGGCGGCAGTTTCCTCGCGATCCCCAAGAACGCCAAGAACCCGAAGGCCGCCTGGGAGTACATCGCCACCATGCAGTCGCCGCAGGGCCAGCTCGAACACTTCTCCGAGGCCAGGTCGCTGCCCGCGACCCCGTCGGTCTACCAGGACCCGAAGCTCACCTCCGCCAAGGACGAGTTCTTCTCCGGCGCACCGATCGGCAAGATCTACACCGATTCGCTGCTCGGCCTCAAGCCGTTCCTCATCGGGCCGGAGAGCACGACGATCGGCACGGAGTTCACGAACGCCATCACCAACGTCGAGCAGGGCAAGGGTGATCCCGCGAAGGCGTGGGACGCGGCGGTGACCAACATCAAGACCGCGATCGGTGGCTAGGCCCCTTCGCGAGCGTCGCCGGCGCGGGCCGTTCCAAGGGGCCCGCGCCGGTGGCGGGGAAGCGAGCAGACCGTGACGACGAGCATCAGCCCCACCAAAGCGGACCTGCCCCCGGCCCCGCCGGTGGAGGCGGCGCGGCGCGGTTTCGCCGAGATCGTTGCCCCCTACGCCTACATCGCCCCGTTCTTCGTGCTCTTCGCGGTGTTCGGTCTCATCCCGCTGCTGTTCACCTTCTACGTGGCGCTGTTCGACTGGAACCCGATCGGCGAGCAGGTGTTCGTCGGCCTGGACAACTTCGATCGGCTGCTCGGGGACGTGCGGTTCTGGAACGCGGCGCGCAACACCGTGAGTATCTGGCTGCTGTCCACCGTGCCGCAGTTGCTGGTCGCGCTGCTGCTCGCGCACCTGCTCAACCACGTACGGCTGCGCTTCGCCGTGTTCTTCCGCATGACGATGCTCGTGCCGTACATCACCTCGGTGGCCGCCACCGCCATCGTGTTCGTCCAGATGTTCGACCGCGACTACGGGGTGCTGAACTGGCTGCTCGGCCTGGTGGGCGTCGAGCACATCGACTTCACCCAGTCGGTGGGGGGCAGCCATGTGATGATCGCCGTCATGGTGGCCTGGCGGTGGTTCGGTTACACGACTCTGCTCTACCTGGCCTCCCTGCAGGCCGTTCCCCGAGCGATCTACGAGGCGGCCGCCGTCGACGGAGCCGGAGGTGTGCGGCAGTTCCTGCACATCTCCCTCCCCGCCCTGCGGCCGGTCATCGTGTTCACGATCGTGACCTCGACGATCGGCGGGCTGCAGATCTTCACCGAGCCGCTGCTCGTGAACCGCGGCGCGGCCACCACCTGCGGGCCGATCCGTCAGTGCCAGACGCTCACCCTCTTCCTGTTCGAGCAGGGGTTCACCCAGTTCAAGTTCGGTTACGCCGCGTCGGTCGGCGTGGCGCTGTTCGTGATGGTCGTCGTGCTCGCCGGCCTCAACTACTTCCTGTCCACCCGGATCCGCCCGGTCAAGGGCTGAGGAGGCGATCGTGAGCACGACGAGACCACGCTCCGGCGATCGTGTCCGATGGTGGACCTACGCGCTGCTCGCGCTCGCCGTCTTCTTCTGCCTGTTCCCGCTGTACTGGATGTTCATCGTCGCCACCACCGACACCGCGACGGCGACGAATCTGCCGCCCGAGATCGTGCCGGGCGACAACTTCTTCCACCTCGCGGGCCTGGTGTTCTCGACCGTGCCGTTCGTCCAGTCGATCGTCAACAGCCTGATCGTGGCCGGGTCGATCGGCGTGGGCCAGGCGGTGCTGTGCGCGCTGGCGGGCTTCGCGTTCGCCAAACTGCGCTTCCGCGGCCGCAACACGCTGTTCCTGGTCGTCGTTCTGACGATGACCGTGCCGACCCAGCTCGCCATCGTCCCGCAATACATGATCATCTCGTCGCTGGGCTGGGTGGACACGCTCCAGGCGCTGATCGTCCCCGGCCTGGCCAACGCCTTCGGCATCTTCTGGATGCGCCAGCACATATCGTCCGCCATCAGCGACGAGATCCTTCAGGCGGCCCGCATCGACGGGGCGTCGACCTGGCAGATCTTCTGGCGGGTCGCGTTCCCGCTGGTACGCCCCGCCGCCTTCGTGCTCGGCCTGCTGGGCTTCGTCACCGCGTGGAACGACTTCCTGTGGCCGTTCGTGGTGCTGAAGTCGCCGGAGATGTACACCGTCCAGATCGCGATCAAGGCGTTGCAGAACAGCTTCAGCATCGACCTCGGGCTCGCGATGTCCGGCTCCTTCCTCGCCACCCTCCCGCTGCTCGTCCTGTTCGTCTTCGTCGGGCGGCGCATGGTGGCCGGGATCATGAACGGCGCCTTCAAGGGCTGAGGCCGCCGCTCACCTGTCCCTCGGCTCCACTTCAAAGGCCACCTCTCGTGATCGGGAAGTGGCCTTTGTGATCCCGTGCGGCAGTGAAAAGCGGTAGCGGCGAATCCGGTCGCTCACCGAGCCGCTTGAGAGATCGGGAGCTGTGGAATTCGAACCGGGTCAAAGAGACTTCCAGGCCGGTAGGGCCGACCGCCTCACCGAACGAGGTGGTCGGCCCATGCCACGTCAGGAGAGGGTCATCTTCTCGTGCCAGGTGTAGTAGAGGTAGGTGCTGCCGGGGCCGGTCAGCGTGCCGTAGACCTGCCAGAAGCTGTTGGGAGCGAGCGTGTAGCGGAAGATCTTGTCCCCGGGCCGGTCGTCCACGAACGACGTCTGTGTCCCGTTGTTCCAGATCCGTACCTCGATGGTGAACGTCGAGGTGTCCGGGATGTCAAGGCAGATATCGAACGTGTACGTCAACGAGCCGCCGATGTTGTAGCTGCGGCCGTCTATCGCCCCCCTCTCGAGGTTGGTGGGCACGTAGCTGTTCAGGACCCGGGTGTACTCGCCCGTGGAGCAGTCGACTGCGGAGGCGGCCGCGGACGCGGGGCTGACGCCGGTGAGCGTGGCGCCAAGGGCGACGGCGGCGACGAGAATGGAGATGATGCGCTTCATGCCTCTCCTCATCCGTGCAGTGACCCTCCAACCAATTAGTTGAAGGCTGAACTGATTTTGACTCGGTTACCGAATCCGAACAAGCCCGGGCAAGAATTTGTGCGGTGCCGAGTCAGCGGGTCGTGTTTCGCCCTTCATCGATGAACCTGGCCTGCGTGTTCTCGTGAAAGCGCGGTTCGCGAGGGTGCGGCACCACCTCGCACAGGCACACGAGGTCGAGTCTCGACCAGCTCTGGAGCAGGGCGAGGAGCCCGCCACGTCGCGAAGGGCTCCCGTTGGTGAGCGGGAATTCAGGGGTTGGAATCTTCGCGGCTCCACGGTGACACCATGAAGGCCGATGAGCGTCGACTTACCGCCTCAGCCTGACAGCCGTCGGTGCTCATTCCTTACCAAGGGTGATCGGCGTATCTGTCCGCAGGTCACCGAGGTCGGTGGCCCTTCTTCTTGCGGCCGGTCGGCACGGCCCGGCGACCGGAGCCGTTCTGCGCGGGTTTCTGTGCCTGCCGCTTCGCCGGTTTCTTCGCGGGGGAGGCGGGAGTAGTACGGCCCCGCGAGCTGTTCACCGTCCGGCCGCGGACGATGCCGATGAAGTCCTCCACCAGGTCGGTGGTCGCGTCCGTGGGCCAGACCAGCGCGACCTGAGACTGCGGCGCGTCCGGCACCGGCCGGTAGGTGAGATCCCTGCGGTGGTGGAGGCGTGCCAGCGACAGCGGAACCAGGAGAATCCCGGCGCCGGACGCTGTCAGCTCGACCGCGTCCGCCGTTGTGGCCGGGCGGGTGAACGCGGGCAGCCCGGGCCGGACCGTCCACTCGACGGTGTCGTCCAGAGGGTGGAACACCTCGTCGTCGTCAAGGTCGGTGAGGGCCACCTCGTCGGCGGCGGTCAGCACGTGGTCCTTGGGCACCACGACCACCGTGGTCTCCGTGTAGAGAGGGATCACGCTGAGCCCGTCCCGGTCGACCGGCAGTCTGGCGAATCCGGCGTCGGCACCGCCGTTCCGCAGGAGTCCCACCACCTCGGCGGCGGGAACCGCGACCAGGGTGATCGGCACCTCGGGCATTCGCTCGATCCAGACGTTGACCCATTTCGCGGGTGTCACCCCGGGCACGTACGCCAGTCGAAACGTCCCGCCGGTCTCTCCATCAGTCACTTCCCCAGGGTAGCGATGTCAGGGGACCTGTTCCGGCTGACTATTCTTGACGTCATGACCTCGCCCAAACCGAAGACCACCCAGACGATGAAGCCCGCGACCGCGGCCAAGAAGCTGGGTGTCCCTTTGTTGGCCACTCCGGCCGAGTTCCAGGCGGGTGTCATCTCCAGGGACGAGCTGAACGAGTTGCAGGCGACGCCACCCGCCTGGCTCGCCGATCTGCGCCGCAACGGCCCGCACACCAAGCAGGTCATGGCCGCGAAGCTCAGGATCTCCGTCGCCGGCCTGCTCAGGGGCGGGATCACCGAACCGCTCACCACCGCTGAGATCGACGCGCTGAAAGCGGAGAACCCGGCGTGGCTGGAGCGCGAGCAGACTCTCCAGGCCGAGGTCCGCAAGGAAGCACTCCGCCTCAAGCAGCGCGACAGCTGAGATCCCGTACGTCTCCGACCCGGGTCGCGCCTCCAGGCCGTCGCCGCCGTCGCCTCGCCGAGCGACTATCCGGGTGAACTCGCCGACGACGGCATCGACCTCATGATCTGAAAGTCCTCCGAAGGTGGTTTGCTCACCACCCGGACCTGCTCCCACGTTCCGACGACCGACCCGAGGTCGCCCGGCGTACCGGTCGCGACGAGGGTCTTTTGTCCGTTGACGCGCTTGGTGGCCGCATCGCTCAAGACGACCCGGCCGTCCTCGGCACGGTCGACGTCGAACGGCTCCTCCGTCCCTGACAACCGGACGGGAACCCCAGAGATCCGGACACGGCCTGCCCGGCGTCGTTCCGGCCACGGCATCGAACTGTTTCGATCCTGATCAGAACCGAGAGCGGAAGTGCTCGGCGGCGGCGACGTCGGTGACCGGCCGGCGCGTGCGACAAGCCGGGTCAGGATCAGCGGCGGACATTGTCCGGCCATTGTCAAAGTGGCCAGGAAATGTCCGACGGCGGTCCTGGTGATATCCGGTCTGTTTGTCGGGAGACGAACTCACCTAACGGGCGGCTGGGGGCAGGCGGCTTTTTTTCGTGCTTCTTCGCCTGCGCGAAAATCGGAGAGGGCCGTGGCATGAATGTCACAGAACAACGCTGGCATGTCCTGATGGCGCACCGGCCGAGGCTGCTGGCCTTGGCGGCGCGCATGGGGGCGGGGGCGGACGCGGAGGACGTCGTCCAGGACGCGCTGCTGCGCACCGCCACCTTCGCCAACCTGATGGAGGAGCGGGCGTGGCCCTTCCTGGCCACCGTCACGGCGCGACTCGTGGTCGACCACCACCGTCGAACAGCTCGTGACCAGCTGTTAAGCCGTCATGCGGCGCTGATGCCGCGCCCCCAGGAATTCGAGGAGGCCGTGGCCGACGGGGACGAGGCCCGGCGTGCGGCAACCCTGATCGCGCGGCTCGACCCCGAGATCCGCCACCTGCTCTGCCTGCGGATGGAGGGCGCGACCTGGGTGCAGATCGGGAGCGCGCGCGGTGAGTCGGCCGCCGCCGTCGAGATGCGGTATCGCCGTGCGACGGCCCCCGTGAGGCGGGCCGTAAACCGTGCGGCCGGAAGTCGGAAATAAATTTGTCGAGCTTCCCTTCCAGGGCCGTACTACTAGTGGAAGGTCCATTCACTCAGGCCGATATGCGATTCTTCGCGATCGCGGAAGAGGACGGCAATGAAAAGCCTGCGAAGGCGTGTTCCGCTCGTACGACATGCGTTTGTCCTGCTGCTGGTGGCGGCGCTCACCTGCTTGACGCTCGCGCCCGCGGCGGGAGCGGAGAGCACGATGTCCCAGAAGGTCTCGTCGGCGGATCCGGACACCGAACTGGCCACCGTGGAGAACGGCGAGGAGCCGTTGGAGACCGTCTCCACCGAGGACTATCTCGCGAAGCTCGCCCAGAACGAGGTCATGGTCTCCGCGGAGGAGCGGGCCCAGATCATGGCGAGCTCGTGCTGGATCTCGACCGTTTACCGGGGAGGCAAGAACCGTGTCGGCCAGTGGCTCTGGAAGTACTTCCAGAGGATGGACTACTGCCGCGACGGCACCCGGATCACCAGCGCCCACTTCTACACCAGGTGGGCCGAGGTCTACATGGTGGGCTGGTCGTTCAAGGGCCACGAGTCGCTGGTGAGCAACGGCGGCCGAGGCTCGACCCAGTGGCGCAAGCGGACCCAGGGCGTCTTCTGCCTTGTCCCGTACCTCCAGTGCATCCAGGAGTCACACCCCTGGGTGGACCTGACCGTCTTCGGTAACGGCGCGACGTCCTCCAGCGGCGGCGGCTGACGCCGAACGCGCGCGCGAGCGCCGGGCGTGGGCGATCCGTGCCCCGCCCAGCGGCGGCTGACGCCGAACGCGCGAGCGCCGGCCCGGGGCCTTCCCGGGCCGGCGTCCCGTGTCGTTCACGGCGACCACGGGGCGACCGCAGGACCAAGCGTCATGATCTTCCACGGAACCGCGACGGCGAGACCCCGGCCCATGCCACGAACGCCTGCCGTAAGGACTCGGCGGAGGCGAACCCGCACCGCCGGGCGATGGCCGCGACCGGCTCACGGGTCGCGGTGAGCAGTTGCGAGGCCGCTTCGAGGCGCGCGTCGCGGACCACCCGCGAGGGGGTCCGGCCGACGCACTCGACGAACAGCCTGCTCAGATGCCGCTCGCTCACCCCGGCGAGCGCGGCCAGGCGGGCGACGCTGAGGTCCTCGTCGAAGTGGCTGACCACGTAGTCGATGGTCCGCCGGACCAGGACCTGGTCGGAGTGCGGAATCCTGTTGAACAGGCTCACCTGCGCCTGATTCCCGGGGCGTTTCAGGTACGTGACCATGCCCATGGCCACGCGACGGGCGAGTTCGGACCCGTGGTCCTCCTCGATGAAGGACAGCGTGAGATCCAGAGAAGCCGTGACCCCGCCCGACGTCGCGACGCTGCCGTCCCGGACGAAGATCGGCGCGGGATCGACCCGCACCTGCGGGAAGCGGGTGGCGAGCCGTCCGGCCTCGTACCAGTGCGTGGTGGCCCGGCGGTTGTCGAGCAACCCGGCGGCGGCCAGCACGGTCGCCCCGGTGCACACCGACGCGACCCGCCGCGACAGCCTGGCGAGCCGTACGACCTGGCTGACGAACCGAGGGTTGGCGGCGGCGGTCTCGTGCCCCTGGCCACCAGAGACGATCAGGGTGTCGATAGGGCCGTCCATCGTGTCGATCCGGCCCTGCCCGGGCAACTCGAGTCCGGAGTCGCACCGCACGGGCCGGCCCATCGGGGTCGCGA
The DNA here is from genome assembly GCF_042899335.1 of Streptosporangium sp. NPDC000095. NCBI lineage: Bacteria > Bacillati > Actinomycetota > Actinomycetes > Streptosporangiales > Streptosporangiaceae > Streptosporangium > Streptosporangium sp. NPDC000095. The sequence goes on from NZ_JBIAZS010000010.1 coordinate 241,536, forward strand.
ACACCACCTGGTACGCCGGGTCGGCCCCCTGCCGGTTGGCGTAGTCGAAACCGGTCGTCACACACGCGACGTCGACGAGCTCGATGCCGTCGAAACCAACGACGACGACCAGCCGTCCCACCATGGCTACACCATATGGGCGGGCGACGGGGACATGCGATAGGAATCCCAGCGAATCGGACGACGCGGCTGGGTGTCGGCCCATGTCATCGGTCCAGCAGAGGGGATGGGTGCCGGCCTTCCGGCTTGAGGCTCGCGCGGCGCTCGCTCCTGCGAATATCGCACACTGATGTGGTGGACGACGTGGCAGAGCTGTTGGACCGCATCTGGCGGACGGACGCGGCCGGCATGCTCGGTGCGCTCAGCCGGCGGCTCGGCGACTTCGACCGGGCAGAAGAGGCGCTGTCGGACGCGCTGGCCGAGGCTCTCAAGCGCTGGCCCGACGAGGGAGTGCCGCGGAGTCCCACCGGTTGGCTGGTCACCACGGGCTGGCGCAAGGCGCTGGATCGGCTACGCCGCGACGCCGTCGGTCGCGAGAAGCTGGCACGGGTGGCCGCGGAAGCGCCGCCGGAACCGGGTGCGGACGATCGGCTCGCCATGATTTTCGGGTGTTGCCATCCAGATCTCGCCGAGCCGGCCCGGGTCGCGCTGACGCTGTACGCCGTCGGCGGCCTGAGTACGGACGAGATCGCCGCCGCGTTCCTGGTGCCGGTGCCGACGATGGCGCAGCGGCTTTCCCGGGCCAAGCGTCGGCTGCGGGAGCGCGGTATCCGGTTCGAGGTGCCACAGCCGCATGAGTACGTCGACCGGTTACCGGCCGTGCTCGCGGTCATCTACCTCGTTTTCAACGAGGGGTATCTGTCCGGTGGCCGCTCCGCCCAGCGGCGCGAGTTGGCCCGCGAGGGGGTCGAGCTGGCATGCCGGCTCGCCGAGCTACTGCCCCGCGAGCCGGAGGCCGCGGGCCTGGCGGCGTTGCTGGAACTGCACCATGCCCGCGCCGACGCGCGGTTCGACTCGTGGGGTCGCATCGTGCTGCTCGAACAGCAGGACCGGCGGCTGTGGGACAAGGCGGCGATCGGACGGGCGGTGCTGCGGTTGCGGGCGGCGGTGCGCCAGGGCCGGCCCGGGTCCTACCAACTGCAGGCCGGTATCGCCGCGCTACACGCCCTGGCCACCTCGTACGAGGCCACCGACTGGGCCGACGTGAGGGCACTGTACGACCGGCTGTACACGCTGGACCCGTCGCCGGTGGTGCTGCTGAACCGGGCGGTGGCCACACGGTTCGCGGTGGGGCCTGCCCCGGCGCTGGACGAGGTCGACGCGCTCGGGGCGCGGTTCGCCGGTTACCACCTGTGGCACGCCGCCCGGGCCGATCTGCTGACCACGCTCGACCGTCCGGCCGAGGCGCTGACGGCGGCGGAGCGGGCTCTGGAGTTGGCGAAGAACCCGGCCGAACGGGAGCTGATGTCGCGTCGGGTGGGGGAGCTGAGGCGCCGCCTGTGAGACCGGCGCCCAGCACCACCGCTACTCGCGGTTCGTCACCGGACGGACCTCCAGCGCGCTCATCCCGGCAGTGAGCGGCCAGGTGGCCGCGATCCGCCCGGCCTCGTCGATGTCGTCGCACTCCAGCATGACGATCGCGCCGATGACCTCCTTGAGCTCCAGATATGGCCCGTCTGTGATCACCGGTTGACCGTTAACGTCGGCGCGCACCGTCTTCGCCGTGTCCCGGGGCCGCAGTTCGGCACCGCCATCGGCGATCTTGCCGGTCGGCTGCCACCGCTCGTACCACTCGTAGATCCGCTCCATCGTCTCCTGCTCCTCGGCAGGGGAGAGCGCACCCCACTCGCGATCGTCGCCGAAGATCAGCATCGCGTACCTCATCGTTGCTCCTCGTGGTCGGAAGGGCTGTGTCGTACGGGTGACGAACGGCCGCCACCGGTTTTCGACAGGTTCCGCCGAATTTCCTGCCCGGGTTCCGGTGTCCGATTGCGCGGCCCCTCCGGTGTCGGAGGGGCCGCACCTGTTCCTTCGCCGGTCGGGCCTCGAGGAAGCGTTGCCGGTCAGACCACGGTGCAGGCGATGCCGTTGAGGGTGAAGGCGGTCGGCTTGGCGGTGTTGCCGGTGTGGTTGGCCTGGAAGCCGATGTCGATGGTGGCTCCGGGGGCGAGTGTGGCGTTGTGGCTGACGTTGACGGCGTTCACCTGGCCGCTGGAGGGCGAGTAGGTGGCGTTCCAGCCGGAGGTGATGGACTGGCCGGAGGGCAGGGTGAAGACCAGCGTCCAGCCGTTGATCGTCGTGTTTCCGGTGTTGGTGATGCTGATGTTGGCGGTGAAGCCGTTGTTCCAGGAGTTCATCGTGTAGGCGACCCGGGGCGCCGTCCCGCCACCGGGGGTGGGGCTGACGGTGGGGGTCGGGGTGGGCGTGGGGTCAGGGGTGTTGGTCACGCCGGTCACGAAGGTCATCATGCTTCTGGCGGGAAGCGTGACGGTGAGGGAGCCGTTCGACATGGTGGTCGTTCCCTGGGGTGCGACGGTCCTGCTCGCGTCGGTGAGCCAGGAGGAGACGCTGGACGATCCGGTGGCGTTCGACACGGTGAACTGCTGGCTCACCGCCGAGGTGTTCTTGTTGACGACGACGATGACCGTGGAGTTACCGCCCCGGTACGCCGAGACGTAGACGTTCGACGCCGGGTTCGCGGTCGCGTCGACCCGCACGTATCCGGGGCGGACGAACCTGGCGAAGTGCGCCATCATCGCGCCGCGCTTGCTGATCTGGCCGTCCTCGCGCATGGGGCCGTAGCTGCGCCGGATGTACCACCAGATGTACGCCTGGAACTCGGCGTCCACCATGGCGCGGTGGATGTGCTCTCCGACGTCGAGCGCCTGGGGCCAGAGGTCCGCCGAGTCGCTGCTGTTGGGGTGGTAGACCTCGGTCATCCAGAGTTCTTTGCCCGCGCCCCTCTGCTTGAAGAGGGGGTAGGGGAAATTGGAGAACTGCGTGCCGTAGAGGTGGGCGCCGAGGATGTCCATGTTGGCGAGCGCCGTGGAGTCGTTGAGGATCGGGTCCGAGATGTTCTTCAGATACTGGAAGGACTCGGGCGCGATCACCTTGGTGTTGATCGAGCCGGCGTTCTCCCGCATGAATTTGAGGATCTCCGCGGGGGTCCACCACGTCCAGTCGTGCGCGTAATCGGGCTCGTTCTGCACTGAGATGGCGTACAGGTTCACGCCGTTGTTCCGCATGTGCGTGTTGAAGTCGTTCAGGTGCTGGGCGTAGGCCGCGTACATGTTGGCCCTGAGGCGTTTCGCGTTGGTCTGGCTGCCGCGGGTAAATGTCTCGATCATGTTGGCGGGGGGATTCCACGGCGACGCGATGACGGAGGCCCCGAGTTCGATCGCGCGCTTCGCCGTCGCCACGTCACGGCTCCAGTCCGCCTGGTTCTCGGGGACGGGGATTCTCAGCACGGAGAACCCGAGCCGGCCCTCGCCGGTGCCGAACGCCGTTTCCCGCTGGGCGGCCGTGAGGTCGCCGATCCAGGCCGCGAAGGTCATGCCGCCGAAGCCGCGGATCGTCTGCCGCTGCGCCGACGGGTTGATGACCGCCGTTGCGGCGGTGGCCTCCGTGGCCGCGACGACGGAGGCCGCGCCGAGGACCGGCAGGGCTCCCAGCGTGGTCAGGACGGCCCTGCGGCTCAGCGGGTTTCGCTCGCCGTTCTCGGGCTCGTCGTGGTTCTGTGTCATGTCTCCTCCTCGTGGCTGTGGATGCCGATCCGCGCCTTCTCGGTCCCGTCGGCGCCGGTCTTCGGTGCCGACGGGATGATTCCTGGTCGTTTCGGTGTCGATCGGCTCCCACGATTGTTAGCGTTAACATTTCCTCGCGTGGACCGGCACGCGAATGCGACGGGAATGCGGATCGCTCACGTGGTCGCGCGGAGGGGTGATACTCCGGCGGAGTCTGACCCGGCCCTCGGCGGGGGGCAAGCACGAGACAGGCCGAATAACAGTGAACTGTAGAAATGCCTCGCCGAGCGTGAAAATTTCAGGTTAAAAATCTGCGGCCTCGCGTCTGTTCCGCCGTCGAAGATCGTCATATGCTGAGCCCCTCAGGCAAAGCGGATGGCAAGACACCCCCCCAAAAGTGCTTTCCTGGGTGATCACCCGAGTGGCGAAGCCTCCGGGAGAGGTCGGACGACGGTGGGCCGCCGTGGAACCGCACCTCCACCGGACGGTTCGGAAACCATCCGCATCACATGACCGTGCTGGAGAGCATGTGCCTGTCTTGAGCAGCCCTTGGCGGGCTCCGGTCGTCCTGGCGTACGCGACCTTCGTACTGGCCGGGTTGAACGCCGGTGTGGGCGGAGTGCTGCTGCCCACGCTGATCGGTGACTACGGCGTCGACATGACGACGATCGGCATCACCTTCTTCGTCTCCTCCGCCGGGTTCATGCTCGCCGGATCCACCACGGGCCCGCTGCTCGAACGCCTCGGTACGCGCCTCTCCCTCGCCGTCGCCGGCGGCCTGTACGTGATATCCACGCTGTACATGGCGACCCGCCCTCCGTTCGCGGCCTTCGTGGCGGTGCAACTGGTGGTCGGTTACGGCACCGGCGTGCTGGAGTCGGTGCTCAACGCCTATCTCGCGGAGCTGCCCTCGGCCACGACGCTGCTCAACCGCCTGCACGCGTTCTTCGGTGTCGGCGCGCTGCTCGGTCCGTTGCTGGCCGCCTGGACGCTCACCTTCCTGCCGTGGACCGCCGTGTGGCTGGTGCTCGCGTTGGCGTGCCTGCCGCTGCTGGCCGGTTTCCTGGTCGCCTATCCCAGGCGCACCGCCGACGTCGCCGATGCCCTCGATGCCTCCGTGAAGCCTGGCGTGCCTGTGCCTCCGGCAGTCCCCGAGCCCTCCGTGAGGCCCGGCGCCCCGTCGTCCGAGCCCTCCGCCAAAGAGGAGGCCCCATATCCGGACCCCCCGGTGCCTTCGGCGGGTCTCCTGGGTTCCGAACCGGAGCGGAGCGGTCTGCTCACCTCCGTGCTGCGCACGCCCGCGGTGGTGCTCGCCTCGGTGTTCCTCGCCGTGTACGTCGGCCTGGAGATCAGCGTGGGCAACTGGGGGTTCACCTTCCTGGTGGAGGAGCACGCGCAGACCGGTCTCACCGCCGGCTACATCGCCAGCGGTTACTGGCTCGGGCTGACCCTGGGGCGGTTCCTGATCAGTCCGGTCGCCACCAGGGTGGGGCTGACCGCGGTCGGCATGACCTACGTCTGCCTGGTCGGCGTGACGGCGAGCACGGTGCTCACCTGGGTGGCGCCGGGAGTGGTCGTGGCGACCGCCGGTTTCCTCCTGCTCGGCTTCTTCCTCGGGCCCGTCTTCCCGACGGCGATGGCGGTGGTGCCCACCCTGACCACAGCCCGGCTGGTGCCGACGGCCATCGGCATCATGAACGGGGTGTCGGTCATCGGCGGTGCGGCGCTTCCCTGGCTGACCGGTGCCATCGGGCAGAGCGTCGGGATCTGGACCCTGATGCCCGCTGTCGTGCTCCTCGCCCTGCTGCAACTCGCCCTCTGGCGGACGATCGTCGCCCGGATGGCTCCTGCCTGATCCGGCACCGGAGCGAGTTCCCCGAGGCGAACAGCACCCGTACGGCCTCACACGGTGATAACGATCTTCGCTCGCGCGTGCTCCTCGCTGAAGTACCGCATCGCCTCGGGGAGCTCGCTCAGCGGGTAGGTCTTCTCGACCGCGGGTGTGATCCGCCCGGACTCGATCAGATCCTTGAGATCGACGAGGCTCTCCCGGCTTCGCATCGCCATGCACGGGCGCAGGTTCTGCCGTACGAACGGCGCCAGCACCAGCGCCCCCAGGAGCCGGAGCACCGGACCGAAAAAGCGCCCGCCTTTCGAGCTGGACAGTACGAGGGTCCCGCCGGGGCTCAACGCGCGCCTGCAGTCGGAGAGCGAGTGGTTTCCCGCCAGGTCGAAGATGAGGTCGTAACGTCGGCCGCTCCTGGTGAAGTCCTCCCGGGTGTAGTCGACGACATGGTCGGCACCGAGCGAACGGACCAGCTCCATGTTTCTGGTGCTGCACACCCCGGTCACCTCCGCCCCGTACGACGCGGCGATCTGTACGGCGAAGGTGCCCACGCCGCCCGACGCCCCGTTGATCAGGACCTTCTGTCCGGCCTTTATCCCGCCACGGTCGCGGAGACCGTGCAGTGCGGTGTTTCCCGCGCAGGGGACGGCGGCCGCCTGTTCGAAGGTGAGGTTGGCAGGCTTCGGGCACGGCAGGTCCTCGGGGACGCGGACGTACTCGGCGAAGCCTCCGCCGTTGACCTCGACGTACACCTCGTCGCCCGGCCGCAGGCGCGTCACGTTCCTGCCGACGGCCTCGACCTCTCCGGCGATGTCGCGGCCGGGGACCTTCTGCTTCGGCGTGGGCAGCCCGAACACGAGGCGGCCGAGGTACGGCACGCCCGTTATGGTCGCCAGGTCGCCGTGGTTCACCGACGCCGCGCGAACGCGCACCAATACCTCGTCGTCGCCGGGCACCGGCTTGTCGATCTCGTCGAGTCTCAGGACGCCGGAGAGGCCGTACCTCTCCTGGGTGATCGCTTTCATCGTGTCCTTCTTCTGGGTGGTGGGCCTGTTCATGGGGAGTCCTCCTGGTGGGCGACCGGTGGTGAAGCAGGAACCCTCACGGGTGACCGTGGGGAATCCCCTCCCTTCGGGGAGGGGAGGAGGTCATTCGACGGTCCGCAGGATCTGCTCGATCGAGGTCGCGCGCGCTCGCACGTCGGAGAGCTCGGTCGACATCCGCTGCTGGGCGTCCATGGTGTTCTCGGCGAGTTGCTCGTAGCGGCGTACCAGCTGTCGCAGGTCCTCCTGGACGGTGGCGGATATCTTCAGCTTGCGGAACTCGTGCACCGTCGCCGCGGTGCCGATGAGCAGGATCAGGGCGAGGAATGACAGGCCCAGGATCAGGACCGTGCCAGGCCAGGTCGTCGCGTCCATTCAGGACTTCTCCTTGGGGGCGGGACCCTTCTCGGGGTCCGATCGGGTGAGGGTCTGGACCGCCTCGGCCAAGGTCGAGGCGGTGAGGCGCAGGTGGAAGTCCGTGACCTCGTAGTACTTCATGGCCTTGCCGTCCTCCGAGAGCTCAAGGCTGCCGACGACCAGCCCGGCCGCCTCCAGCCGCTGCAGGTGCATGTGCAGGAGGGGGCGGCTGATTCCGATGTCGCGGGCCAGGTGGCTCACGTAGTCACGCCCGTCGGCGAGCCTCGCGACGATGCGCAGCCGCAGCGGGTTGGCGAGCGCCGCGAGCACCACGACCAGTTCGTCGCCGGTCGGCACGGCCCCTGTCATGACGCTCCTTCACCTGTAATAATTTTCTTACAGGTGAAATATAACTCATGCATGCCGATCCGACCAGAGTCGATGGTGTCGATGACCGTGAACTCGTACTCGCAGGGCCGCCGGCGACGGCGGCACGCATACGGCGCGGAGGGTCTCGTCGATCCGGGCGATGATCGACGAGACCCTCCGCGCCGTTGGGGTCACCGGGGAAGAAGCCGGTGAAGATCTCCGACGCCGTCGTCACATGACGGCGTCGTCCGAGGCGGGCGGCGAAGAATTCGCCGCCTGTGGTCAGGCGAGGTGCACCTCCAGGTCAGGCACGGTGCACCTCGAACAGGAAGCAGCCGAACTCCACCGCCCGTACGTGCACCAGCGCCACGCCCGGGTCCGCGAACTGCTCCGCCAGGACGGCCTCCGCCGTGGCGGCGTCGAGGCTGAGGTGGCGGTCCACCAGCCGTCCGCCGAGAATGTTGCCGACCGCGTCGTAGGCGCGGAAGACCCGCCGCTCGCCGCACATCTCGACGGGAAAACCCGTCCCGCCGGGTCCCTCGCACTGCGCGGCGTGCACGAACACCGGGCCCAGCTCCTCGTACGGGCCGGGATCGCCCCCGGTCCGTGCCGCCCACCTGCGCAATGGCGCGTACGCGAGCAGGGCGAGCCGCTCGCCCGGCAGGCTGCGACGCAGGCAGCATCGCAGCGGAGCGCCTCCCTCGGTGTCGGTGACCACGCGGGGCGGGCGCCCGGCGTCGTCGCGGACACGCAGCTCGGCGGCGACCTCGGCTTCGATGGCGAGCGTACGAAGAGTACTCATGGATCCATGCTCGGCCGCGCCGAGGCGGCACGCTGGCGGAAATCGGCCGTCGTCGTGGGCTCCGCTGCCGCCCCTTCGCGCGGCCGGCCGATTTCTCGGTGCGGCTTTCTCGGTGCGGCGGACGTGCGAGGGCGTGCCCGCGGGGGCGGGCACGCCGATCAGCGGCGGGCGGGCACGAGAGGAACGATCAGTGCCCCTTGACGGCCACCACGTTGTACGGGGTCGTCGGGGTGGGGGTCGTGGTGAAACGGGCGTTGGGGAGATAGAGGCGGTCGCGGAAGGAGGCGACGGTGGTGGGAACGTCGAAGCGTTCGTCGACGAGTTTGCGGATCACCTTCCCCGAGGTGGCGGCGCGGTCCAGGGAGAGGGAGGTGAGGAGGTTCAGGCGGTTCTGTACGACGTGGAGGGTACGGCCCTCCAGCAGCAGGCCGTCCCCGCCTTCCAGGGACTCGGCGCCGATGTCCACCAGGGTGGCGACTCCGGTCGAGGGGTCGACGCGGAACAGCCTGCCGGTGTTGGACTGCACGACGAGCAGGCCCTTGCCGTCGGGGGTCTGGGCGATGCCGTTGGCGTTGTTGCCGGTCGTGTAGACGATGTCCCCGCTCAGCGGCACCTTCGCCGCCTGGGAGGGCAGCGCTCCCCCGCGCCCGAACGGCAGCCTGTACAGCACGGGGTTGGCCGAGTCGGTGAAGTACGCCGCGTCGCGGGTGAGCACGACGTCGTTGACGAACGCGGCGCCGGTGGTGAGCCGGTAGCTCGCGAGCACCTTGCCGGTGCGGGTGTCGATCACGCGGGCGTCGCCGCCCGTGCCGCCGGCGACGAACAGCCGCCCGCGCGGGTCGACCTTGAGACCGAGCGACGGGGTGCCGGGTCCCGGATTGATGATCCGGCCTTTCCCGGTGCGCAGGTCGGCGCGGTAGATCGCGCCGGTTCCGCGCGAGCCGAAGTACGCGGACGGCCCCGGGCCGATGGCGATCCCTTCCGGCTGGAAACCGTCGGGAAGGGAGAACTCGGTGGGATAGGCCGGCTTCGCGGAGGAGGCGGAGGCCGGGGAGGCGCCGGTCCCGGCTCCGATCTCGGCCGCCACCGGGGGCGGGGCCGCCACGAGTATGGCCAGGACCCCTGCCGCGATAGATATCGCCTTCATTGGGAAACATCCCATCTGTCGCGAATGCGATGGTCTATCGGGATGCCCGGTCGGATGATGGATCTAACGTACGACGCCCGGTTCGCTCCCGTCCTTGGATAGCGTCGAGGTCATGCGGCTTCATGTGGGATGCGCGATGTGGACCCTCAAGTCATGGCAGGGGAACTTCCTGCCCCACCCGCTCCCGCCGGGAGAGCGCCTGCGGGCCTACGCGTCCTGGTGCAACGCGGTGGAGGGCAACACGACGTTCTACGCGACACCGTCGAGGAGCACGGTGGAGTCGTGGGCGAGGCAGACCGCGCCCGACTTCCGGCTGGTGGTGAAGCTGCCCAAGTCGATCACGCACGAGAGGCGCCTCACCGGCGTCGACGAGGAGGTCCGGTCGTTCCTGGAGACGATCGAGCCACTCGGGCCGCGAGCCCACGCCCTCTGGATCCAGCTGCCGGGGTCGTTCGCCCCGACCGACCTCGGCACCCTCGCCGCTTTTCTGCACCGGCTCCCTCGTTCGCACAGGTACGCCGTCGAGGTCCGCCACCGCGCGTTCTTCGACGACGCGCGGTCCGCGCGGCTTCTCGAAGGGGTTCTCGCCGGTGTCGGCGCCGAGTGGGTGCCCTTCGACACCACGACGCTCTTCCGGAGCCCTCCGACCAGCGACACCGAACGGGAGGCGTGGTCGAGGAAGCCCCGGATGCCGCTCCGGTCGGTCGCCCTCACCGACCGGCCGATCGTCCGCTACCTCGGCAGGGACGACACCGAGAGCACGATCAAGGGCTGGCAGCACTGGATCGGCACGGTCACCGGCTGGCTGCGCGAGGGCCGCTCGCCGACCGTGTTCGTGCACACCCCCGACAACGCCGACGCGCTCACGCTCGCCCGTCGCTTCCACGACGACGTACGGGCCCTGCTGCCGGAGGTCGAGCCGCTGCCCGAGCCCATGCCCGCCGAGCCGCTCACCCTCTTCTGACCGGCCCGGGCTGCCGCAGCACGACGAGCGCGACGGCGAAGGCGGCGAGGAGCAGGGCGGCGGCGACACCGAAGGCGAGGTGGTAGCCGCCGGTGAGCGCGGAGGCCGTGCTCTCTCCCGCCGAGAGCAGTTCCTCGGTGCGCCGGGCGGCCAGCGTGGACAGCACCGCGACGCCGACGGCCATGCCGATCTGCTGGGTGGTGTTGAACAGCCCGGACGCCAGGCCCGCGTCGTCGGCCCCCGCGCCGGACATGCCGAGCGTGGTGAGTGCCGGGAGCACCAGCCCGCCGCCCGCGATGAGCAGCATCACCGGGAGCAGGTCGGTGACGTAGTTCGCGCTCACCGGTACGCGGGTGAGCAGGCACATCGCGCAGAACAGGAGCACCAGGCCCGCGAGCAGGACGGCGCGCTCGCCGAAACGGGTGTTGAGCCGGGCGGAGAGGAACAGGGACACGCCGCCGATCGCCACCGCCGCGGGGAGCATCGCGAGGCCGGTGTCGAGGGCGCCGTAGCCGAGGACCCGCTGCATGTAGAGCGCGACGATGATCTGGAGGGCGAACATGGCCGACAGCGTCAGGATCTGGGCGAGGTTCGCGCCTGAGACGTTGCGCGAGCGGAGGATCCGCAGCGGCATCAGCGGGGTCCTCGCGGTCGCCTGGCGGACGAGGAACGCGGCGAGCAGGGCGATCGAGACCGCGCCGAGGCCGAGGGTGTGGGTGGCGAGCCAGCCGTACTCCTCGATCTTGACCACGGTGTAGAGGCCCAGCATCAGCCCGCCGGTGACCAGCACGGCGCCGAGGACGTCGGCTCCGGCGGCGAGCCCGACCCCGCGCTCGCCCGGCAGCGCCCGGATCGCGATCGCGATCGTGACCAGCCCGATCGGCAGGTTGACGAAGAAGATCCAGTGCCAGCTGAGCGCGTCGGTGAGGACCCCGCCCAGGACCTGGCCGATCGAGGCTCCGGCGGCGCCGGTGAAGCTGAAGACGCCGATCGCCTTCGCGCGCTCCCCGGGCTCGGTGAACAGCGTCACCAGGATGCCCAGCACGACCGCCGAGGCCATCGCGCTGCCGACGCCCTGCAGGAACCGGGCGGTGATCAGCATGCCGGGCCCTGTGGACAGTCCGGCCAGTAGCGACGCGGCGGCGAAGACCGTGTTCCCCGCGAGGAACATGGTCTTGCGGCCGATGAGGTCGCCCAGCCGACCGGCGAGGAGGAGCAGCCCGCCGAAGGCGATGAGGTAGGCGTTGACGGTCCAGCTGAGCCCGGCGGGCGAGAAGCCCAGGTCCGCCTGGATGGTCGGCATCGCCACGGTCACGATGCTGCCGTCCAGGATCGTCATCAACATCGCGGCGGACAGCACGGCGAGCGCCGTCCAGCGCGAGGGAGACGTATCGGCGGGGCGTGCGGAAGGTGCGGTACGCGACATGGGGTCGCCTCCTGTTCGAGGGGAACAGGAGAGACCGTAGCAGATGGTTTTGTTGTAGACGATCCTCTATGGATTCACTTTGTGCGCTGCCGTGCCCGCCGGACTCCCTGCGGTGCCTCCACGGGGGTGGCGAGATGTCCGGCCACCAGGCGCTTCAAGGCTCGTACGAGCACCTCGCCCTCGTCTCCCGGCAGCGCGGCCAGGGCCGCCCTGTGCACGCCGTCGACGATCTCCTGGCTCTGCCGCGCGACCTGCGCGCCCTTCTCGGTGACCGCGATGATCCGGGCCCGCCGATCCGTGCTCGACGGGCGGCGCTCGGCGAGGCCCGCCTTCTCCAGGGCGTCGACCGTGACCACCATCGTGGTCTTGTCCATGTCGCCGAGCTCGGCGAGCTGAATCTGCGTGCGCTCCTCCTCCAGGGCGTGGACCAGCACGCAGTGCATCCGTGCGGTGAGCCCGATCTCGGCGAGCGCCGCCGCCATCCGGGTCCGCAGGACATGGCCGGCGTGGTCCAGCAGGAAGGAGAGATCCGGCTCGGTACGGGCGGGTGCCATCGCGGTCATGCTCCTCACCATAGCCAACCGGTACCGTTCCGGATTATCCGCAAGCGGACGCACTCGCCGGGCCCCGGCCGACCGCGTTCGCCCGGCGAAGTCCCGTCGCGGTCCGCAGTCCCGCAGGGGGTCTGCCGGAAACGAGGCGAGGAAAGCACGGCCGGCGGGCGCGAACGGCCCCGGTTCTCCACGCGCGTCGTGATCGACGAGGGGTTGATCCTGACACGGTGGCAGGGCGTAGAACGGAACCATGAGCAGCGACACACTCAACGACCGTCTCGCCCTGGCCGTGGAGCAGGGCCGGGTGCCCGTCCGCCACGGCGCGGTCGCCGTCCGCCACGGCCAGGTGATCCTTGAGCACTACGGCGAGGGCGAGGACTTCAAGCTGAACGAGCCGCTCGGCCGGGTGCGCTTCACACCCGACACGCTCCACGACCTCCGCTCGATCACCAAGAGCGTCGTCGGCCTCCTGTACGGCATCGCCCTGGCCGACGGCGAGGTGCCGGAGCCGCGCGAGCCACTGCTCCGGCACTTCCCCGAATACTCGGACCTCCCGCAGGATCCCCGGCGCGCCGCGCTCACGGTCGAGCACGCCCTCACCATGACGCTCGGCCTGGAGTGGGACGAGAGCGCCCCCTACACGAGCACGGCGAACAGTGAGATCGCGATGGAGTTGTCCCCCGACCGGTTCCGCTACGTCCTGGAGCAGCGCATCGTGGAGGAACCGGGCACGAAATGGTCCTACTGCGGAGGCGCCTCCGCGCTGGTGGCGCGGCTCATCGCGAAGGGCACCGGACGGACGCTGGAGGACTACGCGCGTACCAGGCTGTTCGAACCACTGGGGATCACGCGCTTCGAGTGGTCGTCCGGCGAGGACGGGACGGCGATGGCCGCCGCCGGGCTGCGGCTCACCCCCCGCGACCTCCTCGCGATCGGGCGGCTCGTGCTCGAAGGGGGTGGCGACGTCGTCCCCTCGTCCTGGCTGAAGACGGCCCTGCACCCGCACGTGCGGATCGCCGAGGACCTCCACTACGGCTACCACTGGTATTCGGGCGACACGTGGAAGGGAGGGTCGGGCAACGGCGGCCAGGTGATCTACGTGGCGCCCGCGCTGGACCTGGTCGTCGCCATCACCGGAGGGCAGTACAACACGCGCGATCGCTCGATGACCTCGATCGTGCTCGAAGAGGTGATCCTGGAGGGGATCAGGTCCTGAAGACACGCCCGTGGGTGATGTCGATCGCCGGACGCCGCCAGAGGTGGCCGGGGAGTCGGGGACGTGTTCGACCGTGGGTCCGTCGGCTCGCCGGGGCGTTCTCGTCCGGTCACCGGAGGGCGCGTCGAATGTGCGCGACAGCGTCCCTCCACGCAGGGAAGTGTGTCAGGGATTCTTCGCCCGCGGCCGCTGCGTGATCGTGTTCCTCACGATCCACAGGACGCTCTGGTGGATCGCCACCCCGGCGGAGACGTTGAGCACTCCCAGCGCGGCCGCCGTCATGAGTGACCCGTCGAGCCCGATCGCGTCGCCGGCCAGGAGCACCACGGGCCAGAACACGGCGGCGGCGAGGAGGGAGGCGCGCCACCAGCGCCCGAAGACCAGGCCGAACAGGATCATGGTTGGTATCACGATGCACGCCCTTCGGAATGATCAGCCGACATCCTCATCATCACCTCGGGACATCGGTTCTAAGCTTCCGAGATCGGCTCGATCGGCGTACAGGCCGGGATTTTCGCGGCGGAACCGGCGCGGGGCGCCCGCACGGCTCGTCGCCAGGCGTCCGCGCGCAGGTGGGGGCGCACCGCGAGCCGGGCCAGGCCGCCCGGCTTGTCACAGGCGCCCGCACCCACCCGGCCACGACCTCCCCGCTCCGATGCGCCCGCACGCTCACCGGTGGCCACCGGTGTCACCTCCCGTCCGCCGGCCGGTGGAGCGCCCTGGACGCGAGGATTTCTTGGACGAGCGGTGCGGAGCCTCGACAGGTCGTGCCTTCGGGATTCGCGGGCGCCGCTCCCCGCGAACCCTCATCGCACGTCCGGTGGGAGCCTCCGGGCGGCGGACGTACACCGGAGTCCCCGGCTGAAGGAACCGGTAGAGGTCGAGGGCGTTGTGCAGCGGGACCCGGACGCACCCGTGGGACGCGGGGAAGCGGGGGACGAGGGTGGAACCGTGGATCGCGATGCCGCCGTTGAAGTAGACGGGATAGAACATCGCCCCGAGGATCCCCGTGGACCAGCCGGGGACCCGCACTCCCACCCGGTAGTCGCCGACCGGGGTCGAGGCGAACCCGCAGTGGCCCTTCTCGCAGTACGGCCTGCGGGCGCCGGTGGAGATGTGGGTCACCAGCACGGGTTTCCCGTCTCTCCACGCGACGAGGAGTCGGCGCCGCAGATCGATCTCGGCCCTTTCCCGCTCCCCGTACGTCACCAGGGGCCTGATCCGGCGAGGGCGCAGGAGAGCCTGCCAGGTCGGCAGGTCGATTCTGTCGACGGGTTTCAATCCGTTCGCCTTCTGGAACGCCCATACGGTCATTCGCAGAGCGGAGTCGTACAGAGGGCTGAGATTCCCCGGGGAAAATCCCAGATCCTTGAGTCTTTTCTTCGCGTTGTGCACCTCCATTCCCCTGCTGCCCGTTCTGAGGACCGTGAATTGATCCGGGAGGGGGAGGTGCCGGGAGTCGGGGGTGGGGTCGGCCACGGCGGGTGCGATGCCGAAGGGGAGGGTTGTGGCCAGGGCGAAGACGGTGCCGGTGATCAGGGAACGTCGAACTGTGCCTCGCATGGTGTGACGTCTATCCGCCGTCAGGCGCGATCAACCCTTTGACATTACTTGCCGGAGAGTGAGACTTGTACATCCGCATGCGATTCACGGGTTATCTCAGATGGATTTTCCCGGGTAAATATTCATATATTCCCCGGTGGCGTTATGTGACGATATCAATTAGATATTTCGGAAAACGTTCACCGGGTGCGCGTGGCGGGCCGTCCGGTCGCGAGCGCGGAAGCCAAGCGTCTCCCATCGCCGTGCGGACATCGGATGCCTCTCACCGAGCGGGAGCTCCCGGCGGCCTCCGCCTCCCCCGTGGCCGGGCGGTCATCGGATGTCCCGCCCCGGGAGTGACGTCTCCTGCCCCTCGGGAGCGGGTGCGATCCGCCAAGACCGTCCTGGCCGCCGGGCGAAGCGTATTGATTCACGTGAAACCTTCGCCGACGTCCGGGGAGGTCACCGGTCACGGTCCACCCGTCCGGTCCACCCGTCCTGCCTGCTCGGCCGGCTCCGTTCGGCTCGCCTGCTTGGCTCGCTCGCGCGGTCCGGCCCGCCACGTCCGAAGCCGAGCGGTCAGCTCAGCCTGATGATCCCCTTGGAGACCTTGATCTTCCTGCGGGCCAGCGGCCGCTTGGCGGGGCCTCTGGCCACCGAGCCGTCGGCGATCCTGAATTTGCTGCCGTGGCAGGGGCAGTTGATGGTCCCGCCGCGGATGGTGGCGACGGTGCAGCCCTGGTGCGTGCACTTCGCGCTGAAGGCGCGGAAGGTGCCTTTCACCGGCTGGGTGACCACCCATGTTCCCTTGATGATCCGGCCGCCGCCGACGGGGATGCCGCTCGTCCTGGCGAGGATGGGACCGGCGGACTCCTCGGACTCCTGGGTCTCCGAGGATGCCCGGGCGGGGCGTACCCATGTGGCGGCCGACGCGATCACGGCGGCGGCGCCGCCCGCGAGACCTCGGAAGATCATCAGTCGACGGGTTGGGGCGGGCATGGTGGGCCTCCTGGGGAGTGAAGGGCGCCGTGATAGATCACCTGAGGGGTTCATATCACAGGAAAACGGGCCTGTAGCCAGGCTTCGCGATCTTTCCCCGCGACGCGCAGACTCCCGCCGTGCCGTACCGCGATGTCCCTCGCGATGGCGAGCCCGAGCCCCGCACCGCCCGCGTCCCTGTCCCTGGCCTCGTCCAGCCGGGTGAAGCGGTCGAAGACCGCCTCGTGGTGCTCGGCGGGAATGCCCGGCCCGTCGTCGCGCACGTCGAGCACCGCCTCGCCGCCGTCCACGGCCAGCCGGACGGTGACCGTGGAACCCGCGTGGCGTACCGCGTTGTCCACCAGATTGGCCACCAGGCGGCGCAGTTGGCCGGCGGAGCCCATGACCACGGTGTCGGCCGCCACCTTCAGCGTGACCTTGACCTCCGGCCTGGGCCTCGACCTGGCCGCCTCCTCGGCGGTCACCTGGCCGAGATCCACCTCCTCGTGACAGGCGGGTTCACCGGCGTCCAGGCGGGCGAGCAGGAGGAGATCGGAGGTGAGCGCCTGGATCCGCTCCACGTCGGTCAGCGCCTCGGCCGCGAGCGGTTCCGGCTGGGCCAGCTCCAGGCGGGTCCGCAGGATGGCGAGCGGGCTGCGCAGCTCGTGGGCCGCGTCGGCGACGAAGCGCTTGTGCCGGCCGACGGCCAGTTCGAGCCGGTCGAGTGTGCTGTTCATGGTCTCGGCGAGGCGGGCGATCTCGTCGCGCGATTTCGGTACGGGAACCCTTCGGTGCAGGTCGTTCGCGGTGATGTCGGCCACCTCGGCGCGGATGGCCGAGACCGGTGCCAACGCCCGGCCGACGGTGAGCCAGGTCAGGACGGCGACCAGCAGGAGCAGCGCGGGAATGCCGGGAAGCAGCAGGCCGCGCAGGGACCTCAGGGCGTCCATCGTGGGCTCCATCGATGCCCTGGCCTGCACGAACAACGTTCCGTTCGCGGTGTCCACCGGCATCGTGGCGAGGGCGAAGGAGTCACCGGACGCCCATGGCGCCGGCTCGGCGAGTTGGAACGCCGGCGCGCCCGCCACGCTCCGCAGCGCCACCGCCGGGGGTGACACCTTGTTCGCGGTGCCCTTCGCCGCCGCTTCCGAGGGCGACGCGGTGCCCTTCACGGCCGCTTGCGGGGGTGACGCCGCGTCCGATGTACCTTTCGCTGCCGCCGCATGGGGCGACGGCTCGTCCGCCGTGCCCCGGATGGCCACCTCCGGGGGTGACGTCGTGCCCTTCCTCTCGGACGATGGGCCCGCGACCGCCGGAGCCGGCCATACGGGGTGCGTGAAGATCTTGATGTCGGGATCGAGAAGGGTCGCCTCCGAATGCCGGAGGACCCCGGCCGCCGTTCCGGTGACGGTCACCACGGTGGCCGACGGAGCCTCGGCCGTCGCGGGAACGGCGGCCCGCGTAACGTCGATCGCCGGAACGTCGAGCATCACCGTGCCACCGGCGAGGACGTCGGCGGTCGCGGCGGCGCGGCGGGTGGCCTCGTCGGAGGCGCTGCGTGTGAGGCTCCCCGTCAGCACGCCGACGAGCACCGCCGACGCCACTCCCAGCGCGACCGCGACGATCGCGGTGGCCGCGAGGGTCGCCCGGAGTCGTACGGAAAGACGTGATGCCATCTCAGGCCTCCAACCGGTAGCCGGCGCCGCGCACGGTCACCAGTGACGAGCGGCCGAACGGAGCGTCGATCTTGCGGCGCAGCGCGCTGACGTAGACCTCGATGATGTTCGGGTCACCGTCGTAGGAGAAGTCCCACGCCTGGGCCAGCAGCTCGCTCTTGGAGACGACCTCGCCCTGTCTGCGCGCCAGGCCGTGCAGGACCGCGAACTCCTTGGGCGTGAGGGAGATCTCCGTGTCGCCCCGGCGGCAGCGGAGCCCCGCCGGATCGACGGTCAGGTCGCCGACCACGATGGACACCGGCCGCGCCCCGCCGCCCCTGCGCACCAGCGCGCGCAGCCGGGCCAGCAGCACCACGTAGGAGAACGGTTTGGACAGGAAGTCGTCCGCGCCCGTGTCCAGGGCCTCGGCCTCGTCGTGCACCCCGTCCTTGGCGGTCAGCATCAGGATCGGCGTCCAGTTCTCCGCGTCGCGGAGCTTGGCGCAGACGGCGTAGCCGTTCATCCGGGGCAGCATGACGTCGAGCACGATCACGTCGTACGGGTTCTCGGTCGCCATCCACAGGCCGTCGCGCCCGTCGTACGCGACGTCGACGGCGAACCCCTCGCCTGCCAGCCCTTCCTTCAGGAGATGGGCCAGGCGTTTCTCGTCCTCAACCAGCAGCACGCGCATGCCGCTCAGACTGCCGTACCGCGCCTAAAGCCAACCTGAAGACGACTTCCGGCGCCTTCAGCCTGGGTTCAGGCAGCGGGCGGGAAGCTGTGGTCTCCGGAACCGCGGGCCGGTCCGCTTCCCGATTCGTTCATCGATCCGCCTGACATATCGATCCGTCTGACATCGATCCGTCTGACAAGGAGAACAAACACATGCGTATTCGCATGCTCGCCGCCGCCGTGGTGACCGCGGGGGCTCTGATGGCCACGCTGACCGGGGCCGCCAGTGCCGACACCCCCACCCCCGCGCCCCTTCCCAAGGATGGTGTCGCGCGGCTCGTCGACTGCGAGGGCGGCGGCAAGATAAGCCTGACGACGCGCACGCTCACCGAGGCCGAGCGCAGGGAACTGGAGAAGGGCGGAGCCGCTCTCGCGGTGCCCGCCGTCCCCGCCCCGCCGCTCGGGGAGACCGGTGAGGCCAGGAAGGCCGAAGCCGGCCGCGTCACGATCACCAAGGACTTCAGGGCGGCGAAGCCGGCCGCGGAGCCCTCCGCCCTGCCCGAGGACGTCACGGTCATGGCCGTGCCCGCCGTTCCCGCAGGGGTACCGGAGTCCGGCGAGGCGGCCACACTCTCCACGGCCGTGCCCGTCCCCGACGGGGACGCGGTCACCGAGGTGAGGGTGGCGCAGAAGTCCTCGGAGGGCGACGTGCCCACCGTCACCTGCGTCATGAAGGCCGAGGAGAAGTGACCTCGCGGGGACGCCGTGCGAGCGGAGAGGCGTCCCCGTGAAGACCTGCGAACCGGCCGGGGCATCCGTGCGGGAATGGTCCGGCCGGTTCGCAGCCGGTTGCTCGGAGGCGATCTGGGAAGCCTGGCAGGTCCGTGGCCACCGGGTCACGGAGCCACCGGGCTACAGAACCGCCGGGGACGACCTCGAGCGACCGCAGGACCGGCCCGGGAGTCCGCGCCGTACGGGGGACGGTGCGGTTCACCCTCCGGTAAGGTCTTCCATCGCTCGTGCCCGGACTCGGGAAGAACGGGCTCCGAGCGATGGAAGACCTCCCGAAAGGGACGCGGTGTTCAACCTTCGGGGAAGGACGGGTGCGGCCCCAGGGCCCAGTACTCGTACAACCCGTAGCCGATCCGGCCGTCGTACTCGAAGCGGCCGACCGCGTCGACCATGCCCCACATCTTCTGGGCGTCCTCGGGCAGCGTGTGGGTGACGCCCTGGACCACCGGGTGGGAACCCTGGTACATGCCGTGCTTCCAGTCCGATTCCAGGCCATATCCGGTGCCCACCATCAGGTGCACCGGGAGAATCGGGACGCAGTGCAGGTCGAAGGGCTTCCCGCCCGGCGGGGAGAAGGAGATCGTCGCCTCGCGCACCTCCCGGGTGCCGTCCAGGTACGTCGGGCGATACTCGGGACGGCCGAGATACTCCTCCTCACCCTCCCGCGCGGACCCGAACCCCCACACGCGCACCGCCTCCTCCAGGACTCGGCGGCCCTTCTCGTCCTCCTGGATGATGCAGAGGATGGCGTGGTCGTCGAACCGGACAGGCGTGTAGAGCCAGTAGAAAGTCCCCGCGTTGCGTGCCTGGATGCCCGGGGGCTCGGGCTCGCCGACGGGGCGGATGCCCCACGAGCGGTCGCGGGTGCCCTGCCAGCGGTCGGGGGTGACCTCGACGCGCTCGTCGCCGATCAGGATGTGCCCGGTCCACCGGCCGGTCTGGGCCATCCGCGAGGAGTCGAACACCACGCGCTCCTGCCAGCGCAGGAAGTGCCGGGGTTCGAGCGTGGCCGGTACGGTGCCCTCCCAGGTGAGGTCGAAGGACAGGCCGTGCTCTGTGGGGTCGAGCACCACCCGTAGCCGTCGCAGTCCCTCGATCACCTCGACCCTGAACGGGCCGACCCTCGTGTCCATCCGGTCGTCGCCGAGCTCCCGGGAGGCCCTGACCACGCGGTGCAGGTTCCGGTGGCGCACGCAGGCGAACGCGTCGGTGACCCCGAGGTTGGGATACTGGCCGAGACCGACGATGAGCATCAGCTCGTCGGATCCGGCGTGGCAGTTGAAGTAGTACCGGTCGTAGAAATTGCGGTCCGACGTCGTGACGTGCCGCATCACCTCGGACGACTGGTGTACGGGATGGTCGTCGAGGGGCGACAGCGTCATCGGTGCTCCTTGGGCCGGGGAACACGTTCTAACAAGTGCTTGGTGATCGGTCAACGGGTCGCCACCCGGAAGTTCGATCAGTGGGGTACCGCGCGGAAACACGGCCGACGGGCCGCCACACGAAAGTACGGCCCGCACCTTCGCGGTGCGAGCCGTACTTTCTGCCGACGTCGTACGCCGTGATCGGTTGCGCGCCATCTCCGGGGGCCGAGCGGGAGCCCGGTCATCCGAGAGGCGCGCCCCGTCCCCTAAGGGGTTCTCTTCGGCGTTTGCGACGTGTGCGACGCGTGTTCGGCCTTGGTGTCGGCAACCTTGTCGGTGACCTTGGCGCCGACCTCCTCGGCCTTCTTCACGGCGTCGTCCACCGCGCCGGAGGTCTTTCCGGCCACCGCCTCCGTCTTCTGACCCACCCACTGGGACGCGTCGGAGGCGCTCTCCTTCAGAGTGTCCGCCCACTGGTCGGCGTTCTTGCGGTACAGAACGTAGCCCGCCGCAGCGATCGCGATGCCCGTGAACAGCAGGAACATCGGTGTTTTCCTGGACTTCACGGGAGTGGGATCGATCCTCGCGGCGGCCTGGGACAGCGCGGCGCTGAGTTTCGGCGCGAGCTGCTCCTCGATCGAGTGTGCGGCGGCGTCAAGCCTCGGTGCCGCCCACCCACGTGCCACGATGATCTTCTCGCTCGCCATGCCGCGGGCCTGGCCGGCCACTTCACGGGCCTGACCGGCCATCTCACGGGCTTGACCGGCCACATCGCGAGCCTGAAGGGCTACGTCATGTGCGTGCTGACTTGCCGCGTCACGGGCATGACTGGCCATTGGGCCGACCCGATCCGCGGCTCGGACGGCCTGAGCCTTCACGTGGCGCAGCCGCCTTTCCGGTGCCACGATCTTCATGTGGCGCTTTCCAAACAGTGCTAGAGGCACAACAACCTCCCCATTCGTTGGGGCCCCGTCGCCACCCCTTCCCGCTCGAAGGCGGCTCAATCATGACGGCCCGTGGGAGGATGCTTGGGGATGCGGCCACGGCCGAAATCGTCAAAGTGCCACAAAAGCAATACGTTGCTCAGGTATTGCCTACGACCTGAAGGGGGCAGTCCGATCATGGCTGAGAAGTTGATCGCGAACCTCAACACCAACCGCGGCAGCGTGAAGGTCCAGCTCTTCCCGGATCACGCGCCCAAGACCGTGAGAAACTTCGTCGAGCTCGCCGAGGGCACCCGCGAGTGGGTGCACCCGGAGACCGGCCAGAAGTCCACCGCCAAACTGTACGACGGCACGATCTTCCACCGGGTCATCTCGGGATTCATGATCCAGGGTGGCGACCCGCTGGGTCAGGGCGTCGGAGGCCCGGGTTACAAGTTCGACGACGAGATCCACCCGGACCTCTACTTCAACCGTCCCTACCTGCTCGCCATGGCCAACGCCGGTGTCCAGTTCGGCCGCGGCACCAACGGCTCGCAGTTCTTCATCACGGTCGTGCCCACGCCGCACCTGAACGGCAAGCACACCATCTTCGGTGAGGTGATCGAGGGCCAGGACGTCGTCGACGCCATCGCCAAGACCGACACCGACGCCCGTGACCGTCCCACGGAGCCCGTGGTCCTGGAGTCGGTGACCATCGAGCGCGTCCAGAGCTGATCTCATGCTCGGCGGCCTCCGTCGGAGGCCGCCGTTCGCGTTCCCGCACACCCTCGTCCGGCCCCTCCGGCCCCACGCGCTGCCGCCGGGACGCGCCGGTCCCGTGCAGCCTCACCTCGGTCCTCGCCCGGCTCTTTCCGCCCTGTCCTTCGGACCCGCCCCGTCCCTCGGCGGCGCCCGCGCCGTCCCTCGGACCCGCCCCGTCCCTCGGATTCGCTCGTCCGAGACCGCCTCACCTCGACCTGGGCTTCGCCCGGTGCGGCTCAGTCGCCGTTAGCGGGTGCACAGGCGCTCGGGATCGTGAATAGGCTGGCAGTCTGTGGATAACAGCACGCTCGAAGGGGCCAACCACACACATGACCACCCAGCCGTCCAACGAGCCCGACACCGTTGTCCCCACCTGCTACCGGCACCCGGAACGTGAGACCTACGTCCGCTGCCAGCGCTGCGAACGTCCCATCTGCCCCGACTGCATGCGCGACGCCTCGGTGGGCTTCCAGTGCCCCGAGTGCGTGAACGAGGGCAACAGGGGCATGCGGCAGGCGCAGGCGGTCTTCGGCGGCCGGGCGGTCACCACCCCCCGGGTCACCTGGACGCTGCTGATCGTCAACATCCTGGCGTACGCCGTCGAGACCGTGAACACCAACTGGGTGCTCGCGAACTTCACGATGAACGCCTACGAGGTCGGTTATCAGGGCGAGTGGTGGCGCCTCATCACCGGTGCGTTCCTGCACCAGCCGCTGGGTGGCTCAAGCTGGGCACTGACCCACATCCTGTTCAACATGTGGGCGCTCTATGTCATCGGCCCCGAGTTGGAGCGGCGCCTCGGGTCGGCCAGGTTCCTGACGCTGTATCTTCTCTCCGCGCTCGGCGGATCCGTCGCGATCTACCTGTTCGGCATCGCCGCGGTCGGCGCCTCGGGCGCGATCTACGGCATGTTCGGCGCGCTGTTCGTGCTCGCGAGGAGGCTCGGCTACAACGCCCAGGGCGTGCTCTGGCTGATCGGCGTGAACGCCGTGATCACCTTCGTGATCCCCGGCATCAGCTGGCAGGGGCATCTCGGCGGTCTGATCGTCGGCACCCTGGTCGCCGTGATCTTCGCCTTCGCCCCCGCCAAAAACCGCAGCGCGATCCAGTGGGGAGGTTGCGCGGTGATGCTGGTCGTCCTGGTCGCGATGGTGTTGGGTCTGCCACCGTTCGCCGTCCAGGCCGAGCTCGGGATCTTCGGTTGATCTCCACACCCTGATGCTTCCCCAGGGTGTGGACAATTCCTGTGGAAAAGCTAGCGCCACCGAGTGGACAGGACCACCCCGAGGATGATGAACGCGAACCCGACCAGCAGATTCCAGTTCTGAAGGTCGCCGAGGAGGGGCGCGGTGGGCGCCACATAGTAGACGGCGATCCACAGGATGCCGACGATCCAGCAGGTCACCATGACCGGCGCCAGCCAGCGCGGGCTGACCTTGATCTGCTGTGACGTCTGCGGCGGGGTGTAGACCGGCTTCTTACGAGTCTTGGGCTTGGGCACTGGGGTTCTTCTCCTGCGTCAACCCTGCGCGATCCGGATCGTGCGCAGGCCGTGTCGGTGAGCGTGGTCGCTAGCGTGTGAAGTTCCGTGTAAGGATAGTCGGCGCAGGTGGGCCGTGGCGATTCCACAGGGCACCATCCTGTGGCAAATGTTATGCCGGGCCCGTGATCCGGCTCGCCGCGGCGGCCTTTCCCGTCACTACCCTGCCCCCATGAGAGCAGCGCTGAGGGCTCTGGGCGACCTCAGCCTCACCGCGGGGCTGGTCGTCCTTCTCTTCTGCGCCTACCTGCTGTGGGGCACCGGCTCCTACACCGCCGAGCAGCAGGCGCTGCTGCGTGAGGAACTCCTGGCGCAAGCCCCACCGGGCGGGAAGGCAGGGGGGCGGCGGGACAGGGCGGCCTGGCCGGTCCGGCTGGGCGGTGCGGTGGCGATGCTGACGATCCCCAGGCTCGGTGACGACTACCGGTACGCCATCGTGGAGGGCGTCGACCAGGATCGGCTGAGGATGGGTCCTGGGCACTACCCAGGAACCGCCATGCCAGGAAAAATCGGTAATTTCGTACTTTCGGGCCATCGGACCACCTACGCCGCCCCCTTCAACCGCATCGACGAGCTCCGCAGGGGCGATCTCATCCTGGTCGACACCCGCGAGACCCGCTACACCTACCGCGTCACCGGCAAGCGCGTCGTCGACCCCACCGAGATCGGCGTGATCGCCCCGGTCCCCGACCGGCCGGGCCGCGAGCCGGACAGAGCGCTGATCACCCTGTCCACCTGCCACCCGGAGTACTCGGCCGCCCAGCGCCTCATCGTCTCCGGCGAGCTGGAAGGCCGTGAGAACCACCCGGTACGGCCCGGGTAACCAAGATCGGAAAGAAGGCGGGCCTCATGTACGGCTGGATCTGGCGGATGCTTCCCGGCAACCTCGTGACCAGGGTGTTCGCCACCCTGGTGCTGGTCGGGCTGGTCGCCGTCGTACTCTGGTATGTCGTGTTTCCCTGGATCGAACCTCGCATCTCCCTCGACCTGACCACCGTGGGCCGATGAACCGCGCCCTACCGGCCGTCGTGGGCCGACGAACCGCGGGCCGACGAACCGGCGTGGACCGTTGAACAGGACCTTCCTGACCGCCCAGGGCCCGACGAACCGGTGTGGGCCGTTGAACGGGACCCTCCTGACCGCCCAGGGCCCGACGAACCGCGTCGCCTCGATCGTCGTGGGCCGATGAGCCGGGTCCTCGTCGTCGACAACCACGACAGCTTCGTCCACACCATCGTTCAGTATCTCCGCGAACTCGGTGCCACCTGCGACGTGCGCCCGCGCGACCAGGTCACGGTCGAGGACACCCGTGGCTTCGACGGGGTCCTGATCAGCCCCGGCCCCGGCACCCCGGAGGACGCCGGGGTGAGCGTCCCGCTCGTCGGCCACTGCGAGGCCCACGGCATCCCGCTCCTCGGCGTCTGCCTGGGACACCAGGCCATCGCCGTCGCCCACGGGGCGACCGTGGCGCGGGCCCCCGAACTGGTGCACGGCCGCACCAGCGCGATCGAGCACGACGGGCAGGGTGTCTTCGCCGGCCTGCCGTCCCCGGTGACCATGACGCGCTACCACTCGCTGGCGGTCCTGCCAGAGACGGTTCCCGAGGTCCTCACGGTCACCGCGACCACCGAGGACGGTGTGATCATGGGCTTGCGCCACCGTACCGCCCCCGTCGAGGGCGTGCAGTTCCACCCCGAGTCGGTGATCTCGGAACACGGTCGTCAACTGCTCGGAAACTGGCTGGAAAGATTGTTGTAACGCGGGACCCATCCTGGACGATTGACCAGTGAGAGCCCTTCCGCCATCGCCCCCGAGTGGCGGAAGGGCTCTTCCCCGTTTCAGGGCCCACCTGTTTTCCAGACCTCCCCGTCCCATGGCCCCCGCCTTCAGGACCTTTCCCGTTCGCGTGTCCCGTGCGCGTGCCTCTCAGCTTCGCGTGCCTCTCAGTGGGAGACCGCGCCGGGTCGGAGGACGGGAGACGACGAAGGCCCCCGCGGTCGCGAGGGCCTCCATCGGATGATCCGGTCAGCTGCTCGGATCAGAACTCGTCACTGGGCGCCTCGTCGAAGATCGTGCCCTCGTCGGGATTCGTGGGCGTCTCATCCGGCTGCTCGTCGGGAACGGTCGGCTGCTCGTCGGGGAAGGTCGGCTGCTCGGTCGGCTGGGGCGGCGCCCCGCTCGACACGATCAGCGTGATGGTCGTCCCCGGCTGATACTTGCTGCCCGCCTCGGGAGACTGGCTCAGCACGGTGCCCTTGGGCAGGTCGCTCGGCTGCTCGGAGATCTTCGCCTTGAAGCCCGCCTCCTTGAGCGCCCTCGTGGCGTCCTCGACCGTGAGGTTCACCACGGACGGGACCTCCATCGCCTCCTTCGGGACGTAGATCCGGACGGTGCTGCCCTTGTTGGCCTTCTTGCCCGCCTCGGGCACGGTCTCGAAGACGATTCCCTGCTTGCGGCTGGAGGCCTTCGTCTGCACGCTGACCTTGAAACCGGCATCCGCAAGGACCTGCTTGGCCTCCTCCGTGGTCATGTTGAGCACGGAGGGCACCTCGACCTTCTCGACGCCCTTGGAGACCTTGAGCGTCACCTCGGTGTCCTTCTCGACCTCGGCGTCGGCCGCGGGATCGGTCTCGATCACCGACCCCTTCGGGATCTCGTCGTCGTACTCCTCGACCGTCTTCACCTTCAGGCCGAGCTCGGTCAGCTTGTTGGTCGCCGCCTCCTCGGTCTGCGAGACCAGCTGCGGGATCGTCACCTTGGCCGAGGCAGTGGGATCGCCGGGCGAGCTGAGGAACTTGACGCCGACGCCGATGAAGGCACCGATGATCAGCAGCGGGACGATGATCCACGCCGCGGTCTTGACCGCGGTGTTCCCGCCGCTCTGCTGCCGGCGTCGGCCGCCCCCGCCGGTGCGCCCGCCGCCGCCCTCCTCGCCGTACTCGTACGGGGGGACGGCGGTGGTGCGCTGGGTGGCGGGGCCGCCGGGGCCGGGCGGCTGCATCATCGTCCGGGTGGCCGAGCCGTACTCGTTGTTGGCGCTCAGGGCCATCGTCTGGGCGTCCGTCGGAATGCCGGACATCGCCCGCTGGATGTCGGCCCGCATCTCCCCGGCGCTCTGGTAGCGGTGCGCCGGATCCTTCGCCATCGCCTTGAGCACGATGGCGTCGGCCCACGGCGGGATGTCGGGGTCGATCTGCGACGGCGGGATCGGGTCCTCGCGCACGTGCTGGTAGGCGATCGCGACCGGGGAGTCACCGGTGAACGGCGGCTGCCCGGTCAGCAGCTCGTACAGCACGCAGCCGGTGGAGTAGAGGTCGCTGCGGGCGTCGACCCGCTCGCCCCTCGCCTGCTCCGGCGAGAGGTACTGGGCGGTCCCGATCACCTGGGCGGTCTGCGTCATGGTCGCGGCCGAGTCGGCCATCGCGCGGGCGATGCCGAAGTCCATCACCTTCACGTCGCCGTTGCGAGTGATCATGATGTTCGCGGGCTTGATGTCACGGTGGACGATGCCGCCGCGGTGGCTGTAGTCCAGCGCCCGCAGGATCCCGTCGACCAGCTCGGCAGCGCGCTCGGGCAGCAGCCGCCGGTCGGCCCGCAGCAGGTCGCGCAACGTGCGGCCGTCGACGTACTCCATCACGATGTAGGGCACCGGCGCGCCCTCGGAGACGTCCTCGCCGGTGTCGTAGACCGCGACGATGGACGGGTGGTTCAGTGACGCGGCCGACTGCGCCTCCCGGCGGAAGCGCGCCTGGAAGATGTGATCCCTGGCCAGGTCCGCGCGGAGGGTCTTGATGGCGACGATCCGATCCAGCCGGATGTCTCGGGCGCGATAGACCTCGGCCATGCCGCCACGCCCGACGACGCCGTCAAGCTCGTAGCGATCGCCGAGGCGTCGGGGCTGAGTCATTTCCTGCACTGTCCCTTACCGTTCATCTTGGGTGCCGGTGAGCTCTTGGGCCACCGGTGTCCATCATCGACCCGTTCCCGCATCACGTCTCCTCGTTCGGTGGCTCTGTGTCACCGGGTTCAGGAGTCGGGCTCGGTGTGGGGCTCGGTGTCACCGTCGGGCTGGGTGTCGGGCTGGGCGTCGGGCTGGGGCTGGGCGGTGGCGACGTACTCGGCCTTACGGTGGGCGTGGCCGATGTGCTTACCGTAGCCGACGGCGTGACCGAAGGGCGGGCCGAGTTCGTCGGTGAGAGCGGCGGTCTGCTCGTCGGAGACCTGGTTTCCGTCGGTCTGGCCGTCGGAGACCTGGTGGCAGGGCTCGACCGTACGACCGGCTCTCCCGGCTCGTTGTCACCGGGCCGGCTCGTCAGCTCGTGGACCGTGAGGGCGCCCAGCCCGACCGCGGCGGCACACCCCGCGACCGCTGCGACGATCACCGTCTTCCTGCGCAGGCCGCGGCGCCCGCGCACCGGAGCGGTGCCCGCCCCGTTCGCGCCCGCCCCGTTCGTGCCGGCGCCGTGACCGGGCCCGGGACCGGAACCCCCGCCCTGACCGGCCCCGGAACCCACGCCCGCGCCGAAACCCGCACCCGCTCCCGCACCGACACCTGCTCCCGCACCCGAACCGGGGCCGGACTCGGGCCGGGGAGGGACGGCGAGGGCGGAGGTGACCTCCTGAGGCCACTCGCTCGCGGGCTCCGCGCGCCAGCCCACCGGGTCGGTGAGCATGCCGAGACCGGTGGAACCGGTGGAGGTCAGCGCGTCGAGCAGCATGTCCGCCCGCTCCGACAGCTCCCTGGCACCGGCAGGCCGCCGCAGCGGGTCCTTGGCCAGGCACGCCATGACCAGCTCGCGAACCGCGGGAGGGACGCTCGACGGCAGTGGCGGCGGTGGCTCGCCGATGTGCATGAGGGCGATCGCCACCTGCGTGTCGGCGCGGAACGGCGGCCGACCGGCCAGGCACTCGTAGGCGACCACCCCGAGCGAGTAGATGTCGGTGGCGGCCGTGAGCGGCTCGCCCGACGCCTGCTCCGGGCTGACGTACTGCGCGGTGCCCATCAGGATGCCGGTCTGGGTGACCGGCACGGCCTCCAGCGCTCGCGCGATGCCGAAGTCTGTGATCTTTATCACGCCCGCCTCGGTCACCAGAAGGTTCCCGGGCTTGATGTCCCTGTGGATGATCCCCGCGCGGTGCGCGGCGTGCAGGCCCATCGCGGTCTGGCGGACCACGTCGAGGGTGATCTCCGGGCTCAGCGCGCGGTCGCGTGCCAGGATGCCGGCGAGGGACTGCCCCGGCACCAGCTCCATCACCAGGTAGGCGACGCCCTCACCCTCGCCGTAGTCGAAGACCTGCGCGATGCCGGGATCGGACAGCCCGGCCGCGATGCGCGCCTCGGAGCGGAACCGCAGGCGGAAGGCCGGATCCTCCGCCACGTGCGGACGCAGCAGCTTCACGGCGACCTCACGGCCGAGGAGCTCGTCCTCGGCCCGCCACACCTCACCCATGCCGCCCGACGCGATCCGCCCCAGCGGGCGGTATCGGCCCCCGAGCAACGCGGTCATCTACCCAGCACCGCTTCCATCACGCTCTTGGCGATCGGGGCGGCGGTCTGACCACCGGAGGCGTCGCTGCCGGCGCTCCCGGACTCGACGATCAGCGCGACGGCGACCTTGGGGTCCTCGGCGGGGGCGAAGGAGATGAACCACGCGTGCGGGTCACGGCCCCTCGCGGTCTCGGCGGTGCCGGTCTTGCCGGCGACCGTCACCCCCGGGATCTGCGCCGCGCTCGCCGTGCCCTTGTTGACGACGTTGACCATCATCTCCTGGAGCTTGCGCGCGCTGTCCTCGCTCATCGCGGTGTCCAGCTCGTCGGGGTCGGCGCTCTCGATCTCGCCGCCCTCGGCGTCCGCGATCTTGTCCACCAGGTACGGCTTCATGACCACGCCGTTGTTGGCGATGCCGGCGGCGATCATGGCCATCTGCAGCGGGGTCATCTGGTTGCTGCGCTGGCCGATCGAGGCCTGGGCGAGGGCCGCCTGGTCCTCCTCGGGGCCGATTCCGCTGCCCGCGACCGGCAGCGGGATCTCGATCGGGTCGCCGCCGATGCCGAACTTGAGCGCCTGCTCGCGCAGCGCGTCGTAGCCGAGGTCCATCGCGATCTTGCCGAACGGGGTGTTGCAGGACTTCTCCAGCGCGAACGAGAGCGTCACCCGCCCGGCTCCGCACGCCGCACCGCCGTAGTTGGGCAGGTCGGCGGTGGTGCCCGGCAGGTCGAGCCGCTGCGGGGCGTCGACCTGGGTCTCCGGGCCCACGGTGTCGTCGCTCTCCAGGTATGCGGCGGTGGTGACCACCTTGAAGGTCGAGCCGGGCGGGTAGGTGCGCTCGATGGCCCGGTTGACCAGCGGTTTGTCCTCGTCCTTGTCCAGCTTGTTGTAGGCCTCGTTCACAGCCGCCTTGTTGGCCTTGGACAG
The DNA here is from genome assembly GCF_042899335.1 of Streptosporangium sp. NPDC000095. Lineage (NCBI taxonomy): Bacteria > Bacillati > Actinomycetota > Actinomycetes > Streptosporangiales > Streptosporangiaceae > Streptosporangium > Streptosporangium sp. NPDC000095. The sequence continues at coordinate 271,646 of NZ_JBIAZS010000010.1, forward strand.
GGGGTTGGGGTCGTAGGTGGGGATCGAGACCATCGCGAGGATCGCCCCGGTCTTCGGCTCGATCGCGACCAGCGCGCCCTTCTTGCCGCTCTCGCCCAGCGCCTTGTACGCGGCCTCCTGCGCCCTGGGGTTGATCGTCAGGTCGACGTTGGCGCCCTTGGTCTGCTTGGCGGTGAACAGGTCGATGCTGCGCCGGATCAGCAGGTCGGCGCTGCTCCCGTCGAGCAGGCTGTTCTCCGCCCGCTCCATGTCGCGCTCGCTCTCCGGCGCGAAGAAGCCGGTGATGGGCGCGTAGACCTTGCCCTCGGGGTAACGCCGCTCGAAGCGGAACTCGGGGTTGCCGGTGTCGATCGACTCGGCGAGGACCTTGTCGCCCGCGGTGATGCGGCCCCGCTCGACCTCGTACCGCGCGTAGAGGTTGCGGTCGTTGCGCGGGTTCGCGCGCAGATCATCCGCCCGTACGGCCTGCAGGTAGTTCACGTTGATCATGAGCAGGCCGAACATGATCATGCAGGCGAGTGCGGCACGCTTGAGGGGACCGTTCATCGCTGGAACACCTGCGTCATTCCTTCGTCCTGGATGGCCTGGGGCGGAGGTTTCCTCGCCGTATCCGACATGCGTACCAGCAGCGCGATAAGAATCCAGTTAGCCAGCAGCGCCGATCCGCCCTGGGACATGAACGGGGTGACCAGGCCGGTCAGCGGGATCAGGTTGGTCACGCCGCCCACGATGATGAAGATCTGCCAGGCGAGGATGAACGACAGGCCACCGGCCAGCAGCTTGGAGAACGGCTCGCGGGCCGCGATCGAGGTGCGCAGACCGCGCTCCACCAGCAGGGCGTAGACCATCAGCAGGGCCATCAGCCCGGTGAGGCCGAGCTCCTCGCCGGCGGCGGGGAAGATGAAGTCGGAGAAGGCGAGCGGGATCTCGTAGGGGTGGCCCTGGCCCAGACCGGTGCCGAGCATGCCGCCCGCGCCCATGGCGAACAGGCCCTCCATGAGCTGTGCGCTGCCGCCGACCTTGTCGAAGAGCGCCGGGTCCTCAGGGTTGAGATAGACGATGAAGCGGTCCTGCACATGGCTGAAGAGCAGCCCCGCCACGACCGCGCCGCCGACGAAGAGCAGGATGCCGATGAGCACCCACGAGGTGCGCTGGGTGGCGATGTAGAGCATCGCGATGAACGTACCGAAGATCAGCAGCGAGGAGCCGAGGTCCTTCTGCAGGATCAGCACACCCAGGCTGAGGCCCCAGGTGATGAGGACAGGTCCCAGGTCGCGGGCCCTGGGCAGGTCGATGAAGAGCAGCCGCCGCCCCGCCAGGGCGAGCACGTCGCGCTTGGCGACCAGGTAACCGGCGAAGAAGATGACCAGGGCGAGCTTGGTGAACTCCGCGGGCTGGAGGGTGAAACCGCCGACGCCGATCCAGATGCGCGCACCGTTGATCTCCTTGCCGATGAACGGCAGCAGCGGTGAGATCAGCAGGGCGAGGCCGAGGGCGCCCATGGTGTAGGTCAGACGCTGCAGCGCGCGGTGGTCGCGCAGCACGATCAGCGTCACGGAGAACATGACGACCCCGACGGCGGTCCACAGCAGCTGGTTGGTGGCCGAGGCACCCGGCATGCCGGAGGCCTCAAGGCGGTAGATGACCACCAGCCCGATGCCGTTGACCAGCGTCACCAGCGGCAGGATCAGCGGATCGGCCCAGGGGGCGAACTTCGCCAGGACCAGGTAGGCGGCGAGCATGAGACCACCCAGGCCGAGGCCGTAGGTGAGCATTCCCGATGGGATCTGGTTGTCGAGGGCCAACCCCACGTTGGCGTACGCCAGCATCACGATGGCGACCGCGAATGCGAGCATCGCCAACTGGGCCACCCGCCGTTTGGCGGGAAGCGGGACCGGCTCGGCGCTAGGGGTGCTCATGTGTCTACTGTGACCTTGTGGGTTCGGGGGCCCTGGCGGGCGCGGAGGACGCGGAGGCGCTCGGGGTCGCGGTCGGCTCTTCCTTCCGATCGGCTTTGGCCGCGGACGACTTCAGCTCTTCGATCTTCTTCAGGCCCGCTTCGACGGTGGGAACGGGGATGCCGTCGCGGACCTGACCCTGCTGGAACGCTCCGAGGGAGGTGATCGATTCCGCGGTGCTCTGGGCCACGTCGAAGAGCTCGAAGGGGCCGAGGTTGGTCTTCACGCCCTGGAAGACCACGATCTCGTTGCCCTTGGCGCCCACGAAGTACTGGTCTTCCAGCCACTGGCCGCCGAAATACCAGCCCAGGCCGCCTCCGACGACGACGACGCCACCCACCACGGCCAGGAGCGGCCACAGTCGGCGGCGTTTGGCGGGTCGGGCCGCGGCCCTGATGATCGGCTCGTCGATGTCGTCGTCGTCGGAGATGACGGGCTGCGGCATGGTGACCGCGCTGGCGCGACCCGCGGGGGTGTCCGGCAGCTCCGACCGCGGCATGCTGGAACCCGCGGCGCCGACCACGGCCGCGTCGGTGCGCGGCACGTGGCTCTCGTCCACTTCCAGCACGTCGGCGAGGACGCAGGTGATGTTGTCGGGGCCGCCGCCACGGTTGGCCAGGTCGATGAGGGTGCGGACCACCCCCTCCGGGTCTTCGATCGTGGAGAGCGTGTGGTGCAGTGTCTCGGCGCTCACCACCCCGGACAGGCCGTCGGAGCAGAGCAGGTAGCGGTCGCCGACCTGGGCTTCGCGCAGGGACAGGTCGGGGTCGACCTCACCGCTGCCGTCGAGCGCCCGCAGCAGGATCGACCGCTGTGGATGGGTGGCGGCCTCGTCCTGGGTGATGCGGCCGTCGTCCACCAGTGACTGCACGAGGGTGTGGTCGTGCGTGATCTGGTAGAGCTCCCCGGCGCGCAGCAGGTAGGCGCGTGAGTCGCCGACGTGGACCAGGGCGACCCTCGTCCCCGACCAGAGCATGGCGGTGAGGGTGGTGCCCATGCCCTTGAGGCTGGGATCGCGCCCCACCATCTCGTGCAGCTTGCGGTTGGCGTCGCGTACCGCGGCCTCGATGGCGCTGAGCAGGTCACCCCCTTGGGCGTCCACGTCGAGCGAGGACATCGCGGCGATGGCGACCGAGCTGGCCACCTCGCCGTGTGCGTGGCCGCCCATGCCGTCCGCGACGGCGAGCAGGCGGCCGCTGGCGTAGGCGGAGTCCTCGTTGCCTTCGCGGAGGAGGCCGACGTCGGAGCGGGCGGCGTAACGGAGTGCGATGGTCATTTGCGCAATTCGATGACGGTCTTACCGATGCGGATCGGAACACCGAGCGGCACCGGAGTCGGACGGGTGACTTTGGAGCGGTCGAGATACGTGCCGTTGGTCGAGCCGAGATCTTCCACGATCCACTGACCGTCCTGGGGAAAGAGCCGGGCGTGCCGGCTGGAGGCGTAGTCGTCGCTGACTACCAGCGTCGCGTCGTTCGCCCGGCCGATGGTGATGGGCGTCTCCGAGAGGGTAATGGTGGTGCCTTGGAGGGGGCCACCGGTAACGATCATCTCCCGTGGCTCCCCCTTCCTGGATTTGGCCGCGGGCTTCACAGGCTTGGGGGCCTTGCGCGCGGGGACGGCGGCGGCCGTGCGTGATCCGAACAAGTCTGTCCGGATCACACCGACCGCGGCAATCACGAAGAACCACAGCACCGCGAGGAAGGCGAGCCGGATCAGCAGCAGCGTGAGCTCGGACATGGACCGTCTGTTTACCTTTAATCGCGCCGGAAAACCAGAGTCGTTCGCCCCAGCGTCACACGAGTGCCGTTCTGGAGCTCGACCCGGCGAACCGGCTGGCCGTTGACGAAGGTGCCGTTCGTGGAGCCGAGGTCGACGAGCGCGACCAGGGGGCCCTCCACTCGCAGCTCGGCGTGGTGCCGGGACACACCCGGGTCGACCAGCCGTAGATCGCAGTCGGTGCCCCTGCCGAGCAGGGTCACCGGTGTTGTCAGGTCGAAGGACCGCTGGCCCTGCGGGTCGTCCTGGGTGGAGACCAGCAGGCGGGGGCGGCCCCCGAAGGCGTGCGACCGTGCGGGGGGCACGTCGCTCACCGGGGTTCGGATCTCGTCCTGCTCGACCGTCGCCCCGCGGATCACGCCCGAACGGATGCGGAACAGGCCGACCGCGAGGTCGTCGGCCGTCTCGAAGCGGACCCTGACCGGTCCCACGAAGGAGTAGCCCTGTTCCTTGGCGTACTCCCTGGCGAGGTTGGCCAGCTCGTGGCTGATGCTGTCGGAGTAAACCTCCAACCGCTCGCTGTCGGTCGTGGACAGTTCGACCACGAAGTCGTTGGGCACGAGAGTGCGGCCCTGGGCGACGATCGCCGCCCGCTCGTCCATTTCCCGTTGGACCGCACTGGCGACCTCTACCGGCTGAAGGTCAGATTTGAACGCCCGCGCAAAGGCTCCCTCGACCAAGCCTTCGAGCCTCCGCTCGAAACGCTGAAGGACTCCCATCGGGTACCTCCCCTCCTCCGTCTATCTGGTCGCGGCCGCTTGGGGGCTCGTTCCTCGCTCTCTCGCACCCAGCTGCTCCGCTTCCGCATCTAGGAGGATCGTATCCGGGTTCATGGGTACCGGCTGATTCGTGCTAATGTTTCGACCGCACCCAACAAGGGCGGGTGGCGGAACGGCAGACGCGCACGGTTCAGGTCCGTGTGTCCGAAAGGACGTGAGGGTTCAAATCCCTCCTCGCCCACAAGATCACTACCCCGGTCATGCGAGCATCGCGACCGGGGTCTTGTCGTTTTCCGGGAAACCGCGTATTCATCTGAGCCGTCCGTAAGGTCTCGTGCCGGACCGAGTGGATCATCGATCAAGATAGTCGCTCGCTCCGTTATAGAGAAGTCTCAGGGGTTACGCATGGGTCTTGTGGTTTTTGGCCCACTACGGCATGCCTCACCCTTCTACCCTGCCGTGCTTGCTGATCACTTTCGGATGACTTGCAGGGGTTCGCCGGTGTCCGGATTACGCTGACAGAGAACACGGGCCGGGGAAAGAATCTTTCCCCGGCCCGCGCCGTCTCCCGCCGATCCCGAGACCGGTTCTGCCGGCTCCCGACGGCTCCCGCCGGTCGGCGGGTCGCGAGTCAGGAGGGCCCGCTAGCGGGTCGCGAGCACCCGCACGTCCAGGACCTCGCCGAGCAGGTCCGTGAGGCTCACCATGCCGACCACCTCGCCGCCGTTCTCGGTGACCAGGCCCAGGTGCGCGTGGGCGTCCTGGAGTGTGGAGACCGCGTCGGGGATCGTGGTGGCCTTGTCCAGGCGGGGCACCGGGCGGGCGAGCTCGGCGGGGCTCGCCTCCGGCCGGACGAGGATGTCCCTGACGTGCACCACGCCCAGGACGTCGCCCGGCCTGCCGGAGGTGACCAGCATGCGCAGGTGTCCGTCGCGTGCGGCGACCTGGCGCATCTGCTCGCTCGTCGCGTCGTCGGGCACCGAGGTGGTCTTCTCCAGCGGCAGCATCAGCCGCTCCACCGGCTGCTGGTGAACCCGCAGGGCCCGGGTGAGCAGGTCGTGCTCGTCGCGGTCGAGCAGGCCCATCCGGCCCGACTCGCCGACCAGCATCGCCAGCTGGACCGGGGTCCTGGTGGTGGCCAGCTCGTCCTTGGGATCCACTCCGAACAGCCTCAGGATCCCGTTCGTCAGGCCGTTGAGCGTGGCGAGCACCGGCCTCATGAGCCAGGTGAAGCCGCGGAACGGCATGGCCAGCCCCATCGCCGCGGTCTCCGGGTGGGTGAGCGCCCACGACTTGGGGGCCATCTCGCCGATCACCATGTGCAGGAAGGTGACGAACGCCAGCGCGATCACGAGCGAGACCGCGACCCGCAGTGATTCGGGCAGGCCGACCGCGCCGAAGACCGGCTCCAGCAGGTGCTCGATGGCCGGCTCCGTCACCATGCCGAGGCCGAGCGAGCACAGCGTGATGCCCAGCTGGGCTCCGGCCAGCATCAGGGAGAGCTCCCTGCTGCCGCGCACGGCGGCGCGGGCGGCGAGCCGGGTGAACCGGCCACCCTTGCCCGCCATCTCCTCCAGGCGGTGCCTGCGGGCCGAGATCACCGCGAACTCGGCGGCGACGAAGAAGGCGTTGCCGATCAGCAGGGCCACGCCGAGCAGGAGGGCGGAGACGGTGCTCATCGCCGCCTCACCCCGCTCCGCTCGATCATGGGCGGCTCGGGGCCACGCTGGATCATCCGCGGCGCGTTCATCTCCGGCTCTTCCTCGTCCCCGGTCTTCCCGGGTCTCGTCTCCGTGTCCTGGTCGCCATCGGTCTCCCGTGGCGCGTTGAGCGACAGCCGAACCCACTCGGGGACCCTGCGGTGCACGGAGAGCACCGTGAGCACCGCCTCCTCCTCGTCGACGTCGTCGCTCTCCAGCGGATCGTGCCGCGGCGTCAGCGTGACGGTCGCCTCGTCACCGGGCTCGGTCATCCGGCCGAGGGTGGCGAGCACCAGGCCCGCGACGGTGTCGTAGTCGTCGCTCTCGGGGAGCTGCAGCCCGATGGCACGCTCGATCTCGTCCAGCCGGAGCGTGCCCGGGAGGTCCCAGGTGCCCTCCTCGCCCACGACGACCCCCGCGGGCTCCGGGTCGTTCTCGTCGATGAGCTCGCCGAAGAGCTCCTCGGCGAGGTCCTCGATGGTGACCACGCCGGCCAGGCCGCCGTACTCGTCGATGACGCACGCCAGGTCGTCGCGGGCGGTGCGCATGCGCTCCAGGACGAGAGGCAGCGGTGACGAGGTGGGCACCAGGAGCGCGGGACGGGTGATCTTCTCCAGCCTGCCGTCGGTCAGCCCCGACTTGAGCAGCTCGCGTACGCCGGTGACGCCGACCACGTCGTCGCCGTTCTGGTCGCAGAGCACCGGGTAGCGGGAGTGACCGTGCCTGCGGACCGCGTCGACCAGGTCGGAGATCGGCCGGTCGTCCCTGAGCAGCACCAGGCGGGGGCGCGGCACCATCACGTCCTCCGCGGTACGGTCACCGAACTCCAAAGCCCGCTCCAGCAGCTCCGACAGCCTCGGCGGCAGGTCACCCGCCGTGGCGGACTCGGAGATGATCCGCGACAGCTCCTCGGGGCTCGCGCCGTGCTCGATCTCCTCCACCGGCTCCACGCCGACCCGGCGCAGCAGGCCGGTGGCGGCGGAGTCGAACAGCCGGACGACCGGTCCGGCGATCCGCAGGTAGATCAACGTCGAGCGGGCGAGGAACTTCGCCACGGGCTCGGGACGGGCGATGCCCAGGTTCTTGGGGGCCAGCTCGCCGAAGACCATCTGGATCACCGTGGCGATCGTGACGGCGAGCGCCACGGCGATGCCGGGCACGGCCCCCGACGGCACTCCCGCGTTCTCCAGCCAGGGACGGACGACCGTGGCGATGGCGGGTTCGGAGAGGAAGCCGACGAGCAGGGCGGTCACGGTGATGCCGAGCTGCGCGCCCGACAGCATGAACGACAGCCGTTTCGTCACCTCCAGCGCCCGTGCCGCGGCCGCGTCGCCGGAGTCGGCCTGCTCGCGCAGCACACCCCGGTCCGCCGCGACGAAGGCGAACTCCTGTGCGACGAAGTAACCGGTGGCGAAGGTCAGGAGGAGGATGGCCAGAAGGCCCAAAGCCGTGTTCACCGGGCGACTCTCCCGGTTGGTTCAGTGGTGCCCGTGCGTTCGCACGGGCAGATACTCCACGGGTCCGGAGTGGACACGATCATCCTTTCGAGCAGAGGTAGTCCTCTACCGTAACGATCCGGGTGGGGGTCAATGTTTCCGGATCGGCCGACGATCGCATTGTTGGTCGCTAACCACCTGTCTGAGTACTTTTACATAGGGAAACCTTGGCCGCCTCGCGGCAGGTTCCTGAGCCACGACGTAGCGTCGATAATGACGTTTTCACCATGAGATCGAGAAGTGGCGGGACAAGACGTGGCTGACAGGCCCGAAGACGACGATCGCACCCGCGCGTTGCGATCGCCCACGCCGGGGCCCGTGCCGTCGAGAGCGGCCGGGCAGCCCGCCTACCCCTCGCCTGGCGGCCCGGGGGCGCCCGTCAGGGGGGCGTCGGCCTCCTCACGGGATACGCCCGTCCGACAGGAGGCGTCCGCGCGCGAGGTGCCGCCCTCCCGGGGAGGCGGGCGGGTGTACGGCAAGGCCAGATCGGGTTCCGGCCCGGTCAGGCCGCTGAACGCCCCCTCGGCCCAGCCGGGGGGCTCGGGCGGAGGCTCCGGCGGCCAGGGCGGCGGGTTCGCGTCGCGCATGCCCGCCTGGCGGCCGAAGCGCCCCGGCAGGCTCGCCGTGCGGATCCTCGCCGGACTGGTCGTCGTGCTGCTCATCCTGGTCGTCGTCGGGTATTTCACGGTCAACTCGCGGCTGACCCGGGTCGAGGCGCTCACCGACTACGAGGGCCGTCCCGCCGACACCCCCGGCACCAACTGGCTGCTGGTCGGCTCCGACAGCCGTGAGGGCCTGACCGCGGCCCAGCGCAAGAAGCTCGCCACGGGCAAGGCGGTGGGCCGCAGGACCGACACGATGATGCTGCTGCACATCCCCGAGGGCGACGACCGCCCGACCCTGGTCAGCCTCCCGCGTGACTCGTACGTGCCGATCGACGGCCACGGCAGCAACAAGCTCAACGCCGCCTATGCCTTCAAGGGCGGTCAGCAGTTGCTTCCCAAGACCGTGGAGCAGGTCACCGGGCTGCGCATCGACCACTACATGGAGATCGGCTTCGGCGGCTTCGTGGGGATCGTGGACGCCATCGGCGGGGTCGAGATCAACGTCAAGCAGGCGATCAAGGATCCCAAGGCGGGGATCAACCTGAAGAAGGGCCTGCAGACCATGGACGGCGGGACGGCCCTCGGCTACGTCCGCACCCGCGCCACCGGCGCGATCCCCGACCTTGACAGGACCCAGCGCCAGCGCCAGTTCTTCTCCGCGGTGGTGAAGAAGGCGGCGAGCCCCGGCGTCCTGATCAACCCCTTCACCTCCGTCCCGCTCGCGCTGAGCGCGGCCGACTCGGTGACCGTCGGCGAGGAGACCGGCGCGTTCGACCTGCTCTCCCTCGGCCTCGCCATGGGCGGCGACCCGATCACCACGGTCGTGCCCATCGGCTCCCTGCCCACCATCGACGGCCAGTCCGTCGTCAAGTGGGACCGGGAGAAGGCCCTGCGTATGTTCGAGGCCCTCGCCCAGGACAAGCCCGTCCCCAAGGACGCCCTCGGCAAGTGACCTTCTCCCCGGCCTTCCGACTCCCCGGCCTTCCGAGGACCTCGGCCCAGCCCGTTTTCGATCTTCGCGACCCGCTCGTCCCGTGCCGGACAACGGCGTCGGAGGTCGAACGGAGGCGACCGGGCCGCGTCCTTCGGAGACCGGGGAGTCCCGTCGTGTCACGCGGGAGCGGGGCGGGGCGTCGAGGGGCGGCGGGGTCGAGGCGGTCGGCGCCGTCGTGTCACGCGGGAGCGGGGCGAGGACTTCGCGGTCGTAAGCAGTCCGTAATCGATCGAGGGCGGCGCCGCGGATAGCGTCGGCGTCGAGGCCGGAGGGACATCTCGGCTTTCTCCTCGTGGCCGGAAGCCACGGGACCCGACGCCGGAGGTATCCCATGAGAGTCAAGAGGTTGCTCCGACACCCCGTCACCTGGGGCGTCCTGGCGTTGGGCGCCGTCGCGCTCGGTGTCGCGCTGTACCTGTTCCAGCCGTGGCGCCTGTTCACCGTCGTCGAGGTGAACGAGGCGCTGCCCGTGGCGACCGCGCCACCCGGAGCCGAGGCCGCCCCGCAGGGCGAGCCTTCCGCGTCCTCGGAGTCCTCGGAGTCCTCGGAGTCCTCGGAGTCCTCCGCGCCCTCCGAATCCCCTGCGCCCGCTCGGGAGCCGAAGACCCTGTCCAAGGGCACGTTCATCTCCCACGAGCACAAGACCGAGGGCAGGGCGAGGGTGCTGGAGCTGCCCGACGGGAGCCGGGTCCTGCGGATCGAGGACCTGAACACCTCCGACGGGCCTGACCTGCGGGTCTGGCTCAGTGACCAGCCCGTCAAGGAGGGCACCGCGGGATGGTTCAACCTGGACGACGGCAAGCACCTCGAACTCGGCGACCTGAAGGGAAACAGGGGCAACGCCAACTACGCCATTCCCGCCGGAGCCGACCTCGACAGCCTGAAGTCCGTCACCATCTGGTGCAAGCGCTTCAGCGTCTCCTTCGGCGCCGCCGCCCTGACCTGACACAATCTCCGACCCATGAGGGTTTCTGAGGAACTGCACGCGATCGGCCGCCCGCTCGTCGAGGCGCAGCTCGCCCACCCGACGGTGGTGGGCATCGCACGGGGAGACCTGCCGGAGCGGGTGTTCCGGTCGTGGCTGGAGCAGGACTACCTGTTCCTGCTCGACTACGTCCGTGTCTTCTCGCGACTCGCCTGGCAGGCTCCGGACGGGCATCTGGGCGACCTGGTGGACCTGGCGCACGCCACCTTCCACGAGGAGCTGAGCCTGCACCGGTCGCTGTCGGCCGAGTTCGACGCCGACCTCGGCGGCGCGAGGAAGGGGCCGGCCTGCGCGGCGTACACCTCCTTCCTGCTCGACTCCGCGGCCGTCTACGCCGACGGTCTGGCCGCGCTCTACCCCTGCATGTGGGGCTACTCCACGCTCGGCCGCGTCCTGGCGGAGAACCCGCCCGAGGAGCCCCGCTACCGCGCCTGGGTGGACACCTACGCGCACCCCGCCTTCGCCGAGCTGACCGAGCGCATCGCGGTGATGATCGACGAGGTGGCGCCGGATCCCGGCAGGGCGGGGAGGCTGTTCGCCGAGGGGATGGCTCACGAACTCGCCTTCTGGGACGTGCCCTGACTTCTGGGACGTGCCCCGACAGCGGGACGTGGGTGAACGCCTCCGCGGCCGGGTCCTTCCGCCCTCCGCCGATCTGCCGGATTATCGGTTCTCCGTTGGGCGCTCCCGGCCGCCCTCGGTGAACGGCTTCCCCGCCCCGCCGGTGAACGGACAATTCGGCAGGCTGGATGTCCCCAATTAGCCTGCTATCAGGGGAAATTGAAGGTCCGGATGAGGGCATCCGAGCGGCTTCGTGCCCCATCCGGTGGGGGACGTTGGAACAATGAGCGCATGAGTGTTCCTGAAGTTGAGGTGCAGGCCGTGCCGGAAGACGCGTTCCTGCTCGACGTACGCGAGAACGACGAGTGGCGTGCCGGGCACGCGCCCGGTGCCGTCCACATCCCCCTGGGCGAGCTGCAGGCGCGGGTCGACGAGGTGCCCAAGGACACACCCGTCTACGTGGTCTGTCGGGTCGGCGGCCGTTCCGCGAACGCCGCCGCCTGGCTCAACCACGTCGGCTGGGACGCGATCAACGTCGGCGGCGGCATGCGGTCCTGGGACGGCGCGGGACGCCCGATGGTCGCCGAGAGCGGTCAGGACCCCTTCGTCGCCTGAGCCGTACGCACCGGGCGAGGGGGAGCCCTTGCTAGGAAAGGAATGAATGGCATAATCGGGGCGAATGTCTACCGCGGGAGCTCGGGCGTAACCGGGCTGAGAGGGCGGAATCACGCAGAGGGTCTCGAACCCTCCGACGCGCCGCCGACCGCATGAACCTGTCCGGGTAATGCCGGCGTAGGGAGTGTGCGTGATGACGTCTGCCGCCGTTGATTCCACCAAGGGCCCCGGAGATCCCGGGGACTCAGGGGCGGTCGAGGCGCCCCTCACGCTCGGCGAGGCTCCTCCCAAGGCCCTCGGCGTGCTCGACCAGGGCGCGCTCTGGGCCAACCTGGGAGTCAGCCTGCTCGGGTTCTCCGGTGCGATCGCCCTGATCAACCCGCTCGGGGACCGGCCGCTGAGCTTCGTGGCCGCGATCCTGGCCGCCGTCGTGGGCAGCGTCATCGGTACCGCGATGGTCGGCCTGGCCGCGATTCCCGGGCAGCGGACCGGCGCTCCGGCGATGGTCCTGCTGCGCGGCCTCTTCGGGGCCAGGCTCTCCTACCTGCCGACCGTGCTGAACATCATCCAGATGCTGGGCTGGGGGGCCTTCGAGCTGTGGGTGATCGCCCAGGGCGCCCAGGCCATCGCCGGGTCCTTCGGTGTCGAGGTGCCCTACGCGGTCTGGGTGGTCGTCGCGGGGGTGATCACCACCGCGCTCACCATCCGGCCGCTGGGAGCGGTCCGCCTGCTCCGCAGGTACGTCACCGCCGGTGTGGTGATCTCGATGATCTGGTTCACGATCGCGCTCTTCCAGCGGGGACCGGCGATCGGCGGCGGATCCTGGGAGGCGTTCGCCCCCGCGGTCGACTACGTGATCGCGCTGTCGGTCTCGTGGGTGCCGGTCGCGGCGGACTTCGCCCGCTTCTCCCGCTCCGGCAGGGCCGCGTTCACCGGGGTCGTCGGCGGCTACACGATCGCCCAGGTGGCCTGCCTCGTCCTCGGCATCGCGGCGCTCGCACTGGTCGGCAACGACCCGAACCAGGTCTGGGACCCCTTCGTCGCCGCGGCGCTCGGCCCGCTGTTCTTCGGCATCCTGGTGCTGCGCGAGACCGACCAGTCGTTCGTGAACGTCTACTCCACCGCGATGTCGCTGCAGAACCTGCTGCCCAGGCTGGACCGCCGGATCATCTCCGTCGCCATCGGCGTGCTGGTCACCCTGCTCGCGATCTTCGTCAACGCCGAGACCTACACCGGCTTCCTCGGCCTCATCGGAGCGGTCTTCGTGCCGATGTTCGCGGTGCTCGCCGCGGACTACTTCCTGCTCGGCGGCGCCGATCGCTGGGACACCTCGGAGACCGCGCCCTCGCGCCCGCTCATGGTGGTCGCGTGGGTGCTGGGCTTCGTGACGTGGTGGATGCTCGCCGCACTGCCGACCGCTCCGGAGGTCGCGTGGTGGACCTCGTTCTGGAACGGCGTCCGCGACGCGCTCGGCTTCGTCCCGCAGCCGTGGATGAGCGCGTCCGTCGGCGCGTTCCTCGTCGCGGGCCTCGCCACCCTGGCCCTCGGCGCGCTCCGGCGCCGCTCCTGACCGTGCCGGCCGTGCGGTTTCCGGTCGGTGGCATACGAGGGCGTAAGGCTTCCTGTCGCACGGGAGCGTACGCCTTCGGCCGGGCGGGGAGGGACGGGCGAGGCGGTCTACGCGCCGCCGGGCGCGCGGGCCGTGGCGGTGGACTCGATGCGCAGCAGGCGTTCCTTGGCGGCGGACCCTCCGGCGTACCCGCCCAGAACGGCCTCGCTCTCGACGACCCGGTGGCACGGCACGATGACGCACACCGGGTTGCTGCCCAGCGCGTTGCCGACCGCGCGCAGCGCCCGCGGCCTGCCGATCCGCTCGGCGATCTCGCGGTAGGTCGTCACCGTCCCGTACGGCACCGCGAGCATCATCTGCAGGACGGTCCTGGAGAACTGGGTCGCCAGGCGCAGGTCGACCGGTGTGGTGAAGGCGCGGAGCCTGGCGGAGAAGTAGGCGTCCAGCTCCCGGCGGACGGGATCGAGCCGCCGGGCGTCCGGCCCGATGAACGTGCCGACCTCCCTGCTGATCCGTTCGAAGACGACGTTCTCGTCCTCGTAGCTGCAGGCCACCACACCCCTGCCCGTCACCGCGAGGGTGAGACGCCCCAGCGGGCCGTCGAGCGTGCCGAACGCGATGTCGGGATGGCTCGTGCCGACGTAGTCGGGCGAGGTCACCCGTAGCAATGCATCGATGTCGCCGGATGACATGGCCCCACCCTTTCGTATCCAGGTGTGTGGTGACCGCAGAGTATCGGACGGATCGCCCGGCCAGTGGCAACACGTGCGGGACGAAAGTGCCAAGATCAGACCGGTTGAGACGGCACTATGGGTCTGTGGTGGACTACAGGGCCGACAGTGACGGCGGTATCGGCCGTGAGGTCGTCGCCGCGGCGCCCAACGCGATCGTCGCCATCGATCGCGAGCAGACGGTGCTCGCCTGGAATCCCGCCGCCGAGCGCCTTTTCGGCTGGTCGGCGAAGGAGATCGTCGGGCGCCGGGCGCCGGTGGTCCCCGAGGAGCTGACGGCCGAGCACAACGCGGTCCTGGAGAAGGTCCGCACCGGCGGTGAGGTCTCGCTGAGGACCAAGCGGTTTCGCCGCGACGGCAGCCTGATCGACGTACGGGTCGACACCGGCGCGCTGTCCTCGCCGGACGGCGCCCTCCTCGGCTACGTCAGCGTCTACCACCTGGCCCAGGACGACGAGACCGCGAACGAGCGCAGCGTCCGCAGGGCACAGCTCGTCCGCAGGCTCACCGACGTGGTCGCCGACATCAACGCCGAGCTGGAGCTGCCCGCCGTGCTCGACCGGATCGCGGCGAGCCTTGCCGACCTGACCGGGGCCGACGCGGGCGGGTTCGTGCTGATCGAGGGCGACAAACTCAGGCTCGTGGCCTGCCACAACCTTCCCGACACGATGCGCGACTCCACCGCCGACCTTCGCACCAGCCTGGTCGGCAAGCTGCTGCGCGAGGGCAGGACCGTCCTGCTGGAGACCGGCGACCAGAGTCGCCTGGACGATCTGATCTGGTCGCGGCTGCCCGGCCTGCACACCATCGCGCTCGGCCTCGCCGCCATGGGCGGGCGGCCGTACGGCGCGCTGTACGCGCTGTTCGCCAAGCGCAAGGTGAGCCACCTGGAGCTGGAACTGCTGGAGCTCCTCGCCGGTCACGCGGGCATCGCCGTGGGCAACGCGATGGCCTACCAGGAGGCCGTACGCCAGCGCGCCCACGAACGGGCGGTGTTCGACGCCAGCGCCGACGGCATCGCGGTCCTCGACGGCGCGGGCAGGGTCGTCCGGTGGAACCCGGCCGCGAGCGAGCTGACCGGTTTCCACGCCACCGAGGTGATCGGCGGGCCGCCGCCGTTCGAGCTGCCGAGGCCCGGGGACAAGCTCGGCATCCAGCTGCCCTCGGGCACCTGGCTGGACGTGCTCTGCGCGGAGATCGTGGAGACGGGCGAGATCGTGGTCGACTTCCGCGACGTCACCCGCGCGAAGGAGCTGGAGGAGGCCAAGGACCTCTTCCTCGCCACCACCAGCCACGAGCTGCGCACGCCGATCACCGTGGTCCGAGGCTTCGCCAGCACGCTCGACAGCCGCTGGGACGGCATGACCGACGTCGAGCGCCGTGCCGCCGTGCACACCATCGCCGAGCGGGCCCGCTCTCTCGGTCAGCTCATGGACCACCTGTTGCTGGGCTCGCGCGCCGGGGCCGGCGAGCTCGTGCTCAGGATCGAGAGCTTCGACCTGGCCGAGCTGGTCGGGCGTGCGACGCTGGGTCTGCCGATCCTGTCGGACCTGCACCGCATCGAGGTCGCCGTCCCCGACGACCTGCCCCTGGTGTCCGGTGACGCGCTGGCCACCGACATCCTGCTGGCCCAGTTGCTGGAGAACGCCTTCAAGTACTCACCGGACGGTGGCCTGATCAGGGTCGAGGCATGGGTGGACGGCGACCGGGTGGTGCTGGTCGTGGACGACGAGGGCGTGGGAATCGCCCCCGCCATGCGGGAGCGCGTCTTCGAACGTTTCGTCCAGGCGGACAGCGGTGACCGCCGCAGATTCGGCGGGGTCGGCCTCGGCCTCTACATCGTGCGGAGCCTCGCGCGGGCCCAGGAAGGGGAGGTCACGGCGCATCCGCGCCCCTCGGGCGGCACCCGGATGAGGTTGGCTCTTCGTATTGCCGACACGCCGAGCGCTCTTACCTGATCGACACGCCGAAGCGGTAACGAGCCGGTAACGGATGTGCTGATCTATTGTCGAATGTGCACAAGCTGTAATTGGTGTGCGGTTTCCAAGACTATCTAACGGGGCATTTCGGTCGTACTGGGGTGAGTTCCTCAGGGGGGAACAGGCATACGGGGAGGTGAGTGCGTCGAGCGTCGTTCTGTTGCCGTATGCACCGTCCAGCGTCGCTGTCGCACGCCAACGCCTCTGCTCTGACCTGCAGGAACGGGGTGTGTACGAGTCCGCCATCGATGACGCGGTGCTCGTGGTCAGCGAGCTGCTGAGCAATGCGCTGCGTCACGCTCACCCCCTGCCATCAGGGCAGATCAGGGTGTCATGGCGCTGGACCGAGGAGCATGTCGAGGTCGCTGTGAGTGACGGTGGCGCCGCCACCGAACCGCGGGCGGGACGCCCGGCGCTCTCCTCCCTGGGAGGGCGAGGACTCGGAATCGTCGAATATCTGGCCTCCACCTGGGGCGTCAGGCACGAGGGAGACATCACCACGGTGTGGGCGTTGGTCGCGGCGGTCGACACGGTAGGTAACGGCCGTGTTTCCACCCCCGAACCCGCCCTCAGGGAATGCGGGTAACGCTCCCGACGGTGTCCCGCCCCACCTCACACGTCACGAGGCAGGGCGGGATCCCGATCTCCGCGTGCTCACCCGGGGCCCGCCGGGCGGCGTTGTTCGGTGGGCGGCTACGCGGGTTCTACGCGTAGAGGAACCACTTGTCGTACTGGGGGACGCAGCTGTACGAGGTCCACCAGCCGCTCTGGATGCCGAGGTTTCCGACCCGGTGGCAGTCCCAGTCGTAGTAGTAGACGTTTCTGAGAGTGGCGGCCTGTGCGGGCGCCGCGCCGACGGACAGTGTCAGGCCGGTGGCCAGCACGGCCGAGGCGAGCAGGGTCAGGGTCTTGCGCATCATTCCTCCTGGGGCATGGACGAAATGCGGTTCCGCGAAGACGTGCGATCACTCCGTCGGGCCGGACGGCACCGGAAGTATCACATCGGCACTCGCCAGGAAACAGATCACCGTCCCCGTCCCGGTCCGCGGAGCGGGCCTGACCTCGTGACACCGGCGAGGAGACGTGCGGCGAACGTGAAACGTTCACGGTGGTTTTTCGCGGGTGCCGAGCCGGTGTGACGGTGGTTCTTTCGCGGGCGTCGAACCTGTGTCGCGGTGCTTCTTTCGTGGGTGTCCGAAGCGGTGTGACGGCGCCTCCTTCGCGGATGTCGAGCCGGTGTGACAGTGGTTCTTTCGCGGGTGCCGACCCCATGTCGCGGCCGTTCTTTCCTGGACGTCGAAGCGGTGTGACGGCGCTTTCCTCGTGGAGGCCGAACCGGTGTGACGGGCACTCCCTCGCCGGTGCCGAGTTCGGTGGATCCGGGGACGGGACCCTCACGCCCCGGCGAGCGCCGGGCGGTGCAGCACCGCCTTCTCCCCGGCCGTCCAGGCCGTCGAGACGAGGAGATAGATCCCCGCCGCCAGCGGCAGCACCATGGCGACCAGAACCGTCCCGTACGGCAGCAGGGGCAGCATCCGGCGCAGCGCCGCGGGCTGGAGGTCCTCGCTCATCGTGCGCCGCATCCGGCGGGAGGTGACCCACGCCACGGCGACGAGCAGCAGGAAGAGTCCGGCGAACACCATGGTCGGACCGCTGATCAGCCCGAATCCGGCCACCGTGCCCGCGAACTGCTGCCCGAGCGGCACCCCGAGGAGCCCGTGGGTCAGGAGCGTGTTGGCCTGCCCGGCGATCGTCGAGGAGACGAACACCTGGTACGTCACCATGAGGAACGGCATTTGTGCCACGGATGGCAGGCACCCGGCCAGCGGCGAGGTCTTCTCCCTGGCGTAGAGGGCGGCCATCTCCCGCTGGAGCCGCTCGGGGTCGCGGCCGTACCGCTTCTGGAGTTTCCTGAGCTCCGGCGCGAGGCGGGTCCTGACCCGCTCGCCCCTCGCCTGCATGACACCGAGCGGAAGCAGCATGAGCCGGACGAGGAGGGTGAAAACGACGATCGCGAGCGGGGCCGAGCCCAACGGCTCGGCGAGCACGGCGATGAGACCGGCGGTGAACGAGATGACGGGGTCGAACATGGAAGGGCCCTTCTGAGCGGAGTGAAGACGGCGCAGAAGGCACCCGCGAACCGCGAGGATCTTTTCGGGACGCGTGCGCGGCGCGCGAAGGCCGGGTGTCCCGGAGACATGCCGATCACGCATGTACGGGGTTACCGGTCATGTGCGCGGGTGACACACGGCGATCGCGTGCGCGTGGACGCACGGCGACCACATCTGTGCGGACACACGGTGATCAAGAACACGGGGGACACACGGCGATCACGCGCGTCGGGCACGGAGGTCGCGAGAGGTCGCGGGGGTTACGCGGGCGCCGGGCCCGCGGAGGGTGCTCTGGGCCGGGACCTCCCGGCCGCGTCGGGGTCGCACTGCCGGACGAACATCGTCAGCCTGGCCCGGTCGCGCCGGGACAGCGGTGACCGTGACCCCGTACCCGAGGTGACGGGCGCCGGACGCAGCG
Source organism: Streptosporangium sp. NPDC000095 (assembly GCF_042899335.1). Classification (NCBI taxonomy): domain Bacteria; kingdom Bacillati; phylum Actinomycetota; class Actinomycetes; order Streptosporangiales; family Streptosporangiaceae; genus Streptosporangium; species Streptosporangium sp. NPDC000095. The sequence continues at coordinate 289,867 of NZ_JBIAZS010000010.1, forward strand.
CCCAGGCGAGCAGGAGCACGCCCAGCCCGACCACGGCGGCGGCCGTGAGGACACCGCCGCCGTCGAACATCCAGACCGTCAGGGTCTGGACGGCGAGCAGTAGGTTCACTGCTTGAGCTTGCCGACCACGGTGACCGCGGCGACGACCACGAGGGCGAGCACCCCGAGCACGAGCGCGAACTTCAGCAGCCCGAAGAGGGCGGGCAGCACGAGCCCGAACACCACGTAGAGCGCGAGCAGGACGCCCAGAACCCCGAACACGATACGACTCATACGCTCTACCGTACGTCGGCCTGGGAAACGGCGAGGGCCTTGATCATAACGAAGGTCATAACGATCCAGTCCTTACGGACCGATGACACGAATGAGGGATCGTTCCCTCGCGGGCCTACCGTGGAGGCCATGAACGCGCGGATTCTGGTGGTCGAGGACGATCCGATGGTGGCCGAGGTCGTGGCCCGCTACCTGGAGCGCGACGGTCACGCGGTCGACTGCGTCGGGGACGGCGCCGAGGCGCTCAGGCGCGCGCTGGCCAACCCGCCCGATCTGATGGTGCTCGACCTGATGCTTCCGAAGATGGACGGACTCCAGGTCTGCAGGAAACTCAGGGAGCGCTGGCCGGTCCCGGTGATCATGTTGACCGCGCTCGGCGAGGAGCTGGACAGGGTCGCCGGCCTGGAGACCGGTGCCGACGACTACGTCACGAAGCCGTTCAGCCCGCGTGAGCTGGCCCTGCGCGTACAGTCCGTGCTGCGGCGGGCGCGCGGCGCCTCCCTGCCCGCCGGTACCGGCGTGCTCAGGGACGGCGAGCTCACGGTCGACGTCGGCGCCCACGAGGTGCGCCTGCACGGCGACGAGGTCCTGCTCACCGCCCGCGAGTTCGACCTCCTCGCCCACATGATGCGCAACCCCCGCCAGGCCTTCAGCCGCTCCGCCCTGCTCGACCAGGTGTGGGGCTGGTCCTTCGGCGACTCGTCCACGGTGACCGTGCACGTCCGCCGCCTCCGCGAGAAGATCGAGCCCGACCCGACCGCCCCCCGGCGCATCGTCACCGTGTGGGGCGTCGGCTACCGCTACGAACCGCTGGCGGAGTCGTGATCCCCGAGATCCTGCTGATCGTCGCGGTCACCGCCGGGCTGGGCCTGCTGGTCGCGCTGGCCGGGCTGGGCGCGATGCGACTGCTGCGCGAGCGGTCGATCGGCGTGATGCTCGCGGTGGTCGTCGTGGTGACCGTGGTGGCGACGGTGGGCGGAGTGGTCGCCATCACCCTGAAAATGATCATCGAGGGTACGCCGAGGGACATCGTGCTCAGCGTGGTCGTCGTGGGCGGCCTGGTCGGGCTGGGCGTCGCCACGGTGCTCTCGCGCCGGGTCGTGGCGGCGAGCCGCAGGCTCGTCGACGCCGTGCACGCCGTATCGCCCTCGGGGGAGTTCACCCCACCGAGGGGATTGCCCGCCGAGCTCGGCACGATCGCCGGGAGCCTGGACCAGGCGTATCGGCGGCTGCGGCTCGGCCACGAGCGCGAGCGCGCCCTGGAGAGCGCCCGCCGAGAGCTCGTCGCCTGGGTCAGCCACGACCTTCGCACCCCGCTGGCGGGCATGAGGGCGATGGCCGAGGCCCTGGAGGACGGGGTGGTCTCCGACGAGGAGACCGTCCGCCGCTACCACCGGCAGATCCGCCTGGAGGTGGACCGGCTGTCGGGCATGGTCGACGACCTGTTCGAGCTGTCCAGGATCCACGCCGGGACACTGCGCCTGTCGCGCAGCAGGATCGGCCTCGGGGATCTGGTCGCCGACGCGCTGGCCGGGGTCGAACAGCTGGCCAGGGCGAAGGGGGTGCGCCTGACCGGCGAGGCCGACCAGGTGGTCCCCGTCCAGGCCGACGCCGCCGAACTCTCCCGGGCGCTGCGCAACCTCGTGGTCAACGCGATCAGGCACACCCCGGGCGACGGCACCGTCGTGGTCCGCGCCTCGGCCGAGGACGACATCGCCTGCCTGTCCGTCGCCGACTGCTGCGGCGGCATTCCGGCCGACGACCTGCCCCGCGTCTTCGACGTCGCCTTCCGCGGTGAGACGGCCCGTACCCCCAGCGCCGACGGAGCCGGAGCGGGCCTCGGCCTGGCGATCGCGCGAGGCATCGTCGAGGCCCACGAGGGGTCGATCGGCGTCGTCAACGCCGACGCCGGCTGCCGCTTCGAGATCCGGCTGTCACTCTCCGCCTGAGCGGCCGGGTGCCGGGTGCTCCTTCGTCCGGTTCGTCCGGGCTTCGTCCGGGCGGCCAGGTGCTCCTTCGCCTGGGCGTTCGTGTGTTGAACGGTCGAGCCCAGGTGCGGGGGCAGGACGGTCGAGGGACGGTCAGTTCGCGCCCGTGCCGTTGGAACCCGTGCCGCCGGCGGCCGGCGCGGGCGTGACGTGGTCATCGAGGTTCTCGGGTCTCACAGCGACCATGAGGGCCATCTGCGCGCACTCGTCACCCTCGGTGTCGCGTTCGACGTGCTGGCAGGAGGTCAGCCTCCTGGTGGTGCCGAGAGATTCCACCATCGCCCGGAACGTCGGGCACGGCCAGCGCCACATGCAGCTGCGGCAACGCAGGATCGGATGCGCGGTGTCGCTCGTGACGCCGCCCGCGTCGCGCGGCCGGTGCAGGTCGAGCAGCCTGACGCCGAGCGTGGCGAAGTCGAGGAGCTCCTCACGCGCTCCCTCAAGGAAGTCCAGGTCCTCGGTCGACAGGCGGGTCCTGATCGGGATGTGCCCCTCGTGGTCCACCAGTTTTCGCAGTGAGCTCGCCGCGTCGCGCCACGAGGTGGCCTTGTCGGTACGAGTGATCATGGACTCCAGGTGCTCCCGGAGCCGCTTCCGCTGGAGATCTTCGGGTAGGTCGGTGTTCATGATGCGTTCGAGCCCGTTTCTTGTGACTCAACGGCCGCCACTGACGTGGCGCGGGGTGATCGGGAGGTGCCGGGTCTCCTCCCTTTCGGGCCAAGCCGTTGTTGCGTAGTGTCAAGCTTCGCGCACTCAGGGTTTCCGTGAGACGGAAACGGGGGACAAAGGGCCGGACGACTCGGGTTGTTCAAGAGAACGTGACCAGCGGCTCTCGCGCCGATAGTGTGCCCGCTGTGGAGCTAAAAGTCTCAACTCGATCTCATGCCGGGCACACCGTCGTGACCATCGTTGGCGAAATCGACCTATACACCGCGCCTCGCCTGCAGGCCGAGTTCACCCGGCTGCTTGGTCAGAGCCAGACCATGCGTGTCGTCCTCGACATGTCCGCGGTGGAGTTCTGCGACTCCACCGGCATGAACGTGCTGCTGTCCGCGCTCAAGCGGTTGCGGGAGCGGGGCGGCACACTGGAGGTGGCGGCGCCCCGGCCCGCCGTACGCAAGATCCTGCAGGTCACGGGTCTCGACTCCGTCTTCGTCGTGCACGAGACCCTGCCGGAGAAGCTGCTGACCTCCGATTCCCAAGGATGACGTCCTCCCCACGGCTGATGCCCGGGGTCACCACGCTGGAGGTGTTCGATGGCCGGCACGGCGGCGATCATTCCCGCCAAGGATGAGGGCGACAGGATCGGGGCCACCGTGGCCGCGGTCCTGGCGCTGCCCGGCGTCGACCTCGTCGTGGTCGTCGACGACGGTTCCGGCGACCAGACGGGACGGGTGGCCAAGGCCGCCGGCGCCCGTGTCGTGCGACACAGCCACAACCGGGGCAAGGCCGCCGCCATGGAGAGCGGTGCCCACGCCGTGCGCCAGCTCGACGGCGAGGAGCCCCGGCACCTGCTCTTCCTCGACGCCGATCTGGGCGACACCGCCCGTACGGCCACCGCGCTGATCGAGCCGGTCGCGGCGGGCGAGGCCGACATGACGATCGCCGTCTTCGTCACCCGGGTGAAGCTCGGCGGCCACGGGTTCGTCGTGAGACTCGCGCGTGAGGGCGTCGAGCGCGCCACCGGCTGGACCCCCACCCAGCCGCTCAACGGGCAGCGCTGCCTGACCCGGGCGGCCTTCGAGGCCGCCCGCCCCCTGGCGCGCGGTTTCGGCGTGGAGACGGGTCTCACGATCGACCTGCTCAGGAAGGGCTTCCGGGTGCGCGAGGTTCAGGTCGAGATGGCACACCGGGCCACGGGTACCGACTGGAAGGCCCAGATCCATCGGGCCAGGCAGTTCCGCGACGTCGCCCGCGCCCTCCTGGCACGCCGTTAACCCGGCATCCGGGTCCGGCACCCGGTCGACCAGGTCGGCGGGCCTGGAAGCCCGCGCCGAACCGGGCACCCCGCCGGGTGTGCTGGAATTTGCGGGTGACTCGGGATGCGTCGGTCGTCGACGCCAGGCGGAGCCCCGCCGGCGATACGCCGCGAAGGCTCGGCATCGCCGCGTTCGCAGCCGTGGGGCTCTCGGCGGCGACGACGGTTCTGATCGGGCTGCTCGGCCCCTCGGCCATGGTCCCGAGGCTGCCCGGCCCTTCCTGGCAGCCGCCGTACTCGCTGGACGTCCATCCCGGCACCCATCTGGTCATCGCCATGGGCGCCTTCGCGATCGTGCTGGGCGGGCTCGGACTCGTCGGCGCGCTCAGGTCACGGTGGGGCCCCGACCCGCGCCTGCTGCTCGCGGCCGGTTGCGCCGTGTCGGGCGTGCTCGCCTTCCTGTCGCCCTCGGGCTCGGCCGACCACCTCAACTACGCCGCGTACGGTCGCCTGGTCACGCTCGGCCTGGACCCGTACGCGATCACCCCCGCCACCCTGCCCGGCGACCCCGTCACCGGCGCGGTGGAGGAGTGGGCCGGCGTGACCAGCGTCTACGGCCCGGTCGCCACCGCAGTACAGGCACTGGCGAGCCTCGTGGGCGGTGACTCGGTCAGGCTCACGGTCTTCGTGATGGCCGTCGTCAACGCGGCGGCGTTCGTCGGTACGGCGCTGCTGCTGCACCGTTTCGCCAGGGGGGACGCGAACCTCCAGCGGCGGGCGGCGCTGCTGTGGGCGGCGAACCCGCTGATGATCTACCACCTCGCCGCCGGGATACACGTCGACACCCTCGCCGTCGCCTGCATGGTCGCCGCGCTCACGGTGCGCGGCGCAGCCTCGGGGCTGATGCTCGGGGTGGGCATCGGGGTCAAGCTCAACGCCGGGCTCGTCGCCCTCGGACCCGCGTGGGAGTTGCGTCGCTCGCCGGGCAGGCTCGCCGTGGTGGCGGGGACCGCGACGGCCACCGTGGTGGCGATCTACGCCGTCGCCGGGCCGCACGTGCTCGATCAGGTGAGCGCCGCCAGTAAGAGGGTCTCCCTCGCCACCCCCTGGCAACTCGTCAAGGTGGGGCTCCAGTCGCTCTTCGGGCCGGGCGCGTACTCGGCGTGGATCCAGATCGGGTCCCTGCTCCTGATGGCCTGCCTGGCCTGGCTCGTGCTGCGGGCGCTGCCCGCCGACACCGCCCCGGCCGTGGCCGCCGCGATGGTGGTCGCCTGGCTGTTCGCCGCCCCGTACGCGCTGCCCTGGTACGACGGGCTGGCCTTCGCGCTGCTGGCGATGGCGTCCTGGCCCGCGTTGGAGGCGTTCATGGTGGCCAGGGTCGCCGTGCTGTCGCTCGCCTACCTCCCGGCCAGGGAGATAGCGCGGCCCGATGACCTGCTCTGGACCAAGACCCTGCTCAGGGAGACGGTGGTGCCGTGGACGCTGCTGGCACTGACGATCGCCCTGGTGTGGTGGGCGGCGAGAGCCGGACTGCGCGCACGCAGGCGGCCAGCGTCAGCGGCACCGCGACCGTGAGCGCCATCGCGGGGATCGCGATGCCCGAGTCGTTCATCAGAAACCCGATCAGCGAGCAGGCCAGCGCCCCGATCAGCCCGGCGCGCAGCGCGGGCGCGAGCGTGTAGGCCCGGCCCAGGGCCGAGGCTCCCCACCGCGAAGGGCGGTCGAGCACCAGGAACAGGAACGCCAGCGCGACCAGCGTGAGCAGCGACAGCGACCAGTTGCCGACCGTGACCCCGATCATCGCGCCGAACTTGCGGCCGACCACGGTCCAGGCCTCCCCGTCCAGCACCTGCTGCACGAAGGCACCCAGGTGGGTGCGTTGGTCGGCGGGCCGCATCCAGTCGGCCACTGCTATGGCGCCGATCAGCAGGCTGCCCGCCAGGCCGACCAGGATCAGTCTCATCGGTGAGACCCGCCCGCCGGACACCAGGATCATGAGGATCGCGACCCCCACCAGGAACGCCGGGACCCCGCCGAAGTCGGCGCCCCACGCGGGCCAGCCGTCGGCGAACACCGCCAGTCCTCCGTACGCCGCGCACACCGCGAGCGCGAGCGTCCGACGGCCACCCGAGATCAGCCACTGGGCGATTCCGGCGAGGGCGAGGATCGTGCCGGCGGCGTAGACGGCGAAGGCGATGTTGCTGAAACCGTAGAAGCGTCCGCCGGTGACCGGCTCGTAGCCGGTGACCGCGTTCACCTGAAGTGCCGAGCCGGTCATCACGTCGGCCAGCAGCGCGACCGAGGTGATGGCGGCGACCACCGTCAGCGGGCCGAGCGGGTGCGCCCGCCACGGTCCGGAGAGCGCCACCCCGGCGACCGCGCAGGCGAAGCCGAGGATCGTCACGATCACCCAGACCATCGGCGCGGGCAGGCTCCACCAAGGGATCAGCTGCGCCAGGAAGGTGGAGACCGCGATCGCCCCGCTGACCACGGCGACGACCTGGATGGCCGTCAGGGCACGAGAACCACCCCAGCCCCGGCGGATCGCGACGGCGGCCAGCAGGTAGAACAGGATCTGCACCGCCACGAACACCGCGAAGAACGGCCCCCTCACCTCGCGCAGCACCTGGCTCGCCAGGTCGTCGTCGGCGAGCTTCTCGACCGTCGCCGCGACCGGCTCCTCGCTCGCCCCGCCGCCCTGCCAGGCGCGTCCCACGACCCCGTTGGGGGACTGGAGGCCCAGCAGGCCGATCGCGGTGGCGGTCAGGTCGGTGTTCGTGACCAGGCCGTCCTGGCGGGTGGAGGCGGCGGTGAGGTAGCCGCGCGGGTACGTTTCCCCGCCGGGGGACGGCCCCCGGGCGATCGCCACGTGCAGGTGAGGCGCGACCGAGGTGTCGGCCAGGCCGGCGACCAGGACCGTGGTCCCCGTTCCGGGCGCGGCCGTTCCGGGGACGGTGCCTTCGGAGGGCGTGGCCTCGGGCGTCGTGGCTCCGGGCGCGGTGGTTTCCGGCGTCGTGGTTTCCGGTGCCCGGGTCCCGGGTGCGGTGGTTTCCGATGCCGGTGCCGGTGCCGGGGTTTCGGGCGCGGTGGTCTCCGGGGCCGTGCTCGCCGTGGGCGACGCCGGGGTCGTGCCGTCGGCGAGCGAGGGGGGCAGGCGGTCGAGGACCGTGCCCACCACGCGGTCGGCCCTGGCCACGGCCTCCCGCCTGGCCTGGATGGTCATCGTGGCGAGGACGTCGTCCGCGGCGAGGGCGTCACCGGTCCAGGCCCTGGCGAGGTCATCGGCCTCGACCACGATCAGCCCGTACGGGGACAGGTCGCCCAGCTCCTCGACACTCGCCGCGTATTTCCCGATTTTTCCGGACTTGTCGGCGGCGGCGAGGGCGGCTCCCGGCCCGACGGCCGCCACCTTCAGACCCGCCTCCGCCGCGAGCCCGCCCAGCTGCCCGAGAACCGGCCGGTAGGAGGTGGTGGCGTTGAAAGCGGTCAGCTCGTCCCAGCCGGGCACGCTCGCCCCGCCGCCGGGGGTCGCCTCCGGTGCCCGAGGGGGCTCGCAACCCGTGCCGGGAGCGCCCGCGCGCTGGCCGGCCGACACCGTCAACCAGCCCGCCGCCGGGCAGGTGATCCCCCGTTCGGGCGGCGGGACCGCCCGGGTGGACATGGACGCGGACCCGCCCTCACCCGCGAGCCTCCACAGGTTCGGGGTCCGCTCCCGGTCGAGATCGCTCCACTCCAGGCCGGGCACCCCGATGATCACGACCCTTCCGGGAGGCGTCACCGCCGAGGCGCCCGTCACGCCGTCACCGGAGCCCCCCGGAACACCGAGGGCACCCGAGACGCCCGTACCGGCACCCGAGGCGTCGAGGGCACCCGAGATCCCCTGGGCTCCCGAGGTATGGGGAACAGCGGAGGCGGCGAAGGCCTCCGGAGTGCCCGGGAGGCCGAGCAGGACGAAGAGCAGGGCCGACAGCAGGGCCGACAGCAGGGACGCGGCGGTCGGCACGGTCCCGGCGACCCGGCGGAACGCCGGCCGTGTCGCGGGTCCCCCGGTCGCCGGGCACGCGCGCCCGTGACCGCTGTGTGCCGAAGCCATCCGGTTCCCCCTGTCCGTGCCCGTTGGGCGGCCACTTTTCCCCGCCCCCACGGTAACCTGCCTGCTCGTGAGGACTGGCGAGGCGACCACGACCGAGCGGCGCCCATGGACGTGGCCGTCGTGGTCGGCGTGGCTGCCCTGGCTGCCCGCGCTGCTGCTCGTCGCCGCCGCGGTGGCCCCGCTGGTGCTCCACTGGCTGGGCAATGTGGACGACCAGCGTCTGGTCGACCTGGATGTGTACCGTACCGGCGGAGCGGCGATCCTGGAGGGTCGGTCCGTCTACGGGTTCGTCACGCCCGCGCCGCAGTTGCTGCCCTTCACCTATCCGCCGGTGGCGGCGCTGTTCGCCACGCCGCTGGCGGCGGTGTCGTGGACGACGGCGCAGTGGGCGTGGACGGCGTTGATCTTCCTGACACTGGGGGTCTCCGTCCGGCTCTCCTTCCGCGCCGTGTTCGACGGGGTGGGTGGCGTGCCGGGGAGGTCGGGAGCGGCGGACGAGGTCCCGCTCTCACCGGGTTCCGCTCCCCGCGCGCCCGGTGGGGATCCGGCGCCGACGGAGGGGAAACTCCGGGGCGTACGCACCCGACTGGTCGGCTCGGGGAGATTCGGCGGGCTCGGTGGGACGGGCGGGGGGCGGCTGTGGACGCCGCTGCTGTTCGCCGCCCTGATGATCGCGTGCACCTACCTGATGCCGATCAGGGACCAGGTCCGCTTCGGCCAGGTGGACATCCTGCTCGTCGCGCTCTGTCTGGCCGACTGCGTGGCCAGGCGCCCGCTGTGGCCGCGCGGCATGCTGATCGGCCTGGCCACCGCGGTCAAGCTCACCCCGGGTGTCTTCCTGATCTACTTCCTCATCGCCGGTTTCGGACCCGGCGCGAGACGGGAGCATCGAGAGACCTTCCTCGTGGCCGCGCTCACCGCCGCGCTGCTGACCCTGCTCCCGTTCCTGGTGATCCCGGCGGACGCCGCCGACTTCTGGTTCCGCGCGTTGCTCGACCCCGAGCGGCTCGGTGCCAACGCGGCGACCACCAACCAGTCGATGCGCGGCATGCTCATCCGGCTCTACCTCCCCGACGTGCTGACGAGCCTGCTCTGGCTGGCGCTGGTCGCCGTGGTCGCCTGGTACGGCTTCCGCCACGCCCGTAGAGCGCTGCTCGACGGGCACCTCGTGAGCGGGGTGGCCCTGGTCGGGCTGATGGCCGTACTGCTCTCGCCGGTCGCCTGGATCCACCATCTGGCCTGGGTGGTCGTGGTGCTCGGCGCGTTGGTCGGTGACGGGCGCGACCCGGTCAGGCTCCGGGTGGCCGCCGGGGTCTGGCTCTACTACGTGCTGCCGATCCCCTGGTGGGGAGTGACGATCAAGGCGATGGAGATCCCGGTGCTCAGCCCGGTGCTGGGCAAGATCGTGCAGAACGGATTCGGGCTGGGCGCGCTGGCCCTGGTCTGGGTGCTGGGAGTGTGGCTGCCCCGGCGAAGGGCGACGTTCGAGGTGCTCTCCCGGCGGGATACGGCTCCGGAGGCGGAGCGGCCCGGGAGGGACGGGGGCCCCGGACGTGAAGCGGCCGTCGAGGGGACCTGAGCGGGAGGGGGCAAGGTGCGCGGCGGCCGTCGAGGGGAAGATCAACGAGGAAACGACCTCTGACGTGGGACGACTTCGACTGATCGGATAGGATTCGGTCGTATCGGTATGTAATCCTGCGCACATTTTCTGACAGTCGCCGGATACCCTGGGGCCATGCCGAAACTCGCTTACCTGGGACCGGAGGGGACCTTCACCGAGGAAGCCCTGCGCATCCTGGCGCCTGAGGCCGAGCGCCTGCCGAGCCCGAACGTCACCGCGGCCCTCGATGCCGTACGGCGCGGCGAGGCCGACGGAGCCGTCGTCCCGATGGAGAACTCGCTCGAAGGCGCGATCACCACGACCCTCGACGAGCTCGCCCGGGGTGAGGCGCTGCTCATCACCGCCGAGCTGCTGCTTCCCGTCGAATTCTCGCTCCTGGCGCGTCCCGACACCGAGATCGGCCACATCAAGAGGGTCTTCACCCACCCGGCGGCCATCACCCAGTGCCGCAACTTCATCGCCCGCGAGCTGCCCGACGCCGTGGTGGTCGCCGCCCCGTCGACCGCCGCCGCGGCGCAGGAGGTCGCGCTGCCCGGCTCGCCGTACGACGCGGCCATCGCCGCGCGCATCGCCGGAGAGCACTACGGACTGGTCGAGCTCGCGTCCGGGATCGGCGACCGCACCGACACCGTCACCCGGTTCGTCCAGGTGTCGCGTCCCGGACCGCTGCCGGAGCCGACCGGTGCCGACCGGACCTCCCTGGTCGTCTTCCTCGCCGACGACCACCCGGGCGCGCTGCTGGAGATGCTGACCGAGTTCTCCGTCCGCGGCGTCAACCTGTCCCGCATCGAGTCGCGGCCCACCGGCGACGGCATCGGCCGCTACTTCTTCCACTTCGACTTCGAGGGCCACGTCGCCGACGCCCGCGTCGGAGAGGCGATCTCGGGTCTCCACCGGGTCTCCGCCGAGGTGCGCTTCCTGGGCAGCTACCCGCGTGCCGACGGTCTCTTCCCGCAGATCAAGCGTGGTACGAACGACGGCGACTTCACCGAGGCCGCCAGCTGGCTCGGCAGGATCCGCAACGGTCAGGTCTGACCGTCACCCGGCTCGCGAGCCGGGGCCGATCCCAGGGGGCAGCCGGAGTATGCCCTTCGAAGGCGCCCTCCGAGAGGGATCCGGAGTGTGCCCGCCGAAGGCACGCCAGAGGGGGCGGGGCCGGTGCGTACCCCCGCCGAAGGCGTCCGCCGGGCGGAAACGGGGTCGGTGCGCCCGCTCCAAGGCGTCCCAGGGAGGCTCCAAGGCGTCCCGGGGAGGAAGACGGGGCCGGTGGGTGCCCGCCGAAACGTCCCGCCGGGCGGGAAAGCGGGTTCCGTTCCCGTGGCGCCACCCCGCCCCGGAGGGCGGGCGGTCAATCCGGGCGCGGGCGCGGGCAGTACATCGGTAGCCTTGTGGCTGTGATTGACCTGCGTACCCTTCGTGAGGATCCCGACCGGCTACGGGCGTCGCAGCGTGCCCGCGGTGAGGACGACTCTGTCGTCGACACGCTGCTCGACCTCGACGAGCGGCGGCGCGGCGCGCTGAGTCGCTTCGAGACGCTCCGCGCCGAGCAGAAAACCATCGGCAAGTCGGTCTCCCGTGCCTCGGGTGAGGAGAAGGCGACCCTGCTGGAGCGGGCGAAGGATCTCTCCGCGCAGGTGAAGTCCGCCGAGGCCGAGGCGGAGAAGCTCGGCTCCGAACTCGACGGCCTGCTCTACACGGTGTCCAACCTCGTGGAGGAGGGGGCTCCCGCCGGCGGCGAGGACGACTACGTCGTGCTGGAGGAGATCGGCGAGAAGCCGTCCTTCGACTTCGAGCCCAAGGACCACCTGGAGCTGGGAGAGCTCCTCGGCGCGATCGACATGGAGCGCGGCGCGAAGGTCTCCGGCTCGCGGTTCTTCTTTCTGAAGGGTGTCGGCGCCAGGCTGCAGCTCGGGCTGCTCAACATGGCCATGCAGCAGGCGATCGAGGCGGGCTTCGTCCCGATGATCACGCCCGTGCTGGTCAAGCCGGAGTCGATGAAGGGCACCGGTTTCCTCGGCGCCCACGCCAGCGAGGTCTACCACCTGCCCGACGACGACCTTTTCCTGGTCGGCACGAGCGAGGTGCCGATGGCGGCCTACCACGGCGACGAGATCCTCGACGGCTCCGCGCTCCCGTACCGCTACGCGGGATGGTCCTCCTGCTTCCGGCGCGAGGCCGGCTCGTACGGCAAGGACACCCGGGGCATCATCCGGGTTCACCAGTTCGACAAGGTGGAGATGTTCTCCTACGTCCGCCCCGAGGACGCCCACGCCGAGCACCTGCGTCTGCTCGCCTGGGAGAAGGAGATGCTGGCCAAGGTCGAGCTGCCCTACCGGGTGATCGACACCGCGGCCGGAGATCTGGGGTCCTCGGCCGCGCGGAAGTTCGACTGCGAGGCGTGGGTGCCCAGCCAGGGCAGCTACCGCGAGCTCACCTCGACCTCCAACTGCACCGACTTCCAGGCCCGCCGTCTCGGCGTTCGCTTCCGTGACTCCGGTGGCAAGCCCCAGCACGTGGCCACCCTGAACGGCACGCTGGCCACCACCCGCTGGATCGTCGCCATCCTGGAGAACCACCAGCAGGCCGACGGCTCCGTCGTGCTCCCCAAGGCGCTGCGCCCGTACGTCGGCCTCGACGTGCTCGAACCCGTCAAGTAAGCCCGCGCCGCGCGAAGAGACTCACAGTGAAGGCCCCGCCGCGGCGGGGCCTTTTCGTGGTCACGCCGGATGTTCCGCCGCTTTTGTCGCTTCCTCGGTCGGCGCGGCGCCCGCCCAGCCGACCAGGACGGACCCGCCGACTCCGATCGCGCCGACGAGCCAGGCGAGGAACCCCGCCGTCGGATAGTCGTCGATGACGCCCGCCTCCCAACCGGTGAAGAGCGTCCATGTCGCGAACGGCGTGCAGCAGGCGATGGTGACGAGCGCCAGCCAGGTCCGGGCCGGTACGCGCGCCCGGATCGCCGCCACCGACACGAGAATCGTCGCGGTGAGGGCGCAGGCGCCGCCGAGCAGGGCCATCAGAGCGCCGATGTCGATGACGTGCGGTTCGCCGGACGGCAGGGCGAGCACGAAACCGACCGCGGCGAGGAAGTACGCGGGCCCGGTCACGCCGGTGATCCGCCGTGTGTGACGGCGTGCCACGGCCATGCCGGACATGAAGCCGAGCAGGCCGACGAAGAGACCGACGCGGTGCTCCGTCCTCAGATCGACTCCCGGCGCGTCGAGCGGGATCGCCGCGTTCGCGGAGAGACCTCCGTCGAACAGGCCCATCCGCCGCCAGTTTCCCCGCGCGTCCCGTACGGCGATGCCATCCTCACCGTTGGCCGCCACCACCACGTGCCCGTCCGGTACGCGCTGGACCGCGATGGCCGAGGAACCGTGCCATGGCCTGTCCTGCGTGCCCGCCGCCCGCCGCCGAAGGGCGTCCTCACGCCCTGGGGAGACCGCCCACACCGTTCTCCAGCTGTTCCCGCCGTCCCGCGACTCGTCCACCGCCAGCCGAGGCGGGACGACGCGGTAGCAGTGCAGGGGGTCATCGGGCAGGCAGCTCCGGGTCGCGGGGGCCTGGACGGGCGAGGAACCGAGGTCTGGGAGGCCCGAGTCCGGTGAGGGCGAAGAGATCCGGGTGCTCCGCTCCTGTGCGGGGTGACCGATCCACGTACGGCCGCCGTCACGGGAGAGGAACTCGGCACCTTGGTCCAGGACCACGGCGATGACCTCGCCACGTATGAGGACCTGCGTCGCCGCGGGCGGCCGCGGTTCACCTGCGGTGGCGGTGACCCCGACAAGGGCGATCGGGACGATGATCAACACGCGGACCCGCGATACCGGGTGACCGGTACCGCACCGGAGCCAGATCAGCCACGCGGCGCCCAGCGCCGGCAGGGCCACCAGGTCGGTCGGGTCGGCCAGGACAAGCGACGGGCCGGCGGCCAGGGTCCACGCTCTGGAGGCGAGTGCCGCGCCCGCCTCCGTGGTCTTGACCAGGGTGAAGCCGACACCGGTGGCGGTGATCGCCACGAGGGCGGCGAGCCGGATGGGGGCGAGCGAGGCGCCGCCTCCGGAGAGGGCGAGGACCGAGGAGAAGAGGAGAGAAAGAACGAGGGCGAGTACGGGCGGGGCGACCAGCAGCCCCGCGACGTCGCTCAGCTTGCCGGTGACGAGCCCCGGCCACAGGGCCTTGAGGAGATGGTCGTTGATCAGCAGCACGAAGGTGGCGACCACGGTCGCCGGATGCCCGATCCAGGCAAGGAGGGGCTCTCGCGGGCTTTCCACGGCCGGGTAGATCCACCGCGACGAGGCTTGGTTCGGGGTCGGTGGCATTCGTGATCGAGGTGTGTCCCGAAACCCGAGCGATCCGCACGTCTCGGTGCCGGGCGAGTTCGGTTCGCCGGTGACGCCGCGCACGTCCACAGTCCCGCGGGAGGGCACGGAGTGATTCCTCCCGCTGTCGCCCTGGCGAAGCCCTTACGGTCGCTCTCAGAGGCGGAGAGAGGGCGCTGGACCGCTAGGTCGCGGCCCGCCGCCCCATCGCACTCCAGGCCGCCACCCTCACCGGGCGGCTTTCAGGCCGGCCGACGTGAACAGGCACCCGCGACCGCTCGGAGACCTCGTTCTGCGGCTCCTGGCGCTCAGCCCGGCCTTTCTTCGGCGTCTCGCCTGGCGGCTCTCGGATCCGGTCTGTCGGTGAGCCCCGCGGGTCTGGCCCGGGGCCGGTGCCCTCAAGGGGGAGAATCGGCCTCCGCGGACGAAAGCGAGGCGAGAACACGCGGGGCGGTACGCCGGGGCGCGCTCCGCAGGGCGGGGGCCGGTGCCCGAAGTGCCGCGGGACGCCCCGAAAGGTCCGGGAACAGAAAGACGGGGTTCGCTAGAAGCGAACCCCGTCTTCCCGGTTCAACCAAGAGGTCTATGCGTCAGACGGCGCGGACCTGCGAGGCCTGCGGGCCCTTCTGGCCCTGGGTGATCTCGAACTCGACCCGCTGGCCGTCTTCGAGGCTACGGTAGCCGTTGCCCTGGATCTCGGAGAAGTGCACGAACACGTCCGGTGCACCGCCGTCCGGTGCGATGAAGCCGAAGCCCTTTTCAGCGTTGAACCACTTGACGGTTCCCTGAGCCATTAAAGCTCTCCCTCAGGATTTGAAACTTTGGGATTCACACCTCATGAACCCCATGTGTCGTACAGCGGGCCCCGGGGTGGCTCAGTCAAACTGGTTTTCACAACGGGATTCAGCTAATACAACGCCATCACATCTAACACTATCCGGCGCGGGCGTGTTCCCGCCATGAGGAAGATTCCTCGGACCGGATCCCGGGGCCGACAGACCGGCTATCACAGTGCAGACTGGGACGTGTTATGCAAAGCCCCAGGTTGATCGCCACAGACCTCGATGGCACCGCTCTGCGCTCGGACGGTACCGTCTCTCCCCGTACGGCCGCCGCTTTTGCGCTTGTGGAGAACGCCGGGGCCACGCTGGTCTTCGTGACCGGCAGGCCACCCCGCTGGATGAGCATGGTCGCGGGTGCCGTACGCCGTCGTGGGCTGGCCATATGCGCCAACGGAGCCCTCGTCTACGACCTGCACAGCGAGCAGATCGTCAAATCCCACCTCATCCACCCGGACGTGCTCGAAGAGGTGGTGAGACGCCTCCGCGAAAAGGTGCCCGACCTCGCCTTCTCCGTGGAATACGAGGGCGGATTCGCCCACGAATCGGACTTCCGTCTCGGAAGATGGGACAGCAAGACGGTCGTCGGACGCCGTGTCGGAACGGACGCACTTACCTCGCGGCCCTGCGCCAAGCTTCTAGCGCTGCATCCCAGAATGGACCCCGACATCCTCCATGAGGCGGTTTACGGGCTGGTCGGTGACCTTGTCACCCCCACCCATTCCAGCGGCCGGGCACTGATAGAGATGAGCGCGCACGGTGTGACGAAGGCATCGGCACTGGCCCATCTCGCTATGACGCTCGGTGTCGTGGCCGAAGAGGTGGTCGCCTTTGGTGACATGCCCAATGATCTGCCGATGCTCAGGTGGGCCGGCACCTCGTACGCCGTCGCCAACGCACACCCGGAGGTGCTGGCCGCGGTCGATCACGTGACCGCGGCCAACAACGACGACGGGGTCGCCGGAGTCCTTGAGGAGCTCTACAAGGGGGACGGGTTTCGCGAACCCCATGAAGGCGTCCCGTGAAGGCTCCGCGGGCGGGGGCGGCCACCGGCTCTCGCCGTACTCTCGCCGGATCGCGGGCCTTCTACAGGTAGGGGCCCGCGTTACCCGCGGGTCCTCCCTCCTGCTGCTGTAGGGACATGCCACCGGGCAGAGCCCTGCGCATGTTCTCCAGCTGGGCGCGAGCCGCCATCTGCTGGGCGAACAAGGTGGTCTGTATGCCGTGGAAAAGCCCCTCGAGCCAGCCGACCAGTTGCGCGTGGGCGACCCGGAGCTCGGCCTCGCTGGGCGGGGTGCCGTTGACGTCCTCGGTGAACGGCAACGAGAGCCGTTCCAGCTCCTCGACCAACTCGGGCGCCAGACCGTCTTCGAGCTCCTTGATGGAACTCTCGTGGATCTCCTTGAGCCGCTTGCGGCTGGCCTCGTCCAGAGGAGCCGCCCGGACCTCCTCAAGGAGCTGACGGATCATGCTGCCGATGCGCATCACCTTGGCGGGCTGCTCGACGAGGTCGGCGATGGACCTGCTCTCGCCCTCCTCCTCGCCCTTGGAGCCCTGGGGACCCACGACCACGATGTGCGGAGTGCTCTCCTCAGCGTTCATAGCCTCAACTTACTAGCAGGATTTTCCCGACGTGTTCTCCAGACTCCAGGATGCGGTGAGCCTCGGCCGCCTCCCTCATCGGCACCCGGGCATGCACCACCGGCCGGATCGCCCCGGCGTCGAGCAGGGGCCAGACGTTGTCGACGACCCCGCGCACGATGACCCCCTTCTCGTCGACGGGCCGGGAGCGCAGCGTGGTGCCGTACACCGAGGCCCGCTTCGCGAGCAGGGCTCCCAGGTTCAGCTCGCCCTTCGCGCCGCCCTGCAGGCCGATCACGACCAGCCGCCCCCCTGTCTTGAGAACCTTGATGTTTCCCGGAAGATACCTGCCGCCCATGATGTCGAGGACCACGTCGGCCTTGACCTTCTCCGAGAAGTCCTCCCGCCGGTAGTCGATCCCCTCGTCGGCTCCCAGCTCCAGGCAGCGCTCGATCTTCTCGGGGGACCCGGCGGTCACGACCACGCGCGAGCCGAACGCCTTCGCCAGCTGTATGGCCATCGTGCCGATCCCGCTGGCACCGCCGTGCACGAGGAGGGTCTCGCCCTTCCGCAGGCGTCCGGTCATGAAGACGTTGGACCAGACCGTGCAGGCCACCTCGGGCAGCCCGGCGGCCTCGACCAGGTCGACGCCCTCCGGCACCCGCATGACCTGCTGCCAGGGTACGGCGACCTTCTCCGCGTACCCACCTCCGCTGAGCAGCGCGCACACCCGGTCACCCGGCGCGAACCCCTCCACGTCCTGGCCCACCGCCCCGACCACGCCGGAGCACTCCATGCCCGGGTACGGTGAGGCGCCGGGGGGCGGATCGTAGAAGCCCTGACGCTGGAGCGCGTCGGCCCTGTTGACCGCGGAGGCGGTCACGTCGATGATGACTTCGCCACGTTCGGGTAGCGGGTCGGGAACCTCCCGCCACGTCAGAACTTCCGGTCCGCCTGGTTTATCGATCACGATGGCGCGCATGTGAGAAAAGGTATCCGCTGAGCCCCAACTTGGTGGTTGCACGCGTTGACATGAACACAGGGCGTTAACCTGCTATGTGTTTGCTGCCCTTTTATGCCCATCCCGAGGGGGAACACGGTGGCAAGACACGATCGTGAGGAATCTCTCGAGGAACAGCTCGCGTGGCTGGATGCCATCAAGGAGCAGGAGGAGGAGGCGCCCGCCCTGGCGGTGAAGGCCACCGCGGTGGACGACGCCGTCGTCTCGCCGTACCCGAAGGATCCCTGGAGTCTGGTCCCGACCGAGCCCGACACGACGTCCTCGCCGCTGTTCCGTGCGGCTGTCGACTCGGCCCACCCGGACACCGATCCGCCGGTGGAGGACGCCGACGCGGCCGAGTGGATGGAGGCCTCCGACACGGTGACGTCGTTCACCGTGCCCGCCCCGGCGTCCGGCAAGCAGGACAACGACGGTTTTCTCGAGCCGCTCAAGCCCCTGCCGCGCCAGGAGTCGGCCGACACCGGCGAGTACGGCGCCGGCGACTTCACCGAGCCGCACATCCGCACCCCGTTCGCGGCGCCCGCCCAGGAGCCGTCCCGAGGGCTGTTCGAGCAACCCCAGCGTCCGGCGGAGCCGGCCGCTCCCGCCTCGGCGGAGCCCTCCGAGTTGGAGCCGCTCAGGCCGTCCTCCTCGGACACCGAGCGGTTCACCTTCGGCAGTAAGGAGTTCGGCGGCACCGACTCCGACCGCTTCTCCTTCGGAAGCGGCGACACGCGCCCCGCCTCGGGGGACAAGGACTTCTCCTCGACCAGCGGAGATCTCTCCACCGGAAGCACCGACTCCGACCGGTCCCCGTCCGGCGCCTCCGGCACCACGGGATCCGGCACGTCCGGTGCATCCGACACATCTGGTTCGTCCGGCGCGTCAGGCCCTTCCGGTACGTCTGGTTCGTCCGACGACGGCGACCGATTCTCGTCAGGGGCCGCAGAGGCCGACCGCTTCCCCTCCACCGGCGCCGAGCACGACCGCGACCGTACGAGCTTCGAGCCCTTCGGATCCTTCGACTCCACGGTGACGTCGGCGGCGAAGGAGTCGCCGTCGCCCAGGCAGGCGTCCGAGCGTTTCGAACCCGCTCCGGATCGCTTCGCCCCTGTTCCCGCGCCCGTTTCTCCGCCCGGTTCCGAGCCCGAATCGGAGTCGGAGTCGGAGTCGTTCCAGGCATCCGAATCCTTCGGCACCGACAGGCCGGAAGCGGCCGCGTCGCCGGAGCGCCCCTCCACGGCGGGTGCCTTCGGCTCGAAGCCCACCTCGGGCGCCTTCGGTGACGCTCCCGGTTCCTCCGGAGCCTTCAGCTCGTTCGGCTCCTTCGACACGGAGCGTTCCAGCTCACCGTCGTCTTCTTCCTCCGGGTTCGCCGCCTTCTCCGGCCCCACGGCCTTCTCGCCGGGCCGGGACGCGCCCCCCGCCCCCGAACGGGAGACCCCTTCACCCCAGAAGCGCGGTCGGGACACGGCGGAACGGGAGAATCCTTTCGCATCCAACCGGGACACGGCGGAACGGGAGAGCCCTTTCGCACCCGGTCGGGACGCGGCGGAACCGGTTCGGGAGCCGTACCAGGCACGCCGCCGCCAGACGGCCCCGGCACCCGCCTTCGGCGCACCGGCCAGGCAGCAGCCTCCGGGCACGGCTCCCCGGCCGTCCGCCGACAGCCTGGATCCGGAGTCGCTGCTGAGGGGCCGCCGCAACGCGCCCGCCGGCGGCTGGCGGAAGCTCGTCTACAAGGCGTCGGCAGGGTTGATCAAGCCGGGCGAGTCCCCGGAGGTCCGCCGCCGCAGAGAGCTGGTCGGCCGCGCACGCACCCCGGTGGCCACCGGCCACCACCGTGTCGCCGTACTCAGCCTCAAGGGCGGTGTCGGCAAAACCACCACCACGGTCGGCCTCGGCGCCACCCTGGCCCAGGTACGCGGCGACCGGGTCATCGCGGTCGACGCCAACCCCGACCGCGGCACCCTGTCGGACAAGGTCGAACTCGAAACCTCCGCGACCGTCCGCGACCTGCTGAACGAGCGTCAGCAGATCAAGAGGTACGTCGACATACGGGCCTTCACCTCCCAGGCCCCGTCGCGCCTGGAGATCCTCGCCTCAGACCGGGACCCGTCGGTCTCCGAGGCCTTCAGCGCGGCCGACTACCAGTCGGTCTCCCAGGTCCTGGAGAACTTCTACTCGATCTGCATCACCGACTGCGGCACCGGCCTGCTCCACTCGGCCATGTCCGGCGTGCTCGGACTGGCCGATCAGCTCGTCCTGGTCAGCTCCCCCTCCGTGGACGGCGCCCGCGCCGCCTCGGCGACCCTCGACTGGCTGGAGGCCCACCACTACGAGGAGCTCGTACGCTCCGCGACCGTGGTGCTGTGCAGCGTCCGCCCGCGCTCGAAGTCGACCGTCGACCTCGACCGCCTGGAAGCCCACTTTGCGGCCCGCTGCCGCGCCGTCGTCCGCGTCCCCTACGACCCGCACCTCGAGGAGGGCGCGGAGATCGACCTGGAAAGACTCCAGGCCGGCACCCGCGAGTCCTACCTCCGCCTGGCCGCCTCGGTCGGCGACGGTTTCGCCGGCCCTCAGCCCTGATCCACACACGATCCTCAGCTTGACCCACACACCGGCGGGCGCCGCGACTCCAGATCGGAGCCACGGCGCCTGCCGGGTCCGGGCACGCTCGGGCCAATGAGAGACTAGGGTGCAATCTGACACGTTCTTTGGACGTGTCACCAGGAGAGCTCGCCTAGTGGACGATGGCGGCGGTCTTGAAAACCGCTAGGCCGGGTGACCGGTCTCGTGGGTTCGAATCCCACGCTCTCCGCTCAGCTCGGAAAACGGCGTCTGACCAGGGACTTCCCTCGGATCGGGCGCCGTTGATCGTTTCCAGGATGCGTAACCGTAGGCCACCGTGAGCGGCTCTCGGCCGGTGTTCGCGGGATATGTGCGGGATGAATCTTGAGGTGTTCTCCCATGTCGCGCGCGAGAATCTTGCCTCGAGAACCGTGAGGGGACATCGACATTCTGTGCGTTGGTGAGCGGTGAGCTCTGAAGCAAGACCGGGGCCTGTGCGGGTTGCTGGGGTCACGAACTGCTGATCGCGTCGGCGGTCACTCCGGACCGACTTGACGCACCCCGCCCATCGGATGTCTCAGCTCCGGCTCAACGGAACGCGTGACTGGGCCGTCATACTGACGTTGCGACCCCTCGCAGGGGCGATTAACCACCGGATTTCCCGTCAGAACGGTTCCGGACTCGACACGCTCAGGACGGTCGCTATCAGCACTGAGTCAGGTCGAGCTGCACACCTCGCTCACGGCAACACTTACCGATCGTGCCAGACAGCACCTCGCTCCTGCCATAGCCGAGGAAGGCATTAGTGCATCAGCCGAAGCCGCCGCTCCCATCTACCCAAGCTTTCATGCTTCAGCCGTTAGCTATGGATACCAGAATCTCTATCGCCCCCGTCTGCGCACCGCATCTCGCCAATACTCCCCCTTAGCATCGCGATGCTGGTGACTTAAGATCGGCTTTGGAGCCCCCAGCCATACATGGAGCGAATGGAACTCGACAGGCTCCAGCGTGGCGCTGGCCTCGTCGCGCCCCCGAGCATATGCCCTGATTCGATAGTCACCAGCACCTCGAAAATTTATCAATGGAAAGTGGTCGGCGCCACCACCATATAACGTCTCAAGGAAAAAATTTTCATCGGCATGAAAACTAAAGTCAACAATTTCATCCCACAGGCCAACCTGGATAGGCGGCTCGGAAGAATGAAATTCTAGACGTAGATTAATTTCCCCATCATCCAATCCTGTGATAATTCTCACCGAACCTGTATAGATATCTACCAAACCATTCCCGCCTGCGGTATGTATGCTTTCGATGTTGATAGAGTGAGTAATCAGATACTGGTTCTTGTAAGCCAGGATTTCGCCTTCGAATATCTGCGGTTCGGCCTCGCGGTTAAGTGACATCATTGCTCCTTGTCTGATTCAAATGACTCTACGTGGTACACCACTGTGACCGCCCGTCCTCCTTCAGTCGGTCACAGTGGTGTCGGGTGGTCGCTAAGAAACGTTACTGAGGAAGAGCGAATCCGAGTTATCAGTTAAGCTGCTGTCCACACCTGCATTCCCGGTGTAGTTGCGCTGCTCGTTGAATGCCCAGTCAGCGATTGGGGCGCCATTATACTCCATGTGCTTGAACGAGTTCCCCGAACTTCCGAAGCGGAACACCCTGCCGGGGTCATCATAGTAGTCGACGTATGCACCTTCGATGCTGCCCAATTGCTTCTTGAGGGTGTTATTGTAGAAGACATTGTTTGGCCCAGAAGATCCTGACCATTTAACGGCCTTCAGTCCCGTTGCCCACCAGATCGGGAACCAGTCGGAACTATCTGGTGCGCTATTACCCTCGTCCCCGCAGTTGCTCTTGCAACTTCCAGGGCGGTGAGAATATGACGTGGAGACCTGATTCAACTCGAAGAGATTGTTACGCTCCCAGCCTCCATGAAGATTGAGATCGGAGTCGAAACTGTTTCCGATCGCGACATTTCCAGACGCCGACCATTGGAATGTGAAATGGCGCAGGTATCGTGTTGTGTTGCCCGCATACAGGGAATCCCAGACCCGGGATCCCCGGAAGTATCCGTTCCCGCCTTTACCTTTGTTCCAGGACCCTTCCAGGTAGTTATTGACGACCGTGAGATTCTTGGCCTCTTCGGTCACGATCGGATGAGAGCCGACCATTTCGGCGTGCACGTTGCGCACAAAGCTATTCACGGCCCACTTGAAAACGATGCCATGCATCGCCGCCTCTGGGGCCATATTTCCGTAGTTACTGATGGCGTCGTCTGAGTCCATATTCGCATCTTGTGCGAAATATAGATTCTCGAATCCAACGCCTAAGACGGGGTCAACCAGAGGTGATGCCTTGGAATCGTATGCCGCATCGTAGCCGGTAATCATCTCGGAGCCGTCTGATATTGACGTGACCGGAACGTCGTACTCCAGAGGTTTATCTATCGTGACCCACTTGTCACTGCTGGACCTGCCGACACCAGTAATCTCGAAAATCTGCTGCCGCATATGCAGATTTTGCAATTCCCACTCGGTGGGAACAGCCTTCATGGTCCGATAGAAGTTCATGGTGTTTGCAGCACGAATGTTGATATAGCCGCCGACTTGAATTGTGTTCATGATGGCGCTACTGGTGTTATTGGCGATGAAGACTTTTGTTTCGCCCTCACGCGCAGCGAAACCAGCGTCCCCTGGCTTGTCACGAAGCTTTGCGCCAGCCTTCCAGTGGACGTTTACAGTCCCCTCGAACAAGTCTTTTCTATTACTGGGCGCAGCCAGATGCTGGACGAGGTAAGAGGAGTGGACTCCTCGCGACTGAACGCGGAACAGCCCTCGTCCGGGCCAAATCCAGCCTCCCTTAGCATCAGCGAAAATCATTGCGTCTTGGTCCCAGCGCGAACCGTCATCCGCAACCGCGTCATACAACGTGTTCTCATCCGGCGAATAGATGAGCCGAGTGCCGTTTTCCGGATCATTGCCGGCACCAGTAATCACCAGGTAGTCGGCGTCAGCGTATATCTGATGTGTTATTGCTAGCTCGCCCGCCGGCAGCCGGATTCGACTAAGGCTTGTATAATTTGCTGTTGGTGAGCAATCGCTCTTGATTGCGTCAATGGCGGCCTGAAGACCGTTTGTGTCGTCGTTGTCGTCGTCAGGAACCACGCCGTAGTTGCTGGCTAGCTCTGCTTCGGTTATTTCGCAAGAAGGTGATGTATTGAAGTCACTTACGGAAGGCAAACTCGCAGCACCTTCGCGATATCCAGCTCTTGACCAGTCATAAAGACCTGACACGGGGGTGCGGCGGTTCCCTGCTGACAGATCCAAACTCAATAACGCTGGTCCCGGAGGGATGGTGCTCGATGGCTCGTTCGGATCCGGAGTCACACACCAGGCTTCAGTCGTACACGGGATGACGTGTACATAGAATTTGTCGCCGTCAATTACCCGTTGTGGCGTGTAGAAAGCTGTAAATAGATAGGTTCCCCCGTTTGAGTTATGCTGCTCGTCGATCATTCGGCGGCTGAATCCAATCCCAGAGGTTCCGCCCTCCCGAGTCGACGCCATAGGATATTCATCACAGGTTTTTCCTGCGGTAGCGTTATTTCTCTTCCACGTCCTTGTACAGGCTGCCGCACGGTTCTTCTCGCCGAGACCGGTATTGCCGCGGGTGAGCGGCACCCCATCATCCTTATTCGGAAACCCCGGCGCACCCGGGAGGGGGCCACCGCCTGTTCGACCTGGAGTCCCTTGGCCGTTCTGCGCGTCCTGAATGTGTTGAGCTAGTTCGGGGAATCCATTTGGCGCATTGGGGTTGAAGCTGTATTCCATAACTGGGCGGAATGAGTCAAAGACACAGCCCTTGGTGTTGTTATTGCCTGGTAGCGCGTTGTCGCAACGGATTACCCGGGTCGCGAGAGCCTTAGGTTCACCCTTCCAGTCTAGTGGACTGGCGCTATGGAGTTCGAAAGTGCCATACGGGTACTCGTACAAGATCATGTTCGGTTCGGCGGGCGTAAACTCGAATGTCCACGCGCCAACTGCTGGTGGCCCTCCGGGAAGTAGCTCTTGCTGATCGAATCCCCCGCTGACGACTGCACAGCCGTCGCTGCTCGCGCAGTCTGCCTCGCTGGTAATGGTGAGTCCCGGCCAAACGGCCACCGGCCCGTGAATTACGGTTATAACCGTCTGAGTCCCCGGATCTTCTGGGTTCAGCCACGCTCTGTGCGAGTAGACATATTGCCCTGGAGCCGCGATATTATCCACGGTGATCTCAAGTTCGTGGAAAGTGTTTACTTGGCCGATTTTCCGCGGAACAGGTAGCGGCCCTTGCGGATAGATGATCTCTACGACATCCGTCGTTTCTTCTACTTGCCTACACGAGTAGGTGCGCGTCTCGTACCAACCTACGGTTCCGCACTCCGTTGCATTGTTCAGCGTCGAGTGCCCTTCCGCATCCCGGTAAGCGGAGCGCGCAGGGACCTTAACCGAAGAATCCCAGCCAGGGCGGGAACAGGTGAGAATGGTTCCTGCCGGCGGCTTCTCTTTAGCGATCTTCTTTTCGAGACCCTTGCAGGTATCCTGGCTGGGCTTGATTCGAGCGTCTCGGCTGAGTAGCGGTTTGTTTGCGAGACTCAGTTCTTTGGTGTCGACGACCGGCGTAGGCGTAGGCGCGGGACTTGCAGTGGCAAAGGCCTGTGGTATGGCATTGACGAATGTGAGTGCCATGATTAAGGCACTGAGGACGGCCAGGCTTCTCTTTCTCATTGCACCTTCCTTGATACGGCCCGGGAATGGGTCAGCAAGAAACATGTGCGCTTCGAAGTCCGAGAAGGCATGGTTGTCTTGTCTGCGGTACACGATTCACAGACGGTAGTCGGGAGGAGTATCAACGGATGATGTAGCGACAGACGTCATACATGGCGGTTAGAACGCAGGCCAAAGAGAGGTCTTCGCGTCAGGTAGGGGACGGGGACCTTGCAATGTCGAGGATTCGAGTTTCTCGAAAATTTGTGCGTGCCCGTCTCGGATGAGAGAACGATATGCCTGAAGATTATTTCCGACAATATGACCTTAATCACATTACTGAGCGATCAGGATGGTTTACTGTCTACGCAACTCGGGCCGCAGGATATCTCCATTACGGAAGACCGGATCTCCGTGACTTGAAATCTTGTGGATAACGCCACGGCTGCACAGCCGGAGGTCATGAAGGTTCACGGCGCTCGCCTTTCCTCAACCGATCGAATACGCTGAGACGACACCAGCGTTCTACGTTGATCAGCGGCTCATGGATGCAGGGGCGGTCATCTTCCGTGAATGCCGGACGGCGACGCCTCGACTGATCAAGATCACCGCGCCGACGAGCAGGGTCACCACTCCTGACAGCTCGGCGAACGCCGCCATGACGTATTCGCCGTCCGGATCGCCGACTCCGGAAGGCCAGCTGTTGAGCCATCGTGACGTGGCCATTGCCTGTGACAAGACCAGAGCTCCGAACGCGATGGTGATCCCTCCCAGGACGAAGCCCGGGGGCACCGGCCGGGTCCGCTTGCTGAAGAAGCCGACCCAAAAGACTCCGACCACCAGTGAGGTCGGGACCATGAGAAACCAGCCGATCTCCAGGTTCATGATCGCGTCCAAGCGCAGATGCTCGAATCCCTCGCCCCGTGGGGAGTGCAGGAGCGGGACCATCACGGTCCCGCTGAGGAGCCCGATGGCGAAGAAGCGGAAGAACCACATGATCGACATGGTCTCGGACGGCCTGGGGAGCAGGTCAAGAGTTGGGGAGGAAAAAGCTTCCGTTGGTGGGGAAGGAATGATCCGCGGCACCAGCCATGGTGATCGGAGACCAGGAGCCCGTGGGATATGCGCGGGATGATCTTCCGTGGCCGAGATCCGAGAAGAGCCTCATGGCCTGGTCAGGGGCCCTGTCATTGCTCGGAAGGCAGCCCTCTTGAAAACCGCTAGGCCGGGTGACCGGTCTCGTGGGTTCGAATCCCACGCTCTTCGCCCAGCTCGGAAAACGGCGTCTGACCAGGGACTTCCCCCGGACCAGGCGCCGTTGATCGTTTCCAGGGTGTGCAGCCGTAGGCCACCGTGAGCGGCCCTGAGTCGGTGTTCGCGGAATATACGCGGAGTGATGTTGGTCGCGTCCGCGCAGGTAGCGCCAGGAAAACAGAAGAGGCCTCGGGGGGTTCCGGAGCCTCTTCGAGGGGTGATCGATCATGCGGCCAATGCGTCGTCGATCCTGCGATTGGCGATCTCCGTGCCGCCGTCGATGCACTTGGCGTAGACCTTGAGAAGTACGTCCACCCCGTGCCCTGCCCGCTCTGCCACGTCGGGGGCCGCCACCCCGGCATTGAGCCAGAGGGACATCGCCGCGTGGCGCAGGTCGTACGGCCGGGCCGCCAGGGGGGAGACCTGCTGTTCGGGAGTCAGGGCGAAGGCCCGCGCAGCCTTCCACACCTCGCAGTAGGTCCCGATGGAGATCACGCCCCCGCGCGAGGTACGGAACAGCCGCCCGTCCTCGTGGACGCCGAACTCTTCGATAAGGGACGCCTACGGGAAACGTGAGGCACCGTATCCATGGCGAGGGCGGTGAGGCTGCGGCGCGCGAGGTCGTCACTTCACGAGAAGCTCATCTCCGCCAGACCTTTCTCCACTGTCACGTCAGGCGAGTAGCCCAGTTCCCTCCGCGCGGCGGTGATGTCGTAGGAACGGTCACGGCCGGTGAAGCTCACCAGCCAGTTCGTCAGCGGGGGCGCCGTCTTGCGGCGAAGCAGGCGCGCTGTGCGGTCCATCATCGCGGCCATGGGCGCTGCCATCGCCAGAGGGACGCTGCGGCTCTTGGACAGATCCACGCCGCGGGTCGCCAGCAAAGGGGTGAGGAAGTCTCGAATGGGCATCGGCGTGCCGTCCGTCGCGTAGTACACCCCACGGTGGCGGCCCCGTGTGAGCGCGAGGATCGCGGCAGCGGCCAGGTTTTCGACGTGCACGAAGTCGACGATGTGCTTACCGTGATCGATCCAGGCGAACCGCCCCGCCTCGGCGACCTTGACCATTTCGTTGATCGTCGTCATTCCGCGCCCCCAGATGAACGGCGGGCGGAGCACGACCAGTTCGGTGTTCTCGCTGTTGGCTTTCAACAGTGCGCGCTCGGTGGCCAGCTTGACCCGGCTGTAGGCGATGTTCGGCCGGCCTTCCGGCGTCGACTCGTCGACGACGGGACGACGTTGACTGCCCGTGGAGACGGACGCGGCGCTGATGAGCACGAAGCGTCGCACCTCGGCCGCGACGCTCGCGGCGTGCAGGGCGACGGTCGGCACGTGATTGGCCTGCTCGAAGAGCGAGTCGGGCCCCCAGAACTCCATGTGAGCCGCGACGTGCACGACCGCGTCGGCCTCGCGCAGCTTGGTGAGCCAGATCGGCGCCGGGGAACCGGCAGGGCCGAGCTTGGCGAGATCGCCGGGAACGGCATCGGCTCCGGCCGCACGTACCCGCTGAATGCTCGAGCCCGATCTGGCAAGCGCCATGACCTCATGTCCTTCGGCGACGAGGCGACGGACGAGAGCGCCGCCGACGAAACCGCTGCCACCAGTGACAAAGACCTTCATGATTGCACTCCCTGTGATTGAGTACGCACTTCTCGTGCACGCCCGGTTGTCGGTGCTGCTCGGCGCGCGATCCCGACCGCCTTCCGGATTCATAGCCATCAAATAGTTTGATGTCAATGCATCGATGTCTATGTAACCTCCCGTACGATGGGGGCGTCAAGTGGAGGTGGGCGATGCCGCACGCGAGGAAGAGCGTGACCGCAGCACAGGTCGCTGACGAGTTCAGTCGTACGGCGAAGGTGCTCGTACGTCACTTCAACGAGCGTCTGGGCGAGCATGGGGTGTCGACACCGAGGTCGCGCCTGGTGGTGGAGGTGGCACGTTCGCAGCCGGTTCGGCTCACCGAGCTCGCTCTCGCGGTCGGTATCGCCCAGGGGACCGCCTCCACCCTGGTCGACGCGCTCGTCCGTGACGGACTGCTCGAACGCCAGGCCAGCGCGGACGACCGCCGGTCCGTACTCCTTCGAGTGACGGCGCAAGGGGCCGCACTGGCCCAGGACTGGACGGCCGGCTATGAACTGGCGGCGGAAGAGCTGTTCAGGCCACTCACCCCCGAGCAGCTGTCGACGCTGGTCGACATATTGCGGACCCTCAGCGCCGACGAGGCGTCGCCCGCCGACGGCTGAAGAAGACATCGCCGGCGCGCGGATAACGGAACGCCCAGTGGCGATAGCGATCCGACGCGGGCAGGGTTCCCCCATTCACCGTTTTGATGTTGATGGGCGGTGGACCGATACACGAGGGTGCTGACGCCGCACCCCGCATACTTTTCCTTTCATCCGTCCCATTCGGTTGCAACCTGTCCTTAAGTGCCGCCGTCCATGATCCGATCATGGGGAAGACGACGCGGGAGCGCCGTAACAGACGGCAGCGATGGGAAGCGGCCCGAGCGCGCGAGGGGGCGCGGGCTCAGCGGCGACGGGAGGTTGCCCGAGCACACGCGAAGGCGCAGGAGCAGCACCTCAACACGAACGGCTCTTCCTCGACGGCTCGGAGGACCGGCGAGATCGGCGCGAACCTGTTCGTTGGGCTGGGGATGCTTATGCTGCTCTTCGCGCTGGTGGGATTTCCGGTCCTCATCATCGACTCCACCGTGCCCGACGTGCGGACGGCGCTCGGCATGGAAGGCGAACCCGGGACCGCGACCGTCCTATCCTGCCGTGAGTATCGGAGGGCGCGCCGCGCCGCCACCCAATACGACTGCAAGGTCCGGTTCGTGTTCGAGGACCCGGCCAGAGCACCGATTGTCATCCAGACCGTGGCGGAGACAAAGGCAGGCGAGATATTTCCGGCCGCGATCAGCACGGAGGGAGACCTTGCCATCCCTACCGGCACCCGAGGCGTATGGAGAGTCATGCCGGTGATGAGTGTCGTCCTGGTCATCCCGGCCATACTGCTGTTCTCCATCGGCATCCTGGTGGAATCCAGGGCGATGAAGATCGGCACGGGCGTATTGGTAGCTGTCATGGCCGTGGCCATGACCGGAGGATTCGCACTCGGCCGGTAAAACGCCGGTCAGGCCGGCGCGGTCCGACCCAAGGTCGGTGCGTCATGTGTAGGTCGCCGTCGGATTCGTAAGCACCGGCGGCCATCGACGCAGCCGTTGAGTGAGGGGTACGGGAATGGAGGACGGTTGACTTGGGTGGATCTGAACAGCCGGGCTTTTGGATTGGCAAGGAAGTCGGCTCTGAATTAGCCTGAATATTCCCTGGATTATTCGGACATATGCATCCGATAACACCTCATTCCCCCATTTCTCCGCCGTCCCCTTGCTGCTCCGTCCTCGAGTGCATCGAAGCGAGGCACTGGCCAGGAGGTAAGGCAGGTCATACGCTCCGATCGTGGCGGACATCGGCTATTTCGAGGCGTGGCAGATGTGGCTGGACGGCAGGTCCACCTTGGGAAACGACATGTTCGGCCTGCCGATGATCTGGTGGGGCAGGGCCGGGAAAATCGCGGCCTTCGTCAGCGGTATGACGATCCTGCTCGACATCGCGGGTCCCGAGCGTCTCACGTCGTTCGCAGGTCGGCTACACGCCCTCGTTCAGGCTCTCTGGAGCCACGCGTTGATATATTCGTTTTCGGTTGCCTCGTTTGTCATGGCGTTCAGCTGGGTCGCCATATGGGACCTCGTATGGAGCATCGACATTCCCGTACCGGTTGCTGTCTCCGGCTTGGATGTGTTCGTCGGCCTCCTCAGGATTGTCGCCATCGTCGCGCTGTGCTTTCTGCTCCCCCTGGCCATAGCAGGAACCGTACTTGTCATCGACAAGGTGTGCGCGAAGCTGCCTACGATTTTCACGCATCCCCGCGCGGTTCACATCCGTATTGTGGCGGCCGCACTGCTGATCGTCGGTTTCCATTTCGATCTGCTCGCCTCATAACTCGTTCCCAATAGCTTCCCCTGCGACCGGGTTGCCAGGGGTGCTATACGCCGATGTCGGGTGAGGTGAAGTAGGCGGCGCTCTCGGCGTCCGTCGGGTAGTACGACTCGATCGCGACCTCGTCCAGGGTGATGTCCATCGGAGTGCCGAAGGTGGTGGTCGTCGAGAACAGTCGCAGTTCCCGCCCGCCGAAGTTGAAGATCATTGGGATGGCGATCTCGGACTCGACCGGCTGACTCGCGTCCTCCGGGTGGGGGGCGAGGAAGTCCTCGTAGAGTGCGGTGAGCTCGGGGTCGGGAGCCGTGGCGAGCTGCCGTGTGATCCGGATGCGCAGTAGTGCACGCACCTGCGCCAGGTTGACGATGTGCGAAGCGAGGCCGCGCGGATCCAATCCCAGCCGCACCATGTTGATCGGCGGGGTCAGCAGGTCGGGGGCGACGTCGGTGAGGAACGGGGCGATGGCGCGATTGCGCATCACGATGTTCCATCGGCGGTCGACGGCCAGTGCCGGATACGGCTCATGCGCGCGCAGCACCCGTTCGATCGCGCTCCAGGCCGCCGCCAGCGCTTGCTGATCGAGCGGTCGCTCGGCATAGCGGGGCGCGAAGCCGGCGGCCAGCAGCAGCCGGTTGCGCTCACGTAATGGCACGTCGAGCTGCTCGGCCAGCCGCAGGATCATCTCGGTGCTCGGGTGGGACTTGCCGGTCTCCACCAGGCTGACGTGACGAGCCGACACGTCGGCGGCGATCGCGAGGTCCAGCTGGCTGAGTCGCCGGCGATGCCGCCACTGCCGCAGCAGTTCACCCACCGTGTACATGGACGTCGATGCTACTCATCGAACAGCCGGACGCCATGAAATGGGATTTCATCGACAATCTTCCCGGAAGGTGGAAACACTGCTGCCCATGACCACGCAGAACATGGCTTACGACAACAAGAGCATCGTCCAGCAGGCGCTGACGGCGCTGGTCGCGACCGGTGACGTCGACGCGCTCGCGCCGTTGCTGAGTGACGACTTCCTGCACCACCGGCCGGACGCGACCTCCCGGACGAAGCCGGAATGGCTGGCCGCCGTGGGCGCCGCGCTCGTCCCGCTCGCCGGCATGCAGGTCGAGATCCAGCACGTGCTGGCCGACGGCGAACACGTCGTGATGCATTCGCGGCGCCGGCTGCCCGGTGCCGGGCCGGAGATCACGGTCGTCGACATCTGGCGGCTCGACGACGGTCTGATCGCCGAGGCGTGGGAGATCATCGAGCCGACCTCCCACGCGGCCGCCAACCTGAAGTGGTGGGAGATTCGCTGATCGCCGACCGTACGGCATGCCGGTCGATGGCCCGCGCCGCGACGATGTCGCGTTCGGGCTGAGCGGGGTGGGTCGCACATCTCCGCGTCACGCCAGGATCGAGGGAGAGGCGCACAGTACGCGGCCCGGGCCTCGAAAAGGCGCGCCGTGCGCGGCCCGGGCCTCGAAGGGGCGTGCCGTACGCGGCCGAGGGCTCCGGGAGCGTCGGAAGACGAGCTTGCGGGATGAACGGCAGGTCAGCTCTTCTCCGCCAGGCGCCGCCGAGCGGCCTCCCATCGCCGCATCCCACCCTCTTCTTCGGAGTCCTCCTCGTACCAGCCGGTTCCCGAGACCCAGGTCTCAAGCCAGTCGGGCAGGCTCTCGGAGTCGACGTACCATGCGTCGTGCCAGTCGTCTTCGATTCCGTTCGGCTCGAAGAGCAGTATCGTGCCTGCAGGGGTCCGGCAGTCCATCGCGGCGTACATGCCGCAGCCCCAGTCCAGGATCGGCAGGACCTCCGCCGGCCAGTACGCCTTCTCGCCAAGCCCTGAGGCCGCGCGTTCCTCGTGGTAGACGCTCACGGCGGTGCGGCCCTCTCCCAGGAGCGGGAAGAGCTGGTATTCGGGGCCGAAGCCGCCGTCGGCCACCTCCCGATAGAGCCGTGCGAACAGCGGAGGAAGCCCGAAACCCAGGATGTTCTCCGCCCGCGCGACCTCTTCCTCCGTCGCGGTGGGAGGCAGTCGTTCTTCGCTCGCGCTCGCCTTCGTGAACACGCGCCGGAGGAGGTCGTCGATGTCTGTCACGGCGACGATCCTGCCATCCGCCCACGACAGATTCCCCTGATCGAGAGCCGTCCCGAGTCGCCTCTCCGGCGCGTGAGACGAAGTATGGGAGAAGGTTGAAGCCGGCCTGCCTACGGTGCCTCTTCGACGGTGGGCACCCGATTGCCCAGTCCGTGAGGCATCAGCAGGAAGACCTTGGGGGACAGCCGGTCCATGTCCCCGCCTCTGCCGAACACCAGGCCGGCGGCGAAGTCGACGAACTGTTTCGCCTCGTCGTCCGTGAGCCCGTTGAGGTCCATCACCACGGGCATGCCCGTACGGAAGAAGTGTCCGACGTAGATCGCCTCGTTGTAGTTCTGGGGACGTAGTGTTTTGACCACCGGACAAGTCTCCACCGTCCGTCACAGCCGTCAAGGTGTCTTCTGCTTGGAACCCGCGAATATGTCGCGTACCCGGGAGTGATCGCGTGACCGAGTCCGGCAGGCTTCTGTACGTCATCGTGTGCGCGGCGGGCGCCGCCCGGGACGTCGGCCGTCTCGTCGCCCTCGCCCTGGACGAGGGCTGGGTCGTCCAGGTCGTCGCGACCCCGTCCGCACTGGACTTCATCGACGTCCCCGCCCTGGAACGGCAGACCGGACGTCCCGTCCGCAGCCGGTATCGAAGGCCGGACGAGCCCAAGCCGCCCAGGGCCGACGCGATCATCGTCGCCCCCGCCACCTACAACACCGTCAACAAGTTCGCCCAGGGCATCGCCGACACCTACGCCCTCGGCCTCCTCGCCGAGGCACCCGGCCTCGGCATCCCCGTGGTCGTCCTTCCCTTCGTCAACGACGCTCTCGCCACACGCGCGCCGTTCCGCCGGAGCGTCGAGGGCCTCAGGGCCGAAGGCGTCCGCGTCCTGCCCAGCCCTTCCGGACCCGACCCGGCCGACACCGGAGACGAATGGGCCCTCGCTCTCCAGGAGATCTCGGGGAAACAGGCTTACCCTCGGTCGAACAGGCAGTAGGCGGCCGTCGCGTCGTCGTGGGTTTTCGTCCGGGGCCAGCGGGAGCCGTCGGAATCGGTGTCCTCCGCCTCGCGGACCCTGCGGATCAGCTCGCCGGGTCCTGAGCGTTCGAGGATGTCGAGGGCCTCGCGCCAGGTGGTCAGCCCGAACAGGTCGACGAGCCGGGAGGCTCCGTCGCTGAGCAGGGCGGCCGCCCGGACCCGGTCGGCGGGGAGCGTGCCGGTGAGCGACCGTTCGGCGGTGAGCGGGTCGACGGCGGCGATCCAGAAGCCGCCTTCGCGGTTGCGGTGGTCCCGCATGGTCTCCACGTACTCCCGGCGCGCGGTCACGTGCTCGGCGCTTCCGTGGGCGAGGCTGTCCATGGCCGACCGATGCGCCCTGCCGATCCGGTTCACCCGGTCGTCACAGACGACCGTCGGCTCCTGCTCGCCGACCACGTCCAGGAGGAGGACGGAGTCCGACAGGACGAGGAAGTCCAGGTTGCCCGCCATACGGCGGACCATGATCACTGTGGCGGACGGCGATCCGGGGTGGGTGAGGTCGCAGAGGAAGTGGTGGAGGGAGGCGACGGCTTTTATGCCGTTCGCGAGTATCTCCGTGAGCGTTCCCGTGTCCTGCGTCATGCCCGCGAGGAGGGTCGAGCCCAGGGAGCGTACGTACCAGCCGACGCCGTGAACGCATCCGGTCTCCGCCCCCGCGGGGGTGCCGGCGCCGTCGAGGAGGACGTAGGCGTCCGGGGTCGCCCCGAAGAAGTCCTCGTTGTCTTCGCTGTCCGCGCTGTCCAGGGTGTCCGTGATACCTGCGGCGTCCGTGGTTTTGTCGGCGTCCGCGTTCTGCCTGCCGGGTGCCGCTTCGGTGGCGAAGGTGATGCGCATCGGGTCGGAGCTCCTCGTGCTGGACGGGCGTGCGCGTTTCCCTCACGAGTTCCCCGGTTGGAACGGCGTACTCCCACTCACTCCGCGGGGGACGTCCGCGGCGTACTCTCGCGCGCACTTCGCGCGGGACGTCTTCCGCGGCTTACCGCCGTGGCACATCCTCAGGCCTCCAGGGCGTCCCGTACGGCGATTCGTGGATCCGGGGCAGGGCGTCACCGGTCCTTCGAGGTAGGCGCACCGGTGCGGGGACGAGCGAGGCAGATGAGCCGGGCACGGAAAAACCAGGGCACGGAGACGCCGGGGATGGGACACCGGAGCGCGGCGACCGGGATCCGGGGCGCGGGACGGACCATCGGAGAGGGTGGATCCTCGGTGGGGATGGACCCTCAGAGGGGGCGGAGGTCAGTACGAGGGTTCGGAAATGGACTCGGCCCGGTAGACGTCCAGCGGTCCCTCCTCGTCCTCGTCCTCGCCCACCTTCCTCAGCAGCAGGGTCCTGCTGCCGATTTTCAGGGAACGTTCGCCGTTGATCTCCGTGGACGCGAACACCGTGACCGCGTGACCGTGCATATCGCGCACCTGGTCATATTCCGGTCCGTCAGGAATCTCCAATTTGATGCGCCTCATCTGGAATGTCACTCTTCCAGTGTGAAAGCCGCGGCCGGGAAAATCGATCGTGCGTATGACGATATTTGGCATCATTTTTGACTGAAAAGGTATGAATGTAAGGCCCCTGCCGAGGTTCGGGTCCGTACGGTCGGCGGTGGCCGCCATGCCGGCGCGCCGCTCGGCCACGTCACCCGGCCGGGGAGCGGGTCAGGGCAGGGGATCGATCTCGATGTTCTGGTCGTACTGGACGAGCTCCGCCCCGCGATCGGTGAGGATGGGCCACTTGGTGGCGCGGGCACACCAGACGACGTGTCCGGCCGTGATGTCGCGCGATCCGTCGAGGATCTCCGCGATGTCCCCGACCTTCCCGTGGGTGAAGTCGTCGATCTTCACGCCGGGTGTCGTGACGAGCTCGAACAGCTCCACCTGGGTCGAGATCGGGGAGATGGACAGGACGGCCGCGAGACTGGTCGCCGGGACGCATATCCCGCCGCCACGGAAGAGACACATGGCCGCGACGCTGCGCGAGTATTCGGTCTTCGCCACCGCGATGTCGACCAGTGCGCTCACGTCGAGCACTCGACCGGGAAGCATGGCTCAGCGCCTCCGGAAGCGACGAATGCCGATCTGGCCCCACTCCGCCTCGGAGAGCTGGTCGACCCCGAGGGAGTCGGCCGCCGTGTCGAGGTCATCGCGATGCAGGTTCCAGCGGCGCATCAGGGTGATCACGTGGGGTTTGTTGCCGATCTCTCTCTGGAGAGCCGCGTGGATCACGTCGGCGAGGCGGTTTCCGGTCAGCCGCGCCTTACGGGAAAGCGCCTCATAATCCGCTTTATCCAGCTCTATGGTGATAGCTGTATCAGAAACCGGTGCGCTGATTTCCTTTTGCCCTTCTCTGAGCTGAAGGTGCGCCAGCCACAGCGGAACCGAATCCGATTCTTGTCTGGCGCCATCGTGATCATTTGATGATGGTTTTTCCGATCCTGTGCCGTCTCGCCATGCCGGCATGGAGTGGGCCATGCGTTCGACAGTAGCTGCGAATTGCGGATTATGGCAGCACTTCTGCATCAAAGGTCATCACTGCTGGAACCCCGGCGGTTGAATGTCGGGATTCGTAGGAGCGGAAGGATCGCCGGGGTTCGTGGGGCCGGAGGGAGCGGAAGGATCGCCGGGATTCGTAGGAGTGGAAGGATCGCCGGGGTTCGTGGGGGCGGAGGGATCGCCGGGATTCGTAGGAACGGAGGGATCACCGGGGTTCGTAGGAGTGGTGGGAGCAGTGGGATCGGTGGGGGCGGTCGCGCCGGGGCTGGGGGTGGTCGCGCCGCAGAGTCCCAGGGCCCGCCGCTGCGCGGCTATCTGGTCGACCGGAGCCTGGTAGGTGAGCCGCTCCTCGGGCGACGGTTCGTACCGCCACGCACTGCTCTCGAAGACGAAGCCGAACTCCGTCGTCTCGCCGAGCCTGGCCGCCTCGACCTTGGCGCTGTCTCCGGTGATCGTGACGGTGGAGATGGTGAGCGGGGAGTTCGTCACGGGCGGCGGGCAGATCTCGAACAGCCTCACATACTCCTCCCGCGCGATGAGCCCCTGCGCCTCGACGGTCCACAGGTCCCAGAAGTCGCCGTACAACCCGCTGCTGTAGGCGTCGAGTGCCGGCTGGACGGCCTGGCGGACCGAGACCTCCGAGTGCTCGCCGCCGCCTGTCGGGGATGTGCTCGGCGGTGACGAGGGCGGGTTGAGCACCGTGAGAACGGTGATGAGGGCCCCGATGGCCACCCCGACGGCCATGATGACTATCGCGGCCAGCCCGCGTCCTGTCTCGCCACGTGGCGGCTGGCCGTACTGCGGCGGGTAGCCCACGTGCGGTCTCCGGGGGGCTGGCAAGAGCGGATAAAAGTGATCATAACGCTCGCAGCTCTCGGCTGACCACGTCATCGGTCCGGTGATCGCGCTGGAGTCGACATTTAGGTAAACATCGACAAATCGCCCGAATCTAGGGCAAACCTACTGGGAAATTACCTACCATGCGAGACCATTTGCGCTTCTATCGGCATCGATGGTTCAAGGCGTGGATCGCCCTGATCGTTCTGTCCTTCTCGCTCATCACCATGATGCAGGTGGCCGGTAACCAGGCCGTCCTGCCCGCGGCCTTCTTCTACGGGGCGGCAGCCGGGCCCATCGCGCTCCTGCTCGCCGTCCACGACCGTATCCACATCGCCACCAGCGTGCCGGCCATGACGCTGGCGAGCATGTTCATGTTCGGCGGGGGCGTCGCGCTCCTGCTCGGCGGCTACTTCGACGCGCTTCTCATCTCCGAGAAGAACAGCACCTCGATCCTGCGGGTCGGCTGGATCGAGGAACCCGCGAAACTTGTCCCGCCCCTCGCGGTCGCGCTCACCGGCCGCCACCTCACCAAGGCCGCGGGGATCGCACTCGGCCTGGCGTGCGCGACCGGGTTCGCGATCATGGAGTCGATGGCCTACGCCTGGAAGAGCGTCGCCAACCACGACGGTGCCATGGGCGCGGGCACGGTCCTTCTCCTGCGCGGCCTCAGCACCCCCTTCAGCCACCTCGTCTGGACGGGCCTGGTCTGCGCGGTGGCCTTCGGCATCTGGGAGGTCCGGGGGCGCGCCGTCGTCGCCCTGCCCATCGTCGTCGCCTTCGTCACGGCGGCCATGCTCCACTCGCTCAGCGACGGCCTGCTCATCCTGGACATCCCCCGGCCGGCGAGGCTGTTCTTCATCGCCACCGCCGTGACGAGCTACTGGCTGTTCCACCGGGCCACCCGAGATCTGAAACCGGTGCCGCCCCTGGAACCGGAACCGTCCCGCGCCTGATCCGCGGGGTCGGAGTCCCGCGCTGATCCGCTGGATCAGAGCTGTGCCAGCAGCCACCGAGGCCCGGTGACCTCGGCGCCCAGTTCCGTGACCCGCTCGCGCAGTCCTCGGTCGGCGGTGACGACCAGGACGTGCTCCCACGGCCGCGCGTCCCGTACGGCCTGGACGACGGCGTCGTCCCCGCTCCCCGGCGCGGCGATCACCCGGACGCCGGGTACGGAGGTGACGCCGCGGGCGGCTCCCTCGACGATCGCGGTCAGCCTGGGAAACCAGCGTGCCAGCGTCGGCGTACGGCCGGGCACGGTCAACCGGCCGTCGCCGGCGCTCGCGCCGATCTCGGCGAGCAGTCTGGACGCCGCCCCCGCGCGATCCCTCCACCAGCCGTGTTCGGCGCGGGCGCCCACGATGTTGGCGATGTCGAGGACGACGAGGGAGGGGGTGAGCGCGAGGCCGACGACCGGCCAGGTCGCGGCGAAGCCGGGGTGGAGCTCCCTCGCGGTGATCTCCTCGGTGGGGACCCAGCGCAGGTCGTCGCTCTCGGCGCTGGCGGGGACCACGCGCAGCAGCTCGGAGGCCTCGGCGATCACGGTCTCGAAGGACCAGCCGCCGTGGTCGTCGAGGTAGACGCCCTGGACCCGTAGATCGGTACCGTCCAGCGCGGCCTCCTCGAAGGCCTCGCGCAGCGCGGTCTCGATCGTGTCCTCGTGGCTGTCGCGGGCGCCGCCCGGCAGTCCCCAGGTGCCGCCGTGGTGGCTCCACGCAGCGCGCTTCTGCATCAGGACGCGGGGCCCGTCCGCGGGGTCGTGGTGGACGGCGAGCAGACCGGCCGCGCCGTACACCCCCCAGTGCCGGTGCCCGAGATCGCACCGGGCCCAACCGTCCCCATCCCTCGCCGTCATGACTTCATGATGTCCCAGGGCATGCTTGAGGATTCTCCGCCCCCGGCCGATCAGGGAGACGCCGGGGATGGAGGGGACGGCCGGCAGGTAAAAATCGTTCATGCTGCCATGTCATGATCCGGCATACTTGCCGTTTTGATCCTCGTTGAAGGACTCGCATGTATCCGAGCGCGCGTTTCGCACCTGTTCGCGTCCTGCGGCCGGTCCGCGCGTTCGCGACCGTGGCCCTCACCCTGATCGCACTGAACTCGGTCTTCGCCGCGGGGACCTCGGTGCTTCGGCTCCTCTACCGGGAGGGCTGGTCGTGGCGGGCGGCCGACGAGTGGAACGCCGTGTTCGCGCTGCTCCTCTCCCCGATCCTCCTTCTTTTCCTGGCCCTCCAACTGGCGGCGGGCATCGCCTTCATGTGCTGGTCGTTCCGCGCCCGGGCCAACGCGTACGCGATCTCTCCCGGTGTTCTCCACAGGTACGCCACGCCGTTCCTGGTGTTCGGATGGATCGCCCCCCTCGTCAACCTGTTCGTCCCCAAGGGGCTCGTCGACGACATCCTGACCACCTCAAGGCCCGGCGGGCTGCGGCCGGGAACCGACCTCTACCGGTACCGGGGGCGCCGCTCGGGTCTGGTCTGGGCGTGGTGGCTGACATGGCTGGCGTGGGCGGTGATGGAGGCGGCGTCCGTACCTCTGGGGTACGCGGGCATGACCGTTGCGGAGACCGCCGTCCTCGTCGCCTGCGTCCTGCTGCCGATCGCCGCGGGCCTGCTCGCCGCCCGGGTCATCCTGAGGATCACCAATCTTCAGGAGAGCGCCCGTGCCGGCCTGCCCGCGGGAAGAGGCCCCCTGAAGAGGCAGGAGCCACCGGTGGGGTCCTACCTCGGTCTCACCACCGTCGTCGTACGCGACTACGACGAGGCCATCGGCTTCTACCTGAACGTCCTTGGCTTCGAACTCCTGGAGGACACGCCGCTGGGCGACGGCAGGCGCTGGGTGACCGTCCGCCCGCGCGGCGCCGGGGAGACGGCGCTGCTGCTCGCACGCGCCAACGGTCCTGAGCAGGAGGCCAGGGTCGGCGACCAGACCGGCGGCAGGGTCGGCCTGTTCCTGCACACCGACGACTTCACCCGCGACTACGAGCGCCTGCTGGCGGCGGGCGTCGTCTTCGAGGAGGCCCCGCGCAGCGAGCCGTACGGCCAGGTCGTCGTCTTCCAGGACCTGTACGGCAACCGCTGGGACCTGCTCCAGCCCGCCGACGTCTCCCCGGCGTACGGCTAGCCCTGTTTTCCGCAAGTGTCGCATCGTCACAGCTCAGCAGCTATATCTGATCCAGTGCCATGGGTAATCGCCCCAGGTTGGCCGGGGTCACGTGCGGAATGCAGGGCTAGCCCGACCCGGCTCTCGTCGATGCGCCGGGCTCAGCTCCCGCCCTTCGCGAAGTGCTGGTAGTCCCTGGCGCCTGACCAGGAGCCGCCCCACTCCCAGCCCTTCTGCTCGAAGGCCCTGACCACGCGGTCACCTGGGTTGATCACCCCGGGAGCCTTCAGCGGGCGCTCGGCGAACTCGCGGGCGTTCTTGTGCGACACCGAGCCGTTGGCGTACACGTACGGGTTCTCGCGCGGGTTGATGTCGATCGCCCGGCCGTAGGCGTGCTTGGACCAGTTGCTCGTCCCCTCCACGGGGCGGCAGTTGAAGGCCGAGGTGTTGTCGGCCTCGATGGAGGCGAAGTCGCTGGCCTTGTAGACGTCGACGAGCTCCATCCTGCGGATCGGCCAGCGCCAGTCGTACAGGCGACGGAAGACGGAGACGATGTCGTCGGTGACGTCCTTGTTCACGACCAGCTCGCCGGTGTGTGGTTTGTCGTCGAAGCCCCAGTAGGTCATCGTGATCAGCCGCAGGTCGCCGACCGGGACCGGGCATCCGGGCCGCCACGAGTGTTCGAGCCGTTCACGGGCGACCCGGGAGACCTTCGCGGCGAACTCCGGCGGGCCTGTCGGGGTCGGCGACACCGTGGTGGACGGGCCGGCCGTCGGCGTCGCGGCGGACGGCTCCGGGGGGGTCACCCCGGTGGAGGGCGAGGACGCCGAGATCGGCGCGGAGGTGGCCGGGGGCGCGGCCGGGGCGGGCTGGGAGGTGGCCGGGCCACACGCGGCCGCCGCCAGGCAGCCGGCGGTCGCCGCGAGCACGGCCCGCGTACGGATCATGAATCGGGAACCTGACACGTGCCGCCTCCTCAGAAAAACGGACAAAAGCGACAAAAGGCTATTGTAGGCGACCGGCCCGCCCGGGGCGGGAGGTGGCTGCGGCGGTGATCCACCCGTGGTCGATCGTAGGCTCCGGCGGTCAGGCCCCGATCCCGGCGACGTTCTCCGAGGGGGTGCCGCTTACGACCGGGTTCGTGGCCGCTTGGCGTGGGGGCCCACATTCCTTGGGGAGGCTTTTCATCGAAACGTATCGCGCCTGTGTTCGAACCCGCGCTACAGTCATGGGCACGGGATCGAACACGGGTTCGGTCTGACGTTCTCCCAGGTGAGGGGTGTGCCATGGCGACGCTCGCGGTGCCGTCGACGACGCGCCCCCCGCTCCCTCGCCCGTCGGCGGAGGGCGGCGCGACACGCCGTAGCGCTTTCTACGGAATTCTAAGCAGGCCGCTATATCCCGTCATAAAGTCCGAGAGCGTGGACCCCGTGCGCAATCCCTACGCTCCCGGTGCCGGACAACGCCCCCCGGAGCTCGCCGGCCGCGACCGCGAGCTGCAGCAGTTCGAGATCGTCCTGGAACGGGTGGCCAGAGGGCGCCCCGAGCGCAGCATGGTGGTCACCGGGCTGCGCGGCGTGGGCAAGACCGTTCTGCTCAACACCTTCAAGTCGATGGCCATGCAGCGGTTGTGGGGCACCGGCAAGATCGAGGCGAGACCCGACCAGTCGATCCGGCGTCCGGTGGCCGCCGCCCTGCACATGGCGATCAGAGAGCTCGCCCCGAGACATCGGGCGCCCGAGCGCATCGAGGAGTTCCTCGGCGTGCTCAAAGCGTTCGCGATGCGCGACCCGTCCGCGGCCAAGGGCACCTCACACTGGTCGCCCGCGATCGACGTGCCCGCGGGCCGGGGGCGGGCCGACTCCGGAGACCTGGAGATCGACCTCACCGAGCTGTTCGTCGACGCCGCCGCGGTCGCCACCGACCTGGGGGTCGGCATCGCCCTGTTCATCGACGAGATGCAGGACGTGCAGGCCCCCGACGTCTCGGCGCTCTGCGCGGCCTGCCACGAGCTCTCCCAGAGCGGCGGCCCGCTGATCGTGGTCGGCGCCGGGCTGCCGCACCTGCCCAGCGTGCTCTCGGCGAGCAAGAGTTACTCCGAGCGCCTCTTCCGCTACGCGAGGATCGATCGCCTCGACCGGGAGGCGGCCGACCTCGCGCTCATCGCCCCGGCCGAGAGCGAGGGCGTGGAGTTCACCCAGGACGCCCTCGACGCCCTCTATGTGGCCGCCGACGGTTACCCC
This sequence comes from Streptosporangium sp. NPDC000095, assembly GCF_042899335.1. Taxonomy (NCBI): domain Bacteria; kingdom Bacillati; phylum Actinomycetota; class Actinomycetes; order Streptosporangiales; family Streptosporangiaceae; genus Streptosporangium; species Streptosporangium sp. NPDC000095. The sequence goes on from NZ_JBIAZS010000010.1 coordinate 331,859, forward strand.
TACTTCGTCCAGGCGTACGGCAAGGTCGCCTGGGACCTGGCGCTGCGCAGCCCGATCACCGCCGATGACATCAGGGTCTCCGCGCCGGAGGCCGAGGAGGAGCTCGCGGTCGGGTTCTTCGGCAGCCGCTACGAGCGGGCCACCCCCGCCGAGCGCGACTACATGCACGCCATGGCCGCCATCGGCGACGAGCCCGTCGCCACCGCCGAGGTGGCCGAAGGGCTCGGCCGCAAGCCGTCGAGCCTCTCCCCGGCCCGCGACAGCCTCATCAAGAAGGGCCTCATCTACAGCGCGGAACGCGGGCTGATCGCGTTCACCGTTCCGCACTTCGGAAAATTCCTGCGGTCACAACCGATCTGATCGAACATTTGTTCGATATAGTGTACGGGAACCCCTAGCCCTCTATATGGCTCTCTAGTGGGGAAGCTAGAGAGCCATATAGAGTTCAATCGTGCTGCCCTAGGAAAATCTAGGGCTCTCTAGCGTCCAGCCGAGATCGGCAGAGATTCCGGCAGAGACTCCGTCGCCACCGGCCGCCCGTCCAGACCGACCATGGCGACCCGCACCGCCGGGTGCCGTCCGCTCAGATAGATCGCGAAGACCACGTCGACGGGGTCGCCCGTGTGGCTGTTGCCGGGATAGACGAAGAACCGCCAGCACAGCTCCCGCCAGCTGTCGACCGGATCCTTGCTCGACAGCAGTCCCAGGTGCGAACGCCAGACGGCGCTCGACCGCAGCCGTCCGAGCGCGGTGGCCGGGTCGAGGCGGCGCTGCTCGCAGGGCGCCCGGTGGCGGAGCCTCGCGACCGTCTCCTCGATCTCCGGTGAGAGCGCGGCGAGCAGCAGCAGCCCCGCGAGCGCGGCCGACGCGTGGGTCCACGTCAGATCCGCCGTCGACTCCCAGCCGGAGATCCCCGGGGTGAGGAGCAGTCCGAGGGACATCGCCGTCAGCACCATGGTGCGGCCGAGTGACCGCCGTCCCACCGGGAGCGCGCTGACCTCGCCGAAGCAGCCGCAGCCCGCGTCCGGACGGCGACGCCGCAGCTCCCACAGGACGTAGGTGGAGACCGCGAAGAACCCGGCGGTCGCCCACCGGAAGAACGGATGGCCGGTCAGCAGCAGCCCGCTCGCCAGGAACAACTCCACGAACGCGCAGCACAGCATCGCCGGCGCGCGCCAGCGCTCGGGCACCAGCACGGCCGGCCCCAGCTTGCTCAGCATGCCCGGCTCGGTCTCGCGTACGACCGTTCCGACCTTCGCGACCGTGCCCGCGACCAGCAGCACGAACACGACCGGCAGCTGTGCGGCGGCGATCGTCGTCAACATCCGTGTCACCCCATTCCAAGCCGGGCGTTGAAGCACCCGGTGGTCAGGTCTCCGCCGAGTTCCACGAAGGAACTCGGTGACAGTTCCAGAATCCGGCCGCGCGGGGAGGTGCCACACTCCAGGCACCGGTCACAGAATCGGCCGGCGAGGCAGCCGCAGGCCACGATCGGCAGGAGCGAGGTGCGCCCGGCGCACACGTTGCGCACGTTGAGCATCGACCCCAGCGCCAGGTACGGCAACCCCGCGCAGGACACACCGGTGTCGTCGCACGCCGTGTCGGCCCGCTCCAGCATGGGGTAGGCCACCCCCTGCTCTCCGTCGTCGAAGGTGTCCGACCAGGTCGCCGTGCCCGAGATCCGCGACTGCACGCCGACGTAGCCGGAGGGCGGTGGCGGTACGGCCGTCCACCGGTAGGGCGGCTGCGAGGTCGCGGGCAACCGCGCCCGCGCCGCACCGTCCTCGCGGACCCCGATGGCGTCGAACAGATAGCCGGGCTCGAACCGCGGATGCCTCACCCGCAGCCGGCCTGAGGAGCGGTAGGGGATGACGATCGTGCGCCGCCCGCGGTGCGGCCCGCAGTACAGCTCCACGGTGTGGTCCTTGCCCTCGGTACCGATCGACTGGATCACCCCGGTGATCCTGGTGATGTCCGCCCAGATCCGGTCCACGACCCGGCCGGACCGCAGCGCCTTGATAATCACGTTGGCCCCCCGGGGGAGGTCGGCGGGGCTGACGGCCTCACCGCGCCAGGCGGTCGCCCACGGGGCGATGACGAGCCGCTCCTCCTCGCCCTCCGGGGTGTCGATGACGATCAGATGCGGGCTGACGTCGAGGACGGTGCCGCTGACCGCGTGGAAGGACTCGCCTTCGAAGGGGAGAGGGCCCGGTTCCTGGACGGTCCGGCCAAGCGCGGCGGCAGCCAGCGTACGGCGGCGATCGGCGCTGCGATAGGGCATCGTCGCTCCCCAATTCTGCGAGGTGTCGCAGCCAGCGTCACACGCTTCGCGGAATCCCGCTGTCCGCTCCACGAATAATCACGGCAGGTGTCCAACCAGGTACTAAAGTTCCCCTCCCTGGTGGAACGCATTGGTGCCCACCCCACAACAAACCGCTATCTAATGGTTCTTGCGTGCTCCATCGCCCATCGAAGCCGATCTTTACCTTTGATGGATGAAATATAGATTTCGGTTCAGCCGCAGTATGGGTTCGGGCTGCGATTCTGGCACCTAAGCACCTGGAGCACAGGCTGGTGATCGCGGTGACCGGCGGGACCGACGAGGAGTTCCGCGAGTATGTCCTTGCTCGCGGCCCCGCGCTGCTGCGTGCCGCCTACCGGCTCACCGGGCATCCGAGCGACGCCGAGGACCTGCTGCAGGCGGCGCTGGTCAAGACCTATCTCGCCTGGGACCGCATCCAGGACCGCGGCGCCCTGGACGGATACGTACGCCGGGCGATGGTCAACATCAACATCTCCTGGTGGCGGCGGCGCAAGCTGGAGGAGTATCCGTCGGGCGAGCTGCCCGAGCCGGTCGCCGCGGGCGGCCAACACCTTCCGGAACGTGTCGAGCAGGCCCTCGACCGGCTGCCCACCCGGATGCGGACCGCCGTCGTCCTGCGCTACTACGAGGACATGACCGAGCCGGAGATCGCCAAGGCCCTGGGGATCAGCGTCGGGACGGTCAAGAGCACGGTCTCCCGGGGAATGGCCAAACTCCGCGGGGACCTCACGCCCTCCGAGCCGCGGCACCTGGATCGGACGGGATGAGCGCGCCCTGCTCCTGCCGGAAGTCCTCGGCCCCCGCGGTGGCGCACGGTCGTACGGCGTCGCGGATGGTCCTGAGGGTGGCGAGGAAGGAGTCGAGCTCCGCGGGAGGGAGAAGCCCGGTGAACCAGGTCTCGATGTCGATCAGGTGTTGCGGGAGGACCTCGCCGAGCCGGTCGACGCCGGTCTCGGTGATGGCCGCGTAGGAGGCCCGCCGGTCGGTGGGACACGCCTGTCTCATGACCAGGCCCTCGCGCTCCAGCCGGTCGACGACCCGGGTCGTCCCGCTCGTGGACAGGCTCGTCTGCGCCGCCAGATCGCTCATGCGCAGCCGCCGCTGTGGCGAGCGCGCCAGCCTGACCAACGTCTCGAAGTCGACCTCCGAAAGCCCCGCGGCCGCGAAGGACTCGTGCGACTTCGCCGCGATGCCGCTGTAGACCTCGGCGAGGAGGCCCATCGCCGTCAGCCGGGGGTCGTCAAAGTGGTTCACGGTCATACCCTACCCGACAGTAGTTGACGAGAGGAATATTTCTCGTGTAGAAATCTGTTGACGCAATCATCCAATCGGCAAGCATCTCTTCGGGAGCAGAAAATGACCACTCGGACCTGGGAGAACCTTCAGATCCCCGCCCCGGGCACCTACGCTCTGGACGTCGCCCACACCCAGATCGGCTTCGTCGTCAAGCACATGATGGTGAGCAAGGTTCGCGGTCACTTCAACGAGTTCGCCGGCACCGTCACCATCGCCGAGAACCCCCTCGACTCCTCCGCGCAGCTTTCGATCAAGACCGCGAGCATCACCACCGGTGCTCCCGACCGTGACGGCCACCTGCGCAGCGACGACTTCCTTTCCGCGGAGAAGTTCCCCGAGCTGACCTTCCGCAGCACCCGCGTTCTGGGTCACTCCGGTGACGAGTTCACCCTCGTCGGTGACCTCACCATCCGCGACGTCACCAAGCCGGTCGAGCTCACCGTCGAGTACGGCGGCGCCGGCACCAACCCGTGGGGCCAGGACGTCTGGGGCTTCTCGATCAAGGCCGAGATCGACCGCGAGGAGTTCGGCCTGACCTGGAACCAGGCGCTGGAGACCGGCGGCGTCCTGGTCGGCAAGAAGATCAAGATCGAGATCGAGGGCGAGGCCAACCCGGCCGCCTGATCTCCGTGACCACCCGAGGTCCCACCGGACGGTCGGGGCCTCGGAAGTGTTCACGTGGTGAGATGTAGCGTCTCGCAAACTGGGAATCCACAGGATTTCCGCCACACCCAGCTGCGGATTCCCTGGTTTGTCCACAGGGGCGAGGAGAGTTATCCACTGCTTGTGGATAACTCTCCCCCAACTCTTGCCCGAGACGTGATCGTTAACCACTTTGCCGCCTTGCCTGATGGCCGGTACTCTGTGCTGAGCCGAACGGCAACCAGGAGGCTTCGCCTAGTCAGGTCTATGGCGCCGCACTGCTAATGCGGTTTGGGTTTACCGCCCATCCGGGGTTCAAATCCCCGAGCCTCCGCAGATCAGAGGCCCTCTCCCGAGACACGGGGAGAGGGCCTTTTTGATCTCCAAAGGTGTTGTGGTCGCAGTCCTGGTCGCAACGTTCAGGACCTTCCCCGGAGCACGGAGGCCGGCCCCGTTCCCCGGCATCGCGCATCAACGGTGTGGACACGTGCGCGTACCTCTCGGTCGTGGTCACCCTCGTGTGGCCCAGGACCTCCTGAACGACGCGGATGTTCACGCCCTGCTCGATGAGAAGTGTCGCGGCCGTGTGGCGAACACGAGATCGTGATCCTCCCAACGGTCCCCCGCCTTGAGACGCTCCGCAGCCTGGATCTTGCGGTGTGCCCTGAGGAGCGCGAGCAGTTCGGGAGGGCATTGAAGAGTGAGCTTGCTCTTACCCTTTCGCTGGCGAAAGGCGATGCCTCCGCCCGTGCGCTTCGGGCACTTGTCGGCGTGACTCGTACAGTCCTTGAGACAGGTCCTCTTAAAACAGGCCTGCCCCTGCTTCTTGCAATCCGCCTTACAGCTGGGGTTGTGCCCGTGATCACTGTACTTCTTCTTGCAGGGCCAGCGGTGCCACCTCTCCCCGCATTTATGGGGATCGGCGCATCCGTGTTGCCACTCGGTGCGCTGAATCTGGAACCACGCCCTGATCACTCCGGTCTCCAGATCGACGTACTGCCAGCGGAGCCCGAGCGCTTCACCCTGGCGGATGCCGAGAGCCAGGGCGACCGACCAGCGCGCCCCGTTCTGTCGAGTGCCGGCCACATCGAGGATGTTGCGGGCTTCCTCGCGACTCAGCGGTTCGATCTCGATGGACGCGGCCGAGGGAGCGTCGACCAGAGTTGCGACGTTCCGTGTGAGCTTGTTGCGGCGTACCGCGATGGTCAGCGCCCGCGACAGGATGCGGTGAACTTTGAGCACGGTGCTGGTCGAAAGGTTCCTCGTTGAGGTGCTCGGGAGCGAGCCGGTTGAGCCGATGTCGCCCGAGCAGCGGAATGATCCAGTGACGCGTCTTGGACCGGTAGTCCGTCAGAGTGCGCGGCACCATCTTGTCGGAGATCACGAGCCGCTCACAGATCACGTCGAGATACTCGGTCATCCGCTCGGCGACGGTGGGCGTGCGGCCAGGCTTGGTGACCTGTCCCGACTCCCGGTTGTTCTCCAGTTCCCTGACCTTGCGGGTCACCTCGGCCTCAGTCTTGGCCATCCGGTGACGACGGTCGAGGGAGCCGTCACCAACTCCAGATCGGCGACATTGCCGAAGGAATCACCTACGCCCGCCGCGCCCTGGAATCCGCTCAGCGCAGCGAATCCACCTGGGGCATCGAACACCTCACCACCGTAGAGAAGGCCTTGGCACCCCACACCGACCAGGCCGTCCGCGAGCTGCTCGGCGACATCGCCGCTACCCGCCGGAACCAGGGACCGTCTCCCGCCTGATCCACTCCAAGTAGTCAGCCGTACCGGCCACGAGTGCACTGGCAATGATCTGCGGCACCTCATAAGAGTGCAGCTCCCGCACACACCGAGCTAGGTCATCGAATCGCTCGGTGGTCGTCGTCATCAGCAACAGCCACTCGCCGGAGTGCTGGATCTGCCCGGCCCACCAGTAGGTCGACTCGATCGGCGCGACGACCTGAGCCCCCGCGGCCAGCCGACGCTCCACCACTGCCGAACAAATCCGATCGGCCTCATCACGACTGCTGGCAGTGACGCGGACCTCGATGCAATCCGAAGTTTTTTCGATCATGCCAACACACTGCCGAATTGTTCTCATAGGTATCAAGCGGCGGCGCGCCGCGCCGCCGTATCCGGCCCTCTGCCGCACGCCGTCCGGGCGTGCGGCGTGGGCGCCGGTCCCGGCCGGCAGCACCCCGGGCCGTAGCCGCACCGCGTGCTCGCCGTAACCGATGCACTCGCCGACCCTGGCGACGCGCCGCCGCCTCATGGCTTCACCTCCATGCGGATGCTCCGGATTGACGTCGGCTGCGCGCTCACGTCTTGGGCAGCCACCAGAGATCGTCGAAGTCACCGAGCCTCTTGCGTAGCACAAGAGCGTCCTTTTTGGGCAGGACATGAACCACGGCGTCCAGGATCGTACGAAGCTCGACAGGATCGGGACAGCACAGCATCTCTCCGCAGGATTGCGCCGAATCGAGAAGCCGATGCCAGGGGTTCCGTAAGAGCAACGACCAGGCGCGTAACGCCTCTTCCACCGCCCCGGGCCAATAGCGCTCGTACTGCAAACGAGCGACTGCAATACGGCCTTGGTACGACAGGCCTGGAATCGCGGGAACTTCCGTGGCGGTTGGCCATGAGCGCCATGGGCCATCAGCGCGGATCTGAGCCGGACGTCTACGCGCCATGGCCCTTTCGTGTGATCGACATGGCGTCATCCTGCCACAGCGAATACGTGCCCGCTGCGTGCCCGTCAGGGGGGTCACCAAAGGTGAATCACGGGGACTCACGGGCAAGGCAAGACCGTCTCTGACCTGGAGCGCAGCAGGTCAGAGGCTCACGTACCGAGATCTTCCAAACTGGTTGTCAGTGACCGTGATCGATCATCTCTTCAAGTACGTTCGACCAGCTCCCCACCACTTCGCATGCCGGCCAGGATGGATCCGTCTCCCTGCGCCATGTGAGGTGCACGATCACCCAACCTTGCTGATCAAGGAGCTTGAACAACACCTCGTCACACGTTCCGCAGCAAGCTACGGCCTCGGCTCGCCGCCCGAACATGGGGTGTTGATCACTGCCGCACTCGTTCACCAGCTCGTTTTCCAGCACCCGGCATCGCCCTTGATCGCTCTTGAGGTAGTACCAAGCACCCGGAAGATCATCGGTTTCGCGAAACACCGGGCCATCATGGCAGGCATAGCGATGGGACTTGTATCGCAACAGAGGCACACCGGGCAGCTCGCGTCCACGTCCGTCCAGCACCTTCCAAGGCCGGATAAGGAGGAGGTGGTTACCTTGATCACGTGCCGGATGCGTGCCAGAACAGGCGGGGAACCATGGTCACTCAGGGGGACTCACGGGGACTTGACCCGCTTTGACCTGCGCCCCCCGTTTTTCCAGCTCAGAGCACCAAAGTCAGTAGATGATTCCCAAGCTGACAGCGCGGGTTCGATTCCCGTCACCCGCTCCACGCTCAAAGGCTCGGCTCAAGAATGTGATCTAGAGCTGGGCCTTTCCTCGTTCCCCTGGCGCCGGCGACTCCCGAGCAAGCCTCAAACGGATGAAGACCGCCACCGCGGAAGGAACAGCGGAAGCCTACGGTCTGAGCCTCGAAGTTGCGCCTGCGACTTATGCGCTCGTGAGCCGTCGGTGATGCACCGTTAGGGGCTCGATTTCAGTGGTGTCGTCGTCGACGACGAGCTCGACGCGGAACCGAACCCCCATTGCCGCACCAAGGCGCAGCAGTGTCGCTATATCCGGAATGCCACCGCCGCCCTCGATGCGAGACAGGGCGGGCTGGGACATCCCGGAGCGCTCCGCTACGACCTTCTGCGACAAGCCTCGGCGCTTACGGATTTCACGCAACTGGTCTCCAAGCTCCAGGTCACGGCCCGCCTGCTCGTACTCGGAGTGGGGCTGCGCATCCGCCTCCATCTCGCGCAGACGCTTCGCCTTGTAGGTCTCCCAACGACTGTGCCCCATCATGCGCTCCTCTCGAACACGTGCGTGGTGGTCAGGTCATGCTCTGCCTCACATCGCTTCTTAGCAGCGATCGCTCGGTCAATGTCCGCGGCCTGCGTCCCATCCTGTGTCTTGCGGAAAACCGTCAGGATCACGATCACCTTGTTGGATGGCTTCCAAAAGGTCAACCGCCAGGTCGTGCGGTCGAGAGCGACACGCAGCTCGTGCACTCCTTCGGCATCCTTCAGCTTCTTCACGTGATCCCCATCAGGGATGCCGCCGGTGACGAGGTAGTCGTCTACGTTCCGCATGACCCGCTGATAGAGC